>NZ_JAMYPO010000029.1:0-89382 GCF_040320365.1 Mesorhizobium sp. M0701
CTCCTTCGCTCAACTGCCTCTCCAAAGAATCCTTTCTCAGCCTAAACTCAACCCCAAAATCGCCATATGCGATTCCCCTGCCCTCAAGGGGGGAGATCGGCAGCTTTGGTTTTGCCGCTCATCCTGCAACGTTGGAAATTGGCGAAAGCAGTCGCGACAGCAAATCTCCCCCCTTGAGGGGGAGATGTCCGGCAGGACAGAGGGGGGCGCGACAGAACGCAAGCCTTCCCCATTGGCGTCGCCCCTCCGATGAACCGCTTCGCCGAGCTTCTCGACCGGCTGGTGCTGACGCCGTCGCGCACCGGCAAGCTGACGCTTTTGACCGACTATTTCCGCAGCGTCGAGGATCCGGATCGCGGGCTGGCGCTGGCGGCGATCACCGGCGATCTGTCCATCGCCGCGGTCAAGCCGGCGATGCTGCGCACTCTGGTGATCGAGCGCATGGATCCGGTGCTGTTCGGCTATTCCTACGACTATGTCGGCGACCTGGCCGAGACCGTGTCGCTGGTCTGGCCGCAGGCGCCGGTCGACATTGCGAGCCACGAGCCGACGCTGGCTGAGGTGGTGGCGAAGCTGCAGGCGGCGAGCCGTTCCGACGGGCCGCAGGTGCTGGCCCGGCTGCTCGACAGCGCCAGCACTTCGGCGCGCTTCGCCATCATAAAGCTGGTCACCGGCGGCCTGCGCATCGGCGTCTCGGCGCGGCTGGCCAAGCAGGCGCTGGCCGATTTCGGCAAGGTCGATATCGCCGAGATCGAGGAACTCTGGCACGGGCTGACGCCGCCTTATACCGGGCTGTTCGCCTGGCTGGAAGGCAAGGCCGAAAAACCCAGGAAGACGGCGCTGGCGCTGTTCAGGCCGGTGATGCTGTCGAATGCCGTCGGCGACGGCGACCTCGAAAAGCTCGACCCGGCCGACTACGCGGCCGAATGGAAATGGGACGGCATCCGCGTCCAGGCGGTTTGCGAAGGCGGCATTCGCCGGCTCTATTCGCGCACCGGTGACGATGTCTCCGGCGCCTTTCCGGACCTTGCCGAGGCCATGGATTTTTCAGGCGCCCTCGACGGCGAGCTTCTGGTGGGAGACCCCAGGCAGGCGACGGGCACCTTCTCGGACCTGCAGCAGCGGCTGAACCGCAAGAGCGTGTCACCCAAGACCCAGCAGCAATACCCGGCCTTCATGCGCTGCTACGATGCGCTGCAGATTGGTGACGAGGATTTGCGCGGACTTCCCTTCCGCGAACGGCGCGGCCGGCTCGAGGCCTTCGTCAGGACACTCGATCCGAGCCGCTTCGATCTGTCGCCGCTGGTCGAATTCACCAACTGGCAGGCACTCGAGGAATTGCGCCGCAAGCCGCTGCATCCGGTCATCGAAGGCGTCATGCTGAAGCGCTGGGATTCGCCCTATGTGGCCGGGCGGCCGAAGGGTCCGTGGTTCAAATGGAAGCGCGATCCGCACACGGTCGACGCCGTGCTGATGTATGCCCAGCGCGGTCACGGCAAGCGCTCGAGCTTCTATTCCGACTACACATTCGGCGTCTGGTCCGGGCCGGAAGGATCGGAGGAGCTGGTGCCGGTGGGAAAAGCCTATTTCGGCTTCACCGACGAGGAACTGAGGCAAATCGACAAATATGTCCGCGACAATACGATCGAGCGCTTTGGCCCGGTCCGCTCGGTGCGTGCCGACCGCAGGAACGGGCTGGTGCTTGAGGTAGCCTTCGAAGGGCTCAACCGCTCGACGCGGCACAAATCCGGCGTTGCCATGCGCTTTCCGCGCATTTCGCGGCTGCGCTGGGACAAGCCGGCGGCCGAAGCCGACCGCATCGAGACGCTGCAGGCGCTGCTCGATAGTTAATGCATGTCGCGCAAAAAGCAGCGGTTTTGCGGTAACGACATGCATCAAAACAAGAACCTGAAGCGCATCGCATGAGGCCTGTCCGAACGCGACGTGCTTTAGGGAACGACTGAAACGCGGATCTCGTAGATGTCGACCGACTTGCCCTGCTTGTCGAAGTCGGAATTGATGGCGATGGTGCCGGCAGCACCCGGACGCTTGTCGGGAAAGCGCACGTCGAACAGATATTCATTGCGCTCGCGACCGACCGCATAGCGCTTGCGGCCGCAGTCGCCGAGTTCGCCGAAATTGCAATCGACGGAAATCTGCGTCTCCTGCCCCTCCTCGGAGCGCGCGATGATGTCGAATGTGGCATGCTTGCCGGCTAGTTTTTCCAACACGCCTTGTCCGATGTCGAAGCTGATGGCCGAACCGGATGCACCCGAGCGGATGCGCAGGAAGGAACCGCTTTCGTCCTGGATGACGTCGGCCTTGGCGTCCGACGGTGCATTGACCTGCGTCGGGTCACCCGGCGAAAAGACGTTGATCCAGTCGCGCGCCTCGTCCTGCTCGCCCTGCTTCGGCGGCGAAGCGGTGTCGTCCGGCGTGAAATCTTCGCCATCGACCGTTGGCGGCGCTTCCGGTGGCGCTGTGTCGAGCTCGGTCGCCGATTTGAAGACGCCGGTCTGGTTGGCGAAATAAAGGCCGATGCCGGCGGCTGCGAGCAGCGTCACACCGAAGAAGATCGCGGTCAAAGGCAGGCGCCGCCGCCTCGCCCGCCGGTCGTCGCGGTCGGGCGTCACTTCCGCGTCGTCGGTTTCGACGTCGGCTTCGGTCGGAACCGAGGCCCCCATGTCGATCACCGGCGCCTCGGCAACAGGCGCATCGGGCATGATGTCGGGAACGACCGGCAGGACGCGCGACCGGGGGGCATCGGATTCGGGCGGCTGCGCCGGACCGTCAACGACGACATCGGGCGACGGCGCGGCTTCAGCTTCGGCCGGGGGCTCCACCTCCGGTGCTGCCTCCAAACTGTCGGTCGGCGCGGCGACGTCGGCAACCGCCGGCAGGAATTCCGATTCGATTTCGGTGATCTTCGCCTGGACCGCCTTGCGCCGCTTGATGGCGACTTCCACCGTGACGTTTGGATTGGCCTGCAGGGCACGGTCGAGTGCCGCGAAAGCCGATCGATAGACCCGCTCGCGAAACGTCCGGTCGTCGGCATTGCCTTTCTCGAAGGCATTGCGGATCGCTTTTTCGATCGCGTCCAAGCGAATTCCCTCTGCAATTTCACTCACATTGCCATGATCGTTAGCCGCAGGCGACCAATCAATCAACAAGCGAGCGGCTGCATTCTGCCTTGCCGAGGGGCACAAAGCTCATTTCGGCGGTTTTCGGTAAAGGAATCAACATTTTTCGCTGATTTTCCCGCCACGGCCAACGTGGCGGACGGGGCGGACTGCCGATACGGCATCACGCGGCCAATGGTAGATCCGCGCGGCGGCTGCCCTTGCGCCCGGCCGGAGGCGGCACGAATTGCCTCGTCCTGAAATCGTGACTGCCATCTTGAATTCGCGGCCGGTTGCGTCTATCACGCAGCCCATCCTGGAAGCTCGGCTTCCCGGGCCGCTTTAGCTCAGTTGGTAGAGCACATCATTCGTAATGATGGGGTCAGGTGTTCGAGTCACCTAAGCGGCACCATTGATTTCCTGTAGGAATTTGGCGCTTTTTGCCTCTTTCTCCAAAGCCGTCGGAGGTCTGGGCCGCAGCAAGCGCTGGGGTCGCGAGGAGGCACCGCATTCTGAGTCGCATTACAGGGATCAACTGCGCTTAGTTCAAGGCTACGAAGTACGAAGGCATTTCATAGCAGGCGAAGAGACGCACCTTGACAGCTAACATCGACTGACCGAGCCAGTCGATGGTGCCAAGCTCTAGCTGATGCAGATCGCTAGTGGCGCTGTCCTGCGAATCCCATATGCAGCCGACACGATTGTAGTGCGATGCTTGTGCCGTCCCATTCGGCATGTCCGCTGTAATCAGTTGCATCAGGTCGGGAGAAAAAGTGCGAGGATCAAATTTGCTGGCGGCATATGTCACCCCAATCTTTGCGATCATCTGACAAAAGCGCACGGTATCGATTGCCTGAGTTGAAAGAGTTCCGATCTCGTATTGCTCCAGATTCCTTTTCGAGGCGTTGATGTTGTGCATCCGGAGGCGATATAGCCCATCAGTGTCCGATGAGCGGCTGCTGTATACTGATGCGGGGAAAAGCATCGGGAGCACGAGGACCGTGGGGTAGTGGATGATCGGAATGAAGACCCGATCAGATTCTTCACGACCGATATCAGCCGGGAAATTGGTGTTCTCTATCACCCCGCTCTTTCCATTAAGACCGAGCCGCTCTTTCCATTAAGACCGAGATGCTTTCTGACAGGGTCAAACATGTGCCGGGCGATTTCGCTTTCGAACCGGGCGGTGATCGCCTGACATGCGACACACGTGGCCCTTCGCAACTCTATCCCTGCACCCAAGAACTCCGGAACGATGTGCTCGTCTGTTAGCTTCAAGGCCTTGCCTTTAGCATCTTTATCACGTCCGCAAAACGCACAGTATCCGAGTGGGGGGAGGGCCTGACGCGCTTTGACGGGTGAGAAGGACATCGAATGCGTGGAAGTAAATGACCCTGCCGATCGCAGGTAGAGCGCGCCCGAACTTGGCATGCTCACGGTCTTCCCCCTTTCGGGCAGCAGATCGAGGTCGGCCCAAGAAAACTTCAAATATCGACTGGCTTCGGTAAGTGGGCTGTTATCACCGCGCATTGCGCCTCCGGTGGGTTCTCAAACGTTGGCAGCCCGGATGTAGACCAAACCGGTGGCCACAGGAACTCAGTGACGGCCCATGCGTGTTATTGCGGCGGCAACGTCCGACCACACTCCAAACGACGGCGCACACGCAGTCCGCAGAACAAGCCATGTGGCATAAACCACGTCCGGACTCCAGAAGTCGCCGTCCCCCATTTTCCCATGCGCAAGCTCATTACGCACCGATGCGCCACCCCGGAAGTTGAAGAGAAGATCGACTTCTTGCAACATCGCAGCCGGGATCATTGTAAGCAGGGGATCGCGGTACTCTTCTAGCAGGCGGCTCAGCATTGCCTCTTCCTGAGTGCCGTCAGGATTGATCCGGTTCGTCTCGATGCCGTTCAAGGCGAGCATATACCTTAACGAGTTCTCCAGTTGCGGGAGGACCAAGTGTGCAGCCTCGATGTCATCGCCTGCGAGGAACCGGAACGCGCCCTTGGCGAAGATCAGTTCATGGTCAGGCGGCACGAATGCGCTTGCCTGCATGATCGGCATAAACATGGCGAGGGAGACGTAATGCTCGTTCATGATCACACGGCGGATGGTGTTGATCTTACCAGCCACGGCCATTTGTCGTCGAAACTGTTCCTGCTGGTTGATCAGGAAGCGCACTTGATCCTCATCAGGAGGGCCAGCGAAGCTTAGGCCGGGAGCCTTGAACCGTGTCCGGCCTTGATGGTCGCTCAGCGTCATCGGCATCATAGCCGATATGCTGCCATAGCCATTTTCGAGAACCTGCTTTCGGAGTGCGTCGGGCTCAGGCGAGCGTTCGCAAGTAAAGAGCGCCTTAAGCACATCCGGGAGCGGCTTCCCACTAACAACCGTTTCGATCGCGCCGACAAGTTCGGTGATATCCTGCTCATGCGAGAAGCTCGACATCTCATCTCGGATGTTCGGTTGGATAGCGTTGAGACGATCCTGTAGCTCACGGCGGCGTTGCGCGGTGCCCGGTATCGGACGCAACGCTTCAATCGCGCTGTCGAGGAAACTGACCTGCACCATGGCAGACTCGGGACGCGCATCGGCGTTGCCGACATACGTCTCGGCCGCAGCGATCAAGCAACGGCTCTCGTTCTCGTTATCCTTCGCCCGATGGTATGCGCGGGCCGCGAGTTGCCATAGCTCACGCTGACAGAAATGATCCCCTGCAATCTTGTCGTGCGTTGCCAGATGTTCGGCGGCGTCCGCCACGGCCTTCGGCTCCCAGATGCCATTGTCAAGGTTGACGGGCGCGATATGGACAAATCCCCACGAGTCATTCGAGCCTGCCGCCATCTGGGAAACATCGGATATGACGTTGCGCAGTGGATCGAACTCGGCTCGATCCCAGCCCATGCGGCGCGCGATGATAGTTGCCCTTCTCAGAAGGTCGCATCCCGTGACGCATGCCGCGCTCTTTTTCTCAAAGGCGAACTCGGCTTCGCCGCGAAAGACCATCGCCACGCAATCGACGTAGGCGCCAACGGCGCGCATCCCAGCATTGGCGTTCTTCGGCACCCGCAACCGGCAAACATCGCACACACGGGCTCGCAGGGCCGGACTCGGGATATCAGGCGAGAACGCTGCCAACACCTCTATTTGCTCTGCGAGGAGATCGCCGGGAATGAGCGTACGCCGACCACTGAACGTCGCCATGGGCTGGAAAGGCTCGACGCGGTTCTCCGG
Source organism: Mesorhizobium sp. M0701 (assembly GCF_040320365.1). NCBI lineage: Bacteria > Pseudomonadati > Pseudomonadota > Alphaproteobacteria > Hyphomicrobiales > Phyllobacteriaceae > Mesorhizobium > Mesorhizobium sp. M0701. Next base: position 6,357 of record NZ_JAMYPO010000029.1, read on the forward strand.
CACGAAGTGGTATGAGGCGATACCGGAAAGGACCTGCAAGGCATCTGCGGCGGGATCACCTACCTCACGTGCAGCCGTCGCTGCTGCTGCAAGCCGAGTATGCGTCCCCTGAATATCGACCTCATTGGGATTATCGATCGAGGCCGTCACCGACTTCAATCGGAAAGTCTCGATAGGAACGACAAATGCTACGCCGGGAGCAGGTGCGCCCTGCGTGGGCTCTTGATCTTCCGCTTCGCTCGACTCGTCGGTTGACATGGCTGCTAGCCTATCAGCTATCCAGTGAGAAGGCGAAATTACCCGCCACGTCACAGCATCTCGATGCCTGCATGACGATGAGCTTAGTCGCCTGTCATTTCGCATTCTGCGATCCTTTGCTAGACATGGTGTATTTGCCTGACGCAGGGTGGGGGGAATTCGAATGGACGCCGAAACTTGGCAACGCCTGCTTTCACTGGAGAGCCGAGATGTCGTCTCTCGGTGGTTCCAAATGCTCCACAAAAACGATCTTAATGCCCGGCGCGCCAAGGAAATCATCGCGTCAGCCAAGCAGGCGCGTGAATTCTTCAGGAGCTCGGCCGGTGCGAGCTATGCAGTCCGGCCTCTGCTTACATTCTATGGCGTTGCATCATTGAGCCGTGCACTCACATTGGTGTTCAGGAAGAACGGTGGCGAGGAGGGATTGGCTAAAGGGCACGGATTGGAAACTGTCGCATGGTCCGGCCGGCTATCAGGCGACCTTAGTCTAGCCCTTGCAGGTGTAGGTGCGTTGCAAGTTCGTACCACCGGAGGGTTGTTTTCCGACTTGGTGACCGCAACGAAAAATCGCATTGCCTTGCATGTCCGCTCGGAGGCCGTCGACTGGAGGCTCGATTATGATGTGCCCGCAATAGGCCACGAGTTTGCTCTCTTAGACATCCTCGACCGATTGCCCGATGTTGAAAACCAATTTGCGCATTTGAAACGCGATTTGCGCTATGTCGGTATACAGGACATCAGTTTCACGACCGAAGCCGGGCTGTCGTTGAAGGTTCGCGCTGAGGGGCTCAAGCACTTCCGTTCGGATTTCACCGACGCAGGATACTCGATAGCAGAACAAGGAGAAATGGTAGTCATCACCGCTGACGCCGCGCTCTTCTCACAGCATACACCACAGTTTCTGCATACCTATGTGCACAAGATGTTCGACACGATCCCACACCTGTATCTAGTCTCGCAATTTGGGCCGGGTAAGCAATATTCCCAGATCGCAGTCACCTACGTGCTGGCCTATTTCCTCGGCATGTTAGCGCGGTACTATCCAACTCATTGGACCGCCCTCATGATGGGGGAGAAAGGGGATGCGCTCTGGCCTAGCATCAACGCAGCGCAGCATTACGTTGAGATCGCATTTCCAGAGTTGGTGCTGGAACTGATTGAAGATGCTCTAAAAACCACTGAAACGCCCTGATAGATTTAAAATGGGGTTAGCAGAATGCGAGGTATTCAGCCGCCGTCGCTACCGGCATCTTCCCCCGCTGCGGCGGGACCGTGCTTCATGAAACGGGAGTGCCACCCCAGCGACGCCACCGTCTTCAGCGCGCCGTCGAGCATGTCGCCCTTCTCGTCCTTCAGTGCTGCTTCGCGCAGGCGCCGGATCCAGTCGGCGGCGTCCGGGCGGCCCTTAAGCAGGTCGAGCGCCGACAGCACCCGGTCGAATTTCGACTGGGCGCGGGCGTGGGTGTCGCTGTAACCCTTGATCAGCCGGCGGCAGTTGAGGATCTCCGTGCCAAGCGCGTAGTCCTGGCCGACTTGGCCCAGCGCCAGCGCGTACCAGCGCTCGAGATGGGTGGTCTCGACCTTGTGGCGCAGCAGCCGGCGGCGCCAGCGGCGCAGGCCGCCGATGAACCACAATGCGGCAAAGCCGGCAAAACTGTCGGTGCGGATATGGCGGCCGCGGTTGATGCGGCGGTCGAGGAAGGCGGCGAGCTTCGGCCGCGCCTCGATGTAGCTGCCGAGCCCAGCCGGCAGCGTGCCGCAGAATTCCTCGATGCGCGGGTGGAAATATTCGGTCACCTGCAGGACCGAGCCGTCCTTGACGCCAACCTCACGGCGTACGCGTCGGTCGCGGCTAGAGCGCGTCTTCAGGTCGGCGACGCGGATCATGTCGTCGTAGCACATGGCGTTGGCCAGATGCTTGGCGGCGGCGATCGACAGCGCGTAGGCGTGTTCGGCATCGTCCAGAGCGACGGCCCGGTCGAGCCGGTCGAGATACTCGCCGCCATAAGCAACGTCCTGATAGTCGACCACTTTTTTCAGGCCGCGAAGCGCCATGTCGCGCACGGGTACAGGCAGCATGGCGACGCGCGCCGCCAATTGTTGCCAGCCCTTCAACAGGCTTTCCGGGCCGCTGACTTCTGTCGCGGCGCCCGAGCCGGTTTCAGCGGCCGCCGGCCCTGCAGTCTTGTCGCCCGAAGGCGCACTCGCGATGCCGCGCGCCCGATCGTAGGCGGCGCCGAAGGCGGCGAGGCTGGCCTTGACACCACGGCCGCCGGCACTGACCGCCTGCTCATAGCTTTCGCGACTGAACGGCAAGGCGTCGGAGCCGGCCAGCGCGCCGAGCAGGCTGGCCGAGATCATCGAGCCATTGTCGGCGGCGATCTTCTCCATGTCGAAGGCAATGAAGCGCTTGGCCGCGGCTTCCGCCGTGGCATGCACCTTGGAGGACGAGGCGCGGCCGTCGCCGGGCTCGATCTTCTCCGAGACGGCGGCGATGCGGTGCGACGAGGCGATCAGCGTGGTGCGCTCGGGCGTGACGAAGCCGCGGATGATGGCGCGGCCGGCCTCCATCAGTTCGGCGGCGATCAGAATGTCGACGTCGCCCTGCGACGGCGACAGCGCGAAGACCGGCAGGCGGCCGGTGTCGCGGCACATTTCGACATAATAGATGGTGGCGCCGGTGCGCTGGGCGACGCCGGCAACCGAGGTCGATTGCGCGACGTAGCCGTTGCGCTCGGCGACGTCGGTGATCCAGTCGGCCAGCACGCCACCGCCCTGGCCGCCGACCGCCAGCACGGCGAGCTTGATGACGCGCTCGTCGTCCGGCGCGCCGGCCTTTGAACGGGTTGATGGAACGGCGTCAAGCATCGGCGAATATCAGGCGCCGGCTTTCACGGCGCCGCTGCAAGAGACCGATCATGGCGCGACGCGCGGCTTCAAGGAAACGGTCCCAGCGGCTCGGATTGTGCACGACGTCGGCGCGGTAGAAGGACGGGCAGAGCACCGCCGCATCGGCGACCTCGCCGCAATTGCCGCAACCGACGCAGCTTTGGTCGATATGCGCCACCGGATCGTCGCGCAACGGATCGTCGAGCGACTTCACCGAAAGCGACGGACAGCCGGACAGCCGCATGCAGGCATGGTCGCCGGTGCAGATATCTTCGTCGACACCGAATTTCGGCTTGACTATGCGCGTCCCGCCCTTGATCGCCTTATCGACCAGCGGCTTTTCGCGGCGCTGCCGGTTGAGCATGCATTCGGACGAGGCGACAATGACTTTCGGGCCCTTCTCGTCCGTCGTCAGCGCCTCGCGCAGCGTGTCTTGCATCTTGGTTACGTCGTAGGTGCGGTCGATGTGGCGCAGCCATTTGACGCCCATGCCTTTCACCGCCTCGGTGATCGGATGCTTGGTCGACTTGGTCTTGTTGCCGGCGCGGGACGACAGGATGTCCTGCCCTCCGGTCGCAGCCGAATAGAAATTGTCGACGATGACGATGACGCCGTCGTTCTTGTTGAACACGGCATTGCCGATCGAGGAGGTCAGGCCATTGTGCCAGAAGCCGCCGTCGCCGACGAAGGAGATCGAGCGGCGCTTGGCATCGGGCGAATTGAACGCCGAAGCCGAGGCTGGCCCCAGCCCGTACCCCATGGTGGTGGCGCCGAGCTCGAAAGGCGGCATGATCGAGAACAGATGGCAGCCAATGTCGGAGGCGATGTGGTGCTTGCCCAGCTCCTGCTCGACCAGCTTGGTGGCGGCGAAGATCGGCCGCTCCGGGCAGCCGACGCAGAAGCCGGGCGGCCGGCCCGGGACGACGTTGATCAGGTCGGCGGTGTCGAGCCCGTCGCCGATCTTGTTCGGCGCGCGGACCTCGCTTGGCAGCAGATGCGGGATGGTGGCACGCAGGAACGATCCGATGCCGTCGAGCATCACCTGGCCGGTATATTCGCCGGCCATAGGCAGATGTTCCTTGCCGACGAGCTTGGTGCCGCGGCCGGCCTTGTGCAGCATCGCGGCAAAGGCCTGTTCGATGTAGTTGGGCTGGCCTTCCTCGACGACGAGGACGGCGTCCTTGCCTTCGCAGAAAGACAGGAACTCGTCGTCGACCAAGGGATAGACGGCGTTGAGCACATAGAGCGGCACGTCGGTGTCGCCATAAGTGTCGGCGAGGCCGAGCCGCTGCAGCGCCCGGATGACCGAATTGTACATGCCGCCCTGCATGACGATGCCGACCGAGCCGTGCTCCGGGCCGAAAAACTCGTTGATCTTGTTGGTGCGGATGAAATCCAACGCCGCCGGCCAGCGTTTCTGCACCTTTTCCTTCTCGTGCAGGAAGGACGCGGGCGGCAGCACGATGCGGCCGGTGTCGCGGCGCGGCGCCTCGAGCGCATCGGCCACAGTCATTGCCGGGCGCTTGTTGTCCTTGGCGATGAAATGGCCGTGGACATGGCAGCAGCGAATACGGACCTGCAGCATGACCGGCGTGTTGGAAACCTCGGACAGCTCGAAGCCGTCCTCCACCGCCTTGACGATCGACGGCAGGTTCGGTCGCGGGTCGAGCAGCCAGACCTGGCTCTTCATGGCAAAGGCGTGGCTGCGCTCCTGCATGATCGAGGAGCCTTCGCCGTAATCCTCGCCGACGATGATCAATGCACCGCCGGTGACGCCGCCGGAAGCGAGATTGGCGAGCGCGTCGGAGGCGACATTGGTGCCGACCGTAGACTTGAAGGTGGCCGCGCCACGGATCGGATAGTGCACCGATGCCGCCAGCATGGCGGTGGCGGTCGCTTCCGAGGCGCTGGCCTCGAAATGCACGCCGAGCTCGCCCAGGATATCCTGCGCGTCGGCCAGCACGTCCATCAAATGGCTGATCGGCGCGCCCTGATAGCCGCCGACATAGCCGACGCCGCATTGCAGCAGCGCCTTGGTGATGGCGAGAATGCCTTCGCCGGAAAACTCCTCGCCGGCGCCGAGCCTGAGCTTTTCGACTTCCTTGGCAAAAGACCGTTCGGCCATTTTGGGCTCCTTCCGTTACCGCCCCGATGGCGGCGCGTAAGATCAGATGTCGTGCTTGCGAATGTTCTTCAGCATCTTCTGCAATGTCGCGATCAGCGCCGCGTATTCGGCATCGTCGACATCGTCGAACATTGCCTCGAAAGCGTCGTGCATGGCCGGCCAGGCGCGCGCGAACTCGGCGCGGCCATCGTCGGTCAGGAACACATGGCGGATACGGCTGTCGGTGACCCCCTGCTCGCGCCGCACAAACCCTTGCCCCTCCAGCGTGTCGAGCGTGCGGCTCAAGGTCGACTGCTCGATGACGGTATAGACCGAGAGATCGTTGACGGTGACGCCATCGGTGACCGACAGCACGGCCAGCGTGCGCACCTGCGGAATGGTCAGGCCCTGCCTGCGGAAATTGTCACGCAAGGTGGCGTTGTAGCGGCCCATGATGCGGTTCATCAGATAGGGCGCGAACTGCTGCAAGCCGATCTGGCCCAGGGTCGAGATGCGCTGGCGCTTTTCAACCTTCTGTTCCATCACAGCCTCCCCGCCAGCAGGAAACCGGAGCCGCCGCCAAGCCCGGCGCCGGGGTGGGTCGAGGCGCCGATATGGTAGAGGCCCTTGATCCCGGTGGCGTGATTGCGGCTCGTCTTGAACGGCCGCCACAGAAACGACTGGTCGATAGCCGAGGAACCGCCATAGGGGTCGCCGCCGACCAGATTGATGTTCATCGCTTCCAGGTCGGCCGGCGAACAGGCGCGGCGTGCGATGACGCTGTCCTTGAACCCATCGATATGGCTGGCGAGGATCGCTTCGGCACGGTCGGCATAGGCTTCGCGCAGCGCCTCGGTCCAGCGACCGTCTGCCGGTGTTTGCAGTTTGCCGGCGGCATCGCCCTTGATATGCCGTGGCGCCTCGGGCAGTTGCAGCCACAGGACCGCCTTGCCGTCCGGGCAGCGCGATGGGTCGAGCGCGTGCGGCTGGCCGACGCACATGGTCGGCACCTCCGGCAGCATGCCGCGCACGGCTTCGTTGCAGGCCTTCGAGACGCCGTCGAGCCCCGGCGTCAGATGCAGCAGCGCGACCTTGTCCAGGCCCTCGCCGCGCCATGCCGGCGGCTTGTCCAAGGCATAGTGGATCTGGAAATTGCCCTTGCCGTAGCGGTATTTTTGCGCTGCCTCGACGTCGGCTTTCGGCGCCGCGTCGCCGAGCAGCCGCTGGTAGAGCTGGGTCGGCGTGACCGAGCAGATGACGCTCTTGTTCACGTTGATCGTTTCGCCCGAAGCCAGCCGCACGCCGGCGGCGCGGCCTCCGCTTTGGACAATAGCCGCGACGTCGGCGCCGGTGCGGATTTCGCCGCCACGTTCCCTGATCAGGGCTTCGAAGGCGGCCAGCAGATTCCTGGCACCGCCCTTGACGATCGGCGCGCCGGCCGCCTCAAGCGCGAAGGCGATGACCTTGGCGATCTGGCCGGAGAACGCGTCCTCAGGCCCGAGGCCGGCATGCAGCACCCAGGGCGCCCACAGCGCGCGCATGGTTTCCGACTGGTAGGTGCTTTCCAGCCAACCGCGCGCCGGCACCAGCGCGCTGCCGAGAAAGGCGGCAAGGCCACGCGGGCCGCGCCGCCAGGCTTCACCCGCCAGCAGCCTGGCCGTCGGGTAGGACCACAGGCTGCCACCGAGCAGTCCGAACAGCAGACCGGCGTTGCGCTCGATCTCGCCGACATCGTTTGCGTGCCGGTCGCCGTCGCCCGCGGCAAGCGCATTGATCGCCGCTACATTGGCGATACGATCGATGCGCAGGACGGCATGGCTGCCGTCCGGGCGCAGCACACCGGTCGGCGTGGAGGTGTTGCAAAACTCCAGGCCGTGCCGGGCCAGATCCTTGCCCAGCGCCGCATAGGCCGGCGAGGTGATGAACAGGACAAAGGTCGTCGCCATCACGTCGTGGATGAAGCCGGGCGCGGTGATTTCTTCGGTGCGCATGCAGCCGCCGATGCGGTCGTTGCGCTCGAGCACCAGCACCTTCGCCCCCTTGCCGCCAAGCATCGCCGAACAGACCAGCGCGTTGATGCCGCTGCCGACGACGATGTGATCGGGAGCGCTCATCGATGCGTGCTCCTAGCCGGCAGGAGTTCAATTGCAGAGATTGGCGCTCTACCGCGCCGTAGAGCCGCAGCTTTGCAAGGCTGCCGCTCCCACTCCGTCACCACAGTGCCACTTCCACACATGATCTTCTCCCGAAGACCGCAGCTATCCTATTGCCTTGGCACCAACGCCAACGCGCGGATCGGGCTGCCGGTGCCGTGCTCGATCTTGAGCGGCGCGGCGATCAGGATCGCGCCTTTCGGCGGCAGCCGGTCGAGGTTGCAAAGGCTGGCGAGGCCGTAGCGGTTAGCCTTGTGCATCAGGCTATGCGCCGGGAACGGCGGCTCCATTCCCCCTGCTTTTCCAGCATCCGTGCCGATCGTCTCGCTGCCCCAGCCCTTGATGTCCTTGCTAATCAGATACTGGATGGCTTCGGCGGTCGGGCCAGGCGTGTGCGGTCCGGTCTCATTGGCGTTAAGGAACTCGGCTTCCGAGCCGTTGCGCTTATACCAGTCGGTGCGCATCACCACCCACTCGCCGGGGTTGATAGCGCCATGTTCGGCTTCCCATGCCTTGATGTGATCGACGGTGAGCAGGAAATCGTGATCGCCTGCCGCTTGCTTCGAACAGTCGATGACGTTGACCGGGCCGACGAAGTTCTGCGCCGGAATGGTGTCGGTGGCGCCGTCCGGATAATCCTTGCCGGTGATCCAGTGGTTGGGTGCGTCGAAATGCGTGCCCGAATGCTCGCCGAGCTTGAGCCAGTTCCACGCCCACCACGGACCGTTCTTGTCATAGGCGGAGATGGCGTGGATCTCGATCTTCGGCGTGTCGACCGCCAGTTCCGGCGGCAGCTTGATCAGTGGCGTGTTGGGCCCGAGCGGCGCCGTCAGGTCGACCACCTGGATGGCGCCTGAAAGCAGCTGGCCGGCGACTTCGCCTAGAAGTTGTTGTGTATCCATGGTCTCTGTTCCCTCTTTCTCGATGGTGCTGAAGGCTCTCGCGGCCCTTAATATCCTACTAGACGAAAACATATGCATCTGCAATTATCTTTAAGCATAAAGGAAATGGGACGGGGCGTGAGCGAGTTCGACGCCATATTTGTCGGAGCAGGCCACAACAGTCTGGCATGCGCCGCGCATCTGGCGCTCAAAGGCTGGAAAACGGCAGTTTTCGAGCGTAATGCAACGATCGGCGGCGCCGTCCAGACGCGCGAATTGACGCTTCCGGGCTTCCGGCACGATTTCGGCGCGATGAATCTCAGCCTGTTCGCCGGCTCGGCCTTTCACAAGAAATATGCAAATGAATTGAAAACCCACGGGCTGGAATTCGCGCCGGTGGCCGATTGCTTTGCCAGCGCCTTCCCGGACGGAAGCTGGTTCGGCGTCAGCAGCGACCTGGAAAAGACCGCCTCGCGCATGGCCGCTTTTTCCGACGCCGACGCACAGACATGGCGCCGTCTGGTTGCGGCATTCCCGGCGGAGGCCGAGCATCTGTTCCGGCTGCTGGGCTCGCCGATGAGCGGCCGTGCGCTCGCCGGCACCGCCTGGAACCTCTGGCGCAAGAAGGGTTTGGCCGGCGCGCTCGATACCGGTCGATTACTGCTTTCCTCACCCCGCGCGTGGCTCGAGGAGACTTTCCAGTCACCGCATGTCAGGGCGACGCTGGCCACCTGGGGCATGCATCTCGATTTCGCGCCCGATATCGCCGGCGGCGCGGAGTTCCCTTACCTCGAATCCATGGCCAACCAGTGCTTCGGCATGGTGCTCGGCAGAGGCGGCGCCGACACGATTATCCGCGCTTTGTCGGGCATGCTCACGGCCGCCGGCGGCAAGATCGTCACCGGGGCTGATGTCGCCGAGATCACGGTTTCGGCCGGCAAAGCGACCGGCGTGCGGCTCGCTTCCGGCGAGACCCACACAGCCACCAAGGCCGTCATCGCCGGTGTCGCGCCCAAGGCGCTGACCGGGAAACTGTTGCCTAGCGGATCGGGCGACACCGGCTTCGACACGGCCGTGAAAAAACTCCGCCACGCGCCGGGGACGTTGATGATCCATCTGGCGCTCGACGACCTGCCGGACTGGCGCGCCGGCGCCGAGCTTCGGCAGTTCGCCTATGTGCACCTTTCGCCGTCGCTCGACGCCATGTCGCTGACCTACCAGCAGGCGATGGCAGGCATGCTGCCGGACGAACCAGTGCTGGTCGTCGGCCAGCCGACGGCCGTCGATCCCTCGCGCGCGCCGGACGGCAAGCACGTGCTTTGGGTGCAGGTGCGCATGCTGCCGGCCGAGATTGTGGGCGATGCGGCGGGCACGATCGCGGCGGCTCACTGGGACGAGGCTAGGGAGCACTACGCCGAGCGCGTCCTCGACATTATCGAGCGCCATGCGCCCGGCCTTCGTCGGAAGATCCTCGGCCGCGCCGTGTTCTCGCCCATCGACCTCGAACGCGAGAACCCGAACCTTGTCGGCGGCGACCAGATCTGCGGCAGTCATCATCTGGCGCAGAATTTCCTGTTCCGGCCGGCGCGCGGTTACGCTGGCTGGAACACGCCGGTCGGCAATCTGCACCTGACCGGGGCGGCAACATGGCCCGGCGCCGGCACCGGGGCGGCGTCGGGCTTCATGCTCGCGCAACAACTTGGCGGGAGGTAGGCTCCATTTTTCATCTAGGGTGAAGGAGGACAAGGCGCGGTTGCCCAAGGAGCCTGAACCCACCGATTGACAACGACACCGCGCATAAAAGCAACAGGGGAACGACCATGACAATCAACAGACGAGAATTGCTCGGATATGGCGCGGCCGCACTTGGCGCCACGGCGCTCGGCCTGCCGCAAATCGCCAAGGCTGCCGGCGAACTGACCATCGCCTACAATGTCAATTTGCCGTCCTGGGACCCGACCACCGGGCCTTCGGCGGTCAACCCGACCATCCAGGGTCTCTACCAGTCGGTGTTCGACCAGTTCATCCCGCAGAAGCCGGATCTTTCTTTCGCGCCCGGCCTGCTCACCGAATGGGGCTGGAACGAGGGTCGCAGCAAGATCATGATGACGGTGCGCGAGGGCGTCACCTGGCATGACGGCTCGCCATTCACGGCCGAAGACGTGGTCTGGTCGCTGCAGCGGGCGGGCGATGAAAAGACCGGCAACCCGATCCAGTTCGTCTGGAAGAACGTCAACAACTTCAAGATCGACGGCAACAAGATCACCGGCGACGTCGTGCAATTCGACCCGGTGTATTTCAAGTGGATGTCGTTCCTGACCGGCTACATCATGCCGAAGACCTATTACGAAAAGGTCGGCGCCGAGGGTTTTGAGAAAGCCCCGATCGGCACCGGGCCCTATATGGTCGACAAATTCGAGCGCAACGCCTTCCTGCGGCTCAAGGCCAACCCGAACTACTGGGGCGGCAAGCCGGCCTTCGAAAACGTAACCATCAAGTTCGTCACCGATGCGGCGAGCCGCGTCGCCGAGATCGAGTCCGGTTCCTCGCAGGTGACGCTGGAAATCCCCTATGAGGAATATGACCGCCTGATCGCCAAGGATGGACTTGCCGGCTCGTGCAAGAACGTTTCCGACATCGGCATGATCTTCTTCAACGACATCGACGTGATGCTGGACAAGAACGTGCGCCAGGCAGCGGTGATGGCCGTCGACAAAAAGCTTTTGGTCGACCGGCTGCTGCGCGGTTACGGCCAGCCCATCGATACGCTGGAGACGCCGGAATACGCGGCCTACGATGCGTCGATCAAGGTGGAGCACAATCCGGACAAGGCCAAGGAACTGCTGGCCGCCTCCGGCTATTCGCCGGAAAAGCCGGTCAAGTTCACGATACAGACGACCAAGGGCTTCAAGCCCAAGGACTACGAGATGATCCAGGCGATCGTCGGCATGTGGCGCAAGGTCGGCATCGAGGCGACGATCGAGGTCTACGAGATCGCCAAGCACTACGAGCTGCGCGCCGCCGACAAGCTGGCGCCGGCGGCCTTCTACAATTGGGGCAACGCCATCGGCGACCCGACCACCTCGACCGGTTTTGCCATGTATGGCCCGAGCCCGCATTCGGTGTGGGACAGTCAGGATCTGATCGACATGATCAATCCACTATGGGGCGAGAAGGACGAGGCCAAGCGCATTGCCGGCTGGAAGGCCGTCGACAAATACATCGCCGAACAGGCCTATGTGCTGCCGCTGATCCAGTATGCGCAGCCGATCGTGCATGCCAAGGGCGTCAATGTCGTGCAGCATGTGTCGGGCGCACTTCTGCCGGCGCTGATGAGCCCGGCCTGAGACAGTCTTCGGCTTGTCGCGCGCCGTCCGGAATGACGGCGCGCATTTTCCGCCACGGGCGACCATGCTGCTGCAAAGATTCCTGATCCGTCTTCTGACGATGGCGATCACGCTGTTCGGCGTGGCCGTCGTCGTCTTCGTCGTCATCCGTGTCGCGCCAGGCGATCCGATCGCGATGATGCTGCCGCCCGGTGCAACCGATGCCGACATCGCGCGTCTGCGCGCGCTTTACGGGCTGGACAAGACCATCGTCCAGCAATTTTTCATCTGGCTGGCAGGTGTCGTCAGGGGCGATTTCGGCACTTCGATTTCGCTCCGGCAGGATGTTCTGGGCCTGGTCTTCAACCGCCTGCCGGCGACGCTGGAACTCGCGATCGTCGCGCTTGTGATGGCGCTGGCGATCGGCGGCACGACGGCGATCCTCGGCGCGCGCGAACGCGGCACCGCGGTCGAAGCCGGCATCGACATTGCCAGCGGTGCGGCACTCTCGATTCCCGATTTCCTGTGGGGCCTGGTGCTGATCCTTTTGTTCGGCGTGCTGGTGCCGGTTTTCGACATTTCCGGCCGGGTGTCGCCGCAACTCGATCTGCCCTTCGTCACGCAATTCTATCTGTTCGAAAGCATCGTACGGCTGCGCTTCGACCTGACCAGGGACCTGCTGGCACACATGCTGATGCCGGCGATTGCGCTGGCGCTGCCACTGGCCGCGATCATCTCGCAGCTGCTGAAACAGTCGCTGAAGGAAGTGCTCGACCTCGACTACGTCGTGCTGGCGCGGGTAAAGGGCTTTTCGGAAACGCAGGTCATCCTGCGCGAGGCGCTGAAGAACGCGGCCCTGCCGACGCTGACGCTGGTCGGCGTGCAGTTCACCTTCCTGATCGGCGGCACGGTCATCGTCGAACGACTGTTTTCCTATGAAGGTCTCGGCAACATGGCGATCGATGCCGTCATCAACCGCGACCTGCCGCTGATCCAGGGCATCGTCCTGGTCTTCGCGCTGCTGTTCGTGCTGATCAACCTTGCCGTCGACATGATGTACGCCCTGCTCAATCCGAGGCTGCGCCATGGATGAGGCCCGCATTTCAAGACATGGCTCGCGCGCCCGCCTGTGGCTGGCCGGCGGCTGGCTGCTGATTGCGCTGCTGGCCGCAATTCTTGCGCCGTTGGTCGCGCCGCAGGACCCGCTGGCGCAGGATTTGATGCTGGAGCGGCTGCCGCCGTTCTGGCTGAGCGGTGCTGAGCCCGGCTACTGGCTCGGCACCGACAGCCTCGGCCGCGATCTTCTGTCACGGCTGATCTTCGGTGCCCGCATCGCCTTCATCGTCGCCTTCGCGGCAGCCCTTGCCGCCTGCCTGGTCGGCTCGACGCTGGGGCTGATCGCCGGCTATTTCGGCGGCTGGGCCGACCGCATCATCTCGCGCATCGTCGATGTCTGGATGGCGTTTCCGCCGGTGCTGTTTGCCATCCTTTTGGTCGCAGTGCTCGGTACCGGCTTGAGCTCGGTTATCATTGCCATTGCCGTAATCGACTGGACGCGCTTCTGCCGGGTGATCCGCGCCGAGACGTTGGGCCAGTCGCGCATGGACTATGTCGAGAACGCCCGCATCGCCGGCTACGGCCGCATCGGCATCATGCTGCGCGAAGTGCTGCCCAATGTGGTGCCGTCGATCGTCGCGCTGCTGTCGCTGGAGATGGGCATTGCCGTCATCGTCGAGGCGATCCTGTCCTTCGTCAATCTGTCGATCTCGACCGACGACCCAACCTGGGGCGGCATCATCGCCGAGGGCCGCCTGTCGATCCATCAGGCCTGGTGGGTGCTGGTGTTCCCGCTGGTCACGCTGATCCTGACAGTGCTGTCGTTCAGCCAGTTCGGCGAAGGTCTCAGGGCACGTTTCGATCCGGTGCTGCGATGAACGCGCTGGCGAAACCCTGCCTTGACATACGCAGCCTTAGCGCGGTGCTGCCTGATGGCTTGCGCGTGCTGCGCTCGGTGTCGCTCGCCGTCGAGCCCGGCGAGGTGCGCGCGCTGGTCGGCGAGAGCGGCGCCGGCAAGACGATGATCGGCAAGGCGGTGCTTGGCGTGCTGCCCTCGAGCGTGCGCATCGTCGAAGGCGACATGCTGCTGGAGGGCGAGGACCTCGGCAAGCTTCAGCCAAAGGCAAGGCGCACGCTGATCGGCGCGCGCACCGCGCTGATCCCGCAGGACCCGCTGACCGCGCTCAATCCGTCACGGCGAATCGGCCCACAGATGACCGACCGGCTGGTGCGCATCCTCGGCTGGAGCGGCGAGAAGGCCGATACACGCATTCGCCAATTGCTGGACGAGGTGCAGATTCGCGACCCCGAGCGTGTCCTCAAATGCTATCCGCACGAGCTGTCCGGCGGCATGCGCCAGCGCGTGCTGATCGCCGCGGCGTTTGCAGCCGAACCAAGGCTGATCGTCGCCGACGAGCCGACCACGGCGCTCGACGTGACTGTGCAGAAGCAGATCCTGCGGCTGATCGCGCAACTGCAGCGCGAGCACGGCACGGCGATCCTGTTCGTTACCCATGATCTCGGCGTCGTCGCCAAGATCAGCCAGAAGGTCTCGGTGCTCTATGCCGGCAAGGTGGTCGAGGAGGCCGAAACGGCCGCTCTCTTCGCCGCTCCGCAGCACCCCTACACGCGAGCGCTGATGGCCGCGACGCCACGCTACACCGACCCCTTCGCTTCGCTGAAGCCGGTGGACGAGGCGGTGCTGGCCGGGCTTGCTTCGGAGATCGCCGCCGCCGATCAGGCCTGGAGGCGCCTGCATGGCTGAGCCGCTGTTTTCCGTGCGCGGGCTGAAGGTCGCGCTGCCCGACATGACGCGCAAGCCGCTGATCGGCCGCGCGCCCTTGGCCGAGATCCTGAAAGGGCTGGATTTCGACCTGCCAAAGGGATCGGTGACCGGCATTGTCGGCGAATCCGGCTCCGGCAAATCGACGCTTGGCCGCGCCTTAGTGCGGCTTCTGGAGCCGAGCGCCGGCAAGGTCATCTTCGACGGCCGCGACATCACACATCTGCCTGAGGCCGAGCTCCGGCCGCTGCGCCGCAATCTGCAGATGATCTTCCAGGATCCGATGTCGTCGCTCAACCCGCGCCGCACCATCTTCAGCATCATCGCAGCACCGCTCAAGCAGAACGGGCTTGGCGACAACCTCAGGGATCGTGTCGCGGAGGCGCTTCAGCGCGTCGGCCTGCCGCAAGGCTTCGCCAGCCGCTATCGTCATGAATTGTCGGGCGGCCAGCGCCCGCGCGTCGGCATTGCCCGCGCGCTGGCGCTGTCGCCGAAATTCGTGCTGGCCGACGAGATCGTCTCCGGCCTCGACGTGTCGACGCAGGCGCAGATCCTGACGCTGCTGGAAAAGCTTGCAGCGGAGATGGGCCTGACCGTTGCCTTCATCAGCCATGACCTGTCGGTGATCCGGCGGCTCTGCCGGCAAGTGATCGTCATGCGCGAAGGCGCGATCGTCGAAGCCAGCGCGACCGACGCTTTGTTCGAGCAGCCGCAGCAGGGCTACACGCGCGATCTGCTCGCCGCCATTCCGCTGCCCGAGATCGATGATGCCTGGCTACTTCCCGCCGCAAAGGCGCCGGCATGAAACACAATCCTATTCGCACGCTAAAGAGCGGGCCTCAGGCGTGCACCCGGCAAAATGTCCCGCGATGGAGGATGACTGACATGAAGAATGCAATCCGCTACGCAGTGCTCACCGCCACCGTGCTGGGAGGCATCGGCACGGCTTACGCCAGTTCCATTCCCGGCATGCGTGGCCACGACCACACCGGCGTCACCGTCCCCGACATGGAGCAGGCGGTCGATTTCTTCACCGAGGTGGTTGGCTGCAAGAAGGCAATGTCGTTCGGCCCGTTCGCCGACGACAAGGGCACATTCATGCAGGATCTGCTGGGCGTCGATCCCAAGGCGGTGATTGAGGAGATCACCCTGATCCGCTGCGGACACGGGTCGAACATCGAGCTGTTCAAATACACCGCGCCGGACCAGAAGGACCTGACGCCTCGCAACAGCGACATAGGCGGCTTCCATATCGCCTTCTATGTCGACGACATCGCCGCCGCAAAAGCCTATCTTGACGGCAAGGGCGTCAAGACGCGGATGGGACCGCTGCCGGTTACCGAAGGCCCTGCCGCCGGCCAGACCATCCTCTACTTCCAGGCGCCCTGGGGCTTGCAGTTGGAAGCGATCAGCTATCCCAATGGCATGGCCTATGAAAAAGATGCGGAGACGGTGCTGTGGAGCCCGAAGAACCCGGAAAAATAGCCCGGGGCGTCCCTGGCCTGCGCAAGCCGACTGCCGGCAAGCTGGGTTTCTGGGGCGGATTGTTTCAATCCTGAAACTTCAAGCTTGAATTAATCCGTCTCAGGCGTAAACTCGACAAACAGAAGCGAAGAGGAGATCGCACGATGAAAGTTGCGGTTCTCGGCGGCGGACCAGCCGGGCTCTACTTTGCAATCTCGCTGAAGCTCAGGGATGCCGCGCATGAGGTCACGGTGTTCGAGCGCAACCGTGCCGATGATACGTTTGGCTGGGGCGTCGTGCTGTCGGCCGAAACGCTGGCGAACCTGACCAAGAACGACCCGGTCAGCGCCGTGTGGATCCGCAAGCATTTCGCCTATTGGGACGATATCGCCGTCATCCATGACGGCGTGCGCACGGTCTCGACCGGTCACGGCTTTTGCGGCATTGGCCGCAAGCGGCTGCTCACGTTGCTGCAGCGGCGGGCGCGCGAACTCGGCGTCAAGCTGGCCTTCGAAACCGACATAGCCGATCCCAAGCCATATATGGAGACGCACGACCTGGTTGTCGCCGCCGACGGGTTGAACTCGAAAGCGCGGAGCGCCTTCGTCGACGTGTTCAAGCCCGATATCGACATTCGTAGATGCAAGTTCGTCTGGCTCGGCACCCACCAGAAATTCGACGACGCCTTCACCTTCATCTTCGAAAAGACCGAGCATGGCTGGGTGTGGGCGCATGCCTACCAGTTCGACAGCGATACCGCGACCTTCATCGTCGAATGCAGCGAGCAGACCTGGCAGCGCTTCGGCTTCGGCGCGATGTCGCAGCAGGAATCGATTGCCGTCTGCGAGCGCATCTTTGCCCGTCATCTCGGCGGCCACGCGCTGATGACCAACGCCAATCATATCCGCGGCTCGGCGTGGATCAATTTCCCGCGCGTCTTGTGCGAACGCTGGTCCTACAAGAACCTGGCGCTGATGGGCGACGCGGCGGCGAGCGCGCATTTCTCGATCGGTTCCGGCACCAAGCTGGCGCTGGAAAGCGCGGTGGCGCTGGCCGACTATGTCGAGTCCGAGCCAGACCTCGAGGCCGCCTTTAGCAAATATGAGGACGCCCGCCGCACCGAAGTGCTGAAGCTGCAGTCGGCGGCGCGCAATTCGCTCGAATGGTTCGAGGAGGTCGAGCGCTATCTCGGCCTCGATCCGGTGCAGTTCAACTATTCGCTGCTGACGCGTTCGCAACGCATCAGTCACGAGAATTTGCGGCTGCGCGATGCCGAATGGCTGGCCGGCGCCGAGGAGTGGTTCCAGCGCCAGGCCGGCGCCGGGGGCAACAATCTGCGTCGCGCGCCGATGTTCGCGCCGTTCCGGCTGCGCGGCATGGCGCTGCAGAACCGCGTCGTCGTCTCGCCGATGGCGCAGTACAAAGCGGTCGACGGCTGTCCGACCGATTGGCATTTCGCCCATTACGCCGAACGGGCCAAGGGCGGCGCCGGTCTCCTCTATATCGAGATGACGTGCGTCAGCGCGGAGGGCCGCATCACGCCTGGCTGCCCCGGTTTCTATGCGCCCGAGCATGAGGTCGCCTGGAAGCGGCTGGTCGAGTTCGTCCATGCCGAAACCGAGGCCAAGATCTGCGCCCAGATCGGCCATTCCGGTGCCAAGGGGTCGACCAGGCTCGGCTGGCAGGGAACCGACGTGCCGCTGCCCTCAGGCAATTGGCCCGTCATGGCAGCGTCTTCCGTGCCGTGGTCGCGGGAAAACCAGGTGCCGAAGGCGATGGACCGCGCCGACATGGATATGGTGCGCGACCAGTTTGTCGCTTCGGCCGAGATGGCGGCGCGCTGCGGCTTCGACATGCTCGAAATCCACGCCGCGCACGGCTATCTCCTGTCCTCCTTCATCACGCCCTTGACCAACCGGCGCACCGACTCCTATGGCGGCTCGCTGGAAAACCGCATGCGCTACCCCTTGGAAATCTTTCATGCGGTGCGCGCCGCGTGGCCGGCCGAGAAGCCGATCTCGATGCGCATCTCCGCTAATGACTGGCTGGGCATCGAAGGCGTGACGCCGGCCGATGCCGTAGAGATCGCGCGGCTGCTGCATGAGGCCGGCGTAGACATCTGCGACGTATCGGCCGGCCAGACTTCGGCCGTGGCAAGACCGGTCTATGGCCGCATGTTCCAGACGCCGTTTTCCGATCGCATCCGCAACGAGGTCGGCATGGCGACGATGGCGGTCGGCAATATCTATGAGCCGGACCACGTCAACTCGATCCTGATGGCGGGCCGCGCCGATCTCGTCGCACTGGCTAGGCCGCATCTTGCCGATCCGTATTGGACGCTGCACGCGGCCGTCACGCTTGGCGATCGCGGCGTCAAATGGCCGGATCCCTATCTGCCCGGCCGCGACCAGCTCTACCGGCTGGCCGAACGCGAAGCGGCAGCGGGGTTGAAAGTATGAGTGCCGCGGCGACGATTTCGGGGCGTCATGCGCTGGTCACCGGCGGCGGCTCCGGCGTCGGCCGCGCGATCGCGCTGGCGCTGGCCGGCGCGGGCATTGACGTGACCATCTGCGGCCGGCGCGTGGAGCCGCTTGCCGAGGTCGCCGCGGAGAACAAGTCCATCTTCGCCATTGCCGCCGACGTCACCGACGAGACGTCGATGGCGTCGCTCTACGAGGCAGCGGAAGCGGCACGCGGAGCGTTCGACATCGTCGTTGCCAATGCCGGCATGTCCGGCAGTGCCCCGGCGCAGCGGACCTCGCTGGCAGACTGGCAGCGCACGCTCGACGTCAACTTGACCGGTGCGTTCCTGACGGTGAAGCCGGCGTTGGCCGGCATGGCAGTGCGCAAGACTGGCCGTATCATCTTCGTCGCTTCCACCGCCGGACTGAAAGGTTATCCCTATGTCGCAGCTTACGTTGCCGCCAAGCATGGCGTCGTCGGCCTGATGCGGGCACTCGCCGTCGAGACCGCCAAGTCCGGCATAACAGTGAATGCCGTGTGCCCAGGGTTTGTCGAAACCGAGATGCTGGAGAGCACCGTCCAGCGCATCGTCCAAACGACCGGCCGCTCGTCCGAGCAGGCACGGACAAGCCTAGCCGCGACCAACCCGCAAGGCCGCTTCATCCAGCCGGAAGAAATTGCGGCCGCGGTACTTTATCTGTGTGGCGACGCCGCCCGGTCGATTACCGGGCAGACGATTTCGATCTCCGGAGGTGAGACATGGTAGCCGGTCCCCTGCCCGCCCCGTCCGGACCCGGCAAGGACCGCCTGCGGCTGTGGATACGCCTGCTGCGCGCCTCGCGCACCATCGAGGCCGAGCTGCGCGAACGACTGCGGCAAGAGTTCAACACAACGCTGCCACGCTTCGACGTGATGGCCGCGCTCTACCGCGCGCCGGAGGGCATGCTGATGAGCGATCTTTCGCGCTTCCTGCTGGTGTCCAACGGCAATGTCACCGGCATCATCGACCGGCTGGTCTCGGAAGGGTTGGTGATGCGGGCCCGACGCAATGGCGACCGCCGCACCTCGATGGTGCGGCTGACGGAAGAGGGATCGAAGATTTTCGCCGTGATCGCCGCCGCGCATGAAAAATGGGTCGGCGAGTTGCTGGGCAATGTGAGCGAGGATGAGGCGCGCCGGCTGACCGGCATGCTGACCTCCTTCCGCAGCAATTGGGAGGGACGGGAATGACGAAGCTGGCCGGCCGCAAGCCGAAGCATTTCCTCTGGCAGGTCGAAGGCAAGATCGCAAAGATCCGGCTCGATCGACCGGAGCGCAAGAACCCGCTGACCTTCGACAGCTATGCCGAATTGCGCGACATATTTCGCGACCTTGTCTACGCCGATGATGTCGATGCTGTGGTGTTCCTGCCCAATGGCGGCAATTTCTGCTCGGGCGGCGATGTCCACGAAATCATCGGCCCACTGGTCAAGATGGACATGAAGGCGCTGCTCGCCTTCACCCGCATGACGGGCGATTTCGTCAAGGCGATGCTGAATTGCGGCAAGCCGATTATTGCGGCGGTCGATGGCGTGGCGGTCGGCGCCGGCGCGATTATCGCCATGGCCTCCGATATCCGCATCGCCACGCCCCAGGCCAAGACAGCATTCCTGTTCACCCGCGTCGGCCTTGCCGGCTGCGACATGGGCGCCTGCGCGATCCTGCCACGCATCATTGGCCAGGGCCGCGCCGCCGAGCTGCTCTATACCGGCCGCACGATGAGTGCCGAGGAAGGCGAGCGCTGGGGCTTCTATAACCGGCTGGTCGATGCCGCAACGCTTGAGGCCGACGCGCTCGACATGGCCGCGTGCATCGTTTCCGGCCCGACCTTCGCCCATGGCATGACCAAGACGCAGCTGAACCAGGAATGGTCGATGGGTCTCGACCAGGCGATCGAAGCGGAAGCGCAGGCGCAGGCGATCTGCATGCAGACCCGCGATTTCGAGCGGGCGTACACGGCTTTCGTGGCTAAGGAGAAGCCGGTGTTCGAGGGAAATTGAGATGATCGCTTCCACGCTGGCGGGACAGCACCCCCCTCTGGCCTGCCGGCCATCTCCCCCTCAAGGGGGGAGATTGGATATCAGGCCCGCTTTCGCCAATCTCCAACATCGCAGGGAGAGCCGTGGTAGCGAAGCCGCCAATCTCCCCCCTAGAGGGGGAGATGTCCGGCAGGACAGAGGGGGGCGCCGTGGAGCGCCAGGGCCGGAGAATTGTGGAGGCAGCAATGCCTGACCGTTCCTTCCTCTCCTGGCCGTTCTTCGAGGATCGCCACCGCGATCTGGCGGAGCGGCTGGAGGCATGGTGCGCCAAGAACCTGCCGGTCGCGCATGACGATGTCGACGCCGCCTGCCGCGAGCTGGTGGCGAGGCTTGGCAAGGACGGCTGGCTGAAGCCGACGGCGATCGACACGGACAATCCGGGGCCGCTCGACGTGCGCACGCTCTGCCTCACGCGCGAGACGCTGGCCCGTCATGACGGGCTGGCCGATTTCGCCTTCGCGATGCAAGGGCTCGGCACCGGCGCACTCAGCCTGTTCGGCACGCCCGAGCAGCAGCATTGGCTGGCTAAGACACGGGCCGGTAAGGCGATTTCGGCGTTCGCACTGTCGGAGCCGCGTTCGGGCTCGGACGTTGCCAATATGGAAATGACGGCCGCGCGTGACGGCGACCGCTATCTCTTATCCGGCGAAAAGACCTGGATCTCCAACGGCGGTATCGCTGACTTTTATGTTGTCTTTGCCCGTACCGGCGAGGCGCCCGGCGCCAAGGGGCTTTCCGCCTTCGTCGTGCCTTCCGAAACCGAGGGGCTGATCGTTGCCGAGCGGCTGGAGGTGATCGCGCCGCACCCGCTCGCCCGGCTGTCCTTCGACAATGCACGCATTCCAGCCTCGGCGCTGATCGGCAAACCCGGTGACGGTTTTCGCATCGCCATGTCCGTGCTCGACGTGTTCCGTTCGACCGTCGGCGCAGCGGCGCTCGGCTTTGCCCGGCGCGCGCTGGACGAAAGCATCACAAGAGTGGCCGAGCGCAGGCTGTTCGGTGCGCCGATGGCCGAGCTGCAGATGGTGCAGGGCCACATCGCCGACATGGCGCTGGATGTCGATGCCGCCGCGTTGCTGGTCTATCGTGCCGCCTGGACCAAGGACATGGGCGCGGCTCGGGTTACCCGCGAAGCCGCCATGGCCAAGCTGTTCGCTACCGACAAAGCGCAGGAGGTGATCGACAAGGCTGTGCAGCTGCATGGCGGCGACGGCGTCCGCAAGGGCCATATCGTCGAAAGCCTGTATCGCGAGATCCGGGCGCTACGCATCTACGAGGGAGCGTCCGACGTGCAGAAGGTGGTGATTGCACGGCAAGTGATGGGAGCGGCCTGAGACAGGAGTTTGCGTGAAAATTATTGTCTTCGAGTTTTGAGCGACCGGATTTGAGCATTGGGAGGTTTTGACATGCACACCATCCTGCAGCCGGAAGGCTGGGCGAAACCCGTCGGCTACGCCAATGGCGTCGCCGCGCGCGGGCAGCTTGTCTTCGTCGGCGGGCAGGTCGGCTGGAACGGACAGGGCCGCTTCGAGACCGATGATCTTGTCGGCCAGGTGCGGCAGACGCTGGCCAATATTGTTGCTGTGCTCGCCGAGGCCGGCGCCAAGCCGGAACATATCACCTCTATGACCTGGTACTTTACCGACAAGGCGGAATATCTGACCAATCTCAAGGGGATCGGCGAGGTTTATCGCGAGGTGATCGGCCGGCATTTTCCGGCGATGGCCGCCATGCAGGTGATGGCGCTGGTCGAGGATCGCGCCAAGGTTGAGATCCAGGCCACGGCGGTTATTCCGGAGTGACGGCAACACGCGGCAATTTTTTAAGCTTAAAACTTTCGCCTTGAAAAGCGCGGTACTTTGGATAGCATCCGATGTCTTGCGACTGCCGTGCCGGGAGGGCTTTCCGGCAGTCCCGTCACTTGACGCATCAAAACCGTGCGGGGCCAAACCCGTCCGATCACAACCAGAGGGAACGAAAATGAACTTCACCCGTCGCAACCTGCTGCTTCTTGCTGCTGCCATCGGCATCGCCGGCGGCCCGGCCTACGCCGAAGGCACGCTGAATGTCGGCGCCTATCCGACCAATCCGCCTTTTGAATACAAGAACGAGAGCGGCACGTTCGAGGGTTTCGAAGTCGACATCATCAATGAGGCGGCAAAGCGTATCGGCATGACCACTGATATCGCCGATCTCGGTTTCCAGGCGCTGTTCGCCGCCACCACCTCGAAGCGCATCGACGTCGCCATCTCGTCGATCACCATCACGCCGGAGCGGCTGAAGTCTCAGTCGTTCACGCAGCCCTACTATGATTCCGACATGGGCATCGCCGCGAAGGCCGACAGCCCGATCAAGGCCGAGGCCGACCTCAAGGGCAAGATCGTCGGCGTGCTGTCCGGCTCGACCGGCGAAGCCTGGGTCAAGGCCCACCAGGAAGCGGACGGGTTCAGTGACGTCAAGGGCTACGACACGCAGCAGAATTTGCTACTCGATCTCAGCTCAGGCCGCGTCGATGCGGCGGTCAGCGATATTCCGGGCCTGGAATATTCTTTCACCAGGATGAAGGATCTCGCCGTAAAAGAGCGCATCAAGACCGGCGAGCAGTACGGTCTGATGATGACCAAGGACCACCCGCTGCTCGGCAAGCTGAACGACGCGCTGACCGCGATGAAGAAGGACGGCACGCTGGCCGCGATCCACAAGAAGTGGTTCGGCAGCGACGCACCTGCCGATTCCTCGACCGTCAAGGAAATTCCTATGCCGAAGGCCTGAGCGGCAGTTCACGCTTAAATGTCGCGCCGGCTTTCGATGCCGGCACGATTCGGATTTCGGGCTCGGGCTCGAGCGTCGCGGGACGCCAAACGTTTCGGAAATGCTGCGATGTCGCTGCTGGACACCTTCTTCAACGCCGACGTCATGGTCTCCAGCCTGCCGGCGCTGCTGCGCGGTTTCCTGAACACCCTGCTGCTCGGAATCATGAGCATCGGCATCGGTATTCCCGTCGGCCTCGCGATCAGCCTGGTGCGGCTCTATGCGCCAAAGCCGCTTCGGCTGCTGGCTGTCGGCTACATTGACATTTTCCGGGCGATGCCGGTGCTGGTCGTGCTGATCCTGATCTACTATGCGCTGCCGTTCCTCGGCATTCGCCTGTCATCGTGGACGTCCGCGGTGATGGCCTTCGCCATCATCATGGCGGCCTATTCGGCCGAGGTGTTCCGCTCCGGTATAGAGAGCATTCCGCGCGGCCAGTTCGAGGCGGCGCAGGCGCTCGGCCTGCCGTTCTTGCTGACCTTGCGCAAGGTAGTGCTGCCGCAGGCGATCCGCGTCGTCATTCCGCCAATGACCAGCAATTGCGTTTCGATGTTCAAGGATACTTCGCTCGCTTCCACCGTGGCGCTGCCCGAACTGCTGAAGGAAGCGACCAACGCGCAATCGCTCTATGCCAATCCTTCACCGCTGATCGGCGCGGCGCTGGTCTATCTCATCTTTCTCTGGCCGATGGTCCGTCTCGTCAGCCTCCTTGAACGCCGCTTTCAAACCGAAAAGACCCGCTAATCTGTCAGCGCACTTCGCAGGAGACGACCTTGAACCAGCATCAGATTTCGAAAACCGGCGATGCCGCGGCTTTCCCGGTCGAGACGATCCGCGCCATGTTTCCCGCCTTGCAGCAAGCCGGGGACTTCGTCTTCATGGACAATGCCGCCGGCGCGCAGATCCCGCAAAGCGTGCTCGATGCGGTCACCAACCATTTGGTCGCGCATAATGTGCAGCGCGGCGGCCGCTATGGCCGCAGCGTCACCGTCGACCAAGCCGTCGCCGGCGCTCGCGAAAGCGTGGCCTTGCTGATCAACGCCACCAACCCGGCGGAGATCTGCTTCGGCATGAACGCCACTTCGTTCATCCGCCTGGTCAGCCTCGGCATCGGCCAGATGCTTTCCGAGCGCCCAAACGGGGAGCGTGACGAGATCGTCATCACCGACATGGATCACGACGCCAATATCGCGACGTGGCTGGCGCTGGCGCCCGCCGGCGCCAAGTTCAAATGGTGGCGGATGCGCGACGACGGCAATCTGCATGTCGACGATTTGCGCCCGCTGGTCTCAGAGCGCACCCGGCTCGTCGCCTGCACGGTCACGGCGCATTCGATCGGCTCGATTGTCGACGTTGCTTCCGTGGCTGCGATTGCGCATGCGGCAGGCGCCGAAGTGTTCCTCGACTGCGTGCATTACGGGCCGCACGGGCTGATCGATGTGCAGGCCTGGGATTGCGACTATCTGGTCTGCTCCGGCTACAAGAATTTCTCGCCGCATATGGGCTTCCTGTGGGGCCGCTTCGAAACTCTGAAGCGCCTGCCGACCTTCCGCGAGGATTTCATCCCCGACGAGCCGCCCCACAAAATCGAAGCCGGCACGTTCATCTACGAGAACGTCTCCGGCATGGATGCCGCGGTGCGTTACCTCGAATCGATCGGCCGCAATTTCTTGTCCGAGAACAATCGGTCGCGCCGCGACAACATCGTCGCCGGCATGAATGCAATCCGCGACTACGAACAGGTGCTGGCGCGCGAAATGCTGGCGGTGCTCAAAGATTGCGGCGCGACGATCTACGGCGTGGCCGAAGAGGCACGCCTCAGCGAACGCGTGCCGACCTTCTGCTTCAATGTCGGCACGCTGTCGCCGCAGAGGATCGTCGAGGAAATGGCCGAGATGCAGATCGGCATTCGCGACGGCCACATGTATGCGCCGCGTCTGATGAAGCGGCTCAACCTCAGCATGGACAGCGGCGCCGTGCGCGCCTCGCTGGTGCATTACAATACGATCGAGGAGGTCCGGCGCTTCGGCGAGGCGCTGCGCATCATCATCGCCCGGCTGTCCTGATCGGACTGGGCGGCGACGCCGGCGCGATCCTCGTGAAGCGCAAAGGCGGTCGCACCCGGGTTCTCCAAGCCGGGGCGCAATTGCATGCTTGGGATCAAGTAATCGCCGCCATTCTGCTGCCGATAACGAATGGGCCGGATCGTCTCGAGCGTTCGCATCCTTTCGCGCAGTCGCTCCGCGACAGGCTCGAAATCCGCCTCCCCGAAACGGTCCACCCTGTAAACCACGAACGGCGGAAGCACGTCGTAGCCCGGATAGTATAGAATCCCGTGATTGATCGGGAACAGCAGGTCGTCGATCGGGCCGTTAACGCCGCGGGCGGAATAATGCTCCTCCCAGCCGCCGGTGGTCACGATCAGCATTGCGCGCTTGCCGGCGAGCGTTCCCTCACCAAAGCGGTCACCCCACCGCTTGTCGCTGTGCTCGCCAACGCCATAGGCGAAGCCGTAGGCGTACACGCGATCGACCCAGCCCTTGAGGATCGCCGGCATGGCGTACCACCACAGCGGGAACTGGAGGATCAGGGTGTCGGCCCATAGCAGCTTGTCGATCTCGGCTTTGACGTCATCGGTCAGAGTGTTGGTCGCAAAAGCCTTTTTGGAGGCGCCGGCCGGCAGGAAGCGTGCTTCGGGCGGCCACGACGGAAAGTCGGCACGGTCCACCTCGGCTTTCCAGCCGTCGGCATAGAGGTCCGACACCCGCACCTCGTGGCCTTGGGCCTCGAGTTCCCTGATGGCGACGTCACGCAGCGCGCCGTTGAGCGAACGCGGTTCAGGATGAGCAAAAACAAGCAGGACTTTCATGGGTCTACTCCGAAGAAGGACGATAGACACCAAAGGTAACCAGCCGCGGAATGATCCACTATATGTAGGAAATGTATAAGATAATGCCGAATAATGGATAGATCGGACGTCACTCTCGAGCGCATGCGCACCTTCGTTCGCGTCGCCGAGCGCGGCAGCCTCTCGGCGGTGGCGCGCGAGCTCGGAATTGGGCAGTCGACGGTCACACGGCATTTGCGAGAACTCGAGGAGGCCGTCGGAGTGCCCTTGCTCAGCAGGACCACCCGGCGTGTGACGATGACTGATGAAGGCAGCCGTTACTATGCCGACAGCGTCCAGGTCCTGCGCCTCGTTGAGCAGGCCGGCGATGAGGCGCGGGGCACGCGCGGCGCGTCGGCCGGCACGATCCGGATATCCTGCACGGCGGCGCTCGGGGTCTTGCACGTCAGCCGGCTGATCTTCGCCTTTCAGGACCGCTATCCCGATATCGGCATCGATCTTAGCCTCACCGACGAGCGCATCGATCTTGTGCGGGAGGGCGTCGACATTGCGCTTCGCCTGGGTCCGCTCACCGACAGCTCAATGAAACTGCGGGCGCTCGGGCAATCCCGGCGTCTGCTGGTGGCGGCGCCGGCCTATCTGGCGGCGCGGGGCAGACCGGCTGTCCCGCAGGATCTGCCTGGCCATGAAGGCATCCGGATGTCGAACATCGCGGGAAGCGACACACTCGCCCTGCAGGGGCCGGGCGGCAAACGCTTTGCGGTGCCCTTTGGCGATCGATTTCGGGTCGACCATGGGCTTGCCGCGCGCGAAGCCCTTGTCGCCGGACGCGGTATCGCACCCGCCCACCATTGGCTTGTCGACGATCTCCTGGCGGCCGGCCGGCTGGAAGTGGTCCTGCCGGGCTATTTTCCGCCTCCCGTCCCGCTGAGCATGCTGATCGTTCCGGAGCGTGTGGGCATTGCCCGGGTGCGGCTGCTGGTCGACTTTCTCGCCGAGCAGATCTCCGGCATTCCGGGGATCGAGAAGCGGTAGCCGACCGGCAAACCTCGCCGGATCAGGCGGCCTTCTTCTTCGCCAAACGTGCCTTGATGCTGGCAACGTCGGCACGTGGCGTCGCAGCGAACAGCGTCCTGGTGTAGCTGTGTTTGGGGTCGGCGAACACCTCGTCGCGCGAGCCGTATTCGACCGCTTCGCCGAAATACATTACCATCACGTCGTCGGCGATGTAGCGCACCACCGACAGGTCGTGGCTAATGAAAACATAGGTTAGCTGAAACTCGTCCTGCAGGTCGGCGAGCAGGTTCAGCACCTGCGCCTGCACCGAAAGATCAAGTGCCGAGACCGGCTCGTCCAGCACCAGAAGGCTGGGGTTGAGCATCAGCGCGCGGGCGATGGCGATCCGCTGGCGCTGGCCGCCCGAAAACATATGCGGATAGCGATTAAAGTGCTCGGGGCCGAGACCGACCTTCTTTAGCATCTTCATGGCAAGATCGCGCCGCTCGTCGGCCGTGCTGTCGGTGTTGATGAGCAGCGGCTCGGCAAGCACGTCGCCGATCTTCTGGCGTGGATTGAGCGAACCATAAGGGTTTTGGAAGACGATCTGGACCTTGCGGCGCATTTCCTTCGACAGGCCGTTCCTGCCGATGTCTACCTTCTTGCCGTCGATGAAAAGCTCGCCGGAGGTCGCCGGGTCGATCAGGGTGATGATGCGGGCGAGTGTTGACTTGCCGCAGCCGCTCTCGCCGACGATGGCCAGCGTCTTGCCCTTGTCGACGCTGAACGAAACACCCTTGACCGCATGAACCGTACGGGAAGGGCGGAAAAGCCCGCCACCGACATGATAGTCGCGCACGATGTTCTTGCCTTCGACTACCGTCACGCTCATGAGGCGGTTCCTCCTGCGGACCGGGCTGCGACTACAGATGGGGCCGGCTCAAACAGCATGTCGGAAACAGTAGGCAACCGGTCGCCGACGGCGTTTTCGGGCAGCGCCGACAGGAGCGCGCGCGTGTAGTTGCTCTTGGGGGACTCGAACAGCGACAGCACGTCGGCCTCTTCCATCTTGCGGCCTTTGTACTGGACGATGACACGGTCGGCGGTCTCGGCAACCACCCCCATATTGTGGGTGATCATGATCAGGCCCATGCCATATTTGGCCTGCAGGCCGACCAGCAGATCGAGGATCTGCTTCTGGATGGTGACATCGAGCGCCGTGGTTGGCTCGTCGGCGATCAAAAGCTTGGGATTGCAGGCGATGGCGATGGCGATCATGACGCGCTGACACTGACCACCCGACATCTGGTGCGGGAAGGAGCCCAGCCGTTCCTCGGGGTCGGCGATGCCGACCAACTTCATCAATTCGATGGCACGCGCCCGGCGCTGGGCGCGGTCCATGCCCATATGGAAGCGCAGCACCTCCTCGATCTGGAAGCCGACGGTGAAGCACGGGTTGAGGCTGGCGACCGGCTCCTGGAAGATCATCGAAATGTCCTTGCCGACGATCTTGCGCCGCTCGGATGGGCCGAGCTTGAGCAGGTCGATGCCGTCGAAGGCCATGCGGTCGGCCCTCACCGTCGCGGTGTTGGGCAAAAGCCCCATCACCGCCAGCATCGCCACCGACTTGCCCGAACCGGATTCGCCGACGATCGCCAGCACCTCGCGCGGTTCGACCGACAGGTCGATGCCTTGTACCGCCATGAATGGTCCAGCGGCGGTGTCGAAGGAAACGGTCAGGTTCTTGATCTCGAGAAGAGGCATTGGATTATGACCTCTTCAGCTTGGGATCGAAGGCATCGCGCAAGCCATCGCCGATCAGATTGATGGCAAGCACAGTGATCAGGATAGCAAGGCCGGGGAAGGTCACCACCCAAGGCGCGCGCAGGATGAACTCGCGCGCCGAGGCGAGCATCGTGCCCCATTCCGGCGTCGGCGGCTGCGCACCGACACCGAGGAAGCCGAGCGCCGCAGCCTCGAGAATAGCGTTGGAGAAGGACAACGTCGCCTGCACGATCAGCGGTGCCAGGCAGTTCGGCAGGATCGTCCTCACCATCAAGCGAAGATGACCGGCACCAGCCACCTTGGCGGAGATGACATATTCGCGGTTCTTTTCGGCCATCACGGCGGCGCGGGTGAGGCGCGCAAAATGCGGCTGCAGCACCAGCGCGATCGCCAGCATGGCATTGAACAGGCCCGGGCCGAGGATCGCCACCAGCACCAGCGCCAGAAGCAGCGACGGGAAGGCCAGGATGATATCCATGATGCGCATGATCAGAGTGTCGACCCAGCCGCGGAAATAGCCGGCGAGCACGCCAAGCACGATGCCGCTGGTGAGCGAGAAGACAACGACCACCAGACCGATGAACAGCGAGAAACGCGCCCCGAAGATCAACCGTGAAAGCATGTCGCGGCCGACCGCGTCGGTGCCGAGCAGGAACATCGATTTGCCGCCTTCCTGCCAGGCAGGGGGTGCCAGCAGCGCATCGCGAAACTGCTCGTCGGGCGAATGTGGGGCGACGAACGGCGCAAAGATCGCCACCAGCACCAGCGCCGAAAACACGACAAGGCCGATGACCGCGCCGGTGTTCATCGAGAAGTAGTGCCAGAACTCGGCGAAAGCCCGTTGCCTGCCGCCTGTCGGGATGGAGGCGGCGGTAGCTTCGGCGGCGGATTCGTCGGTCATCTCACTGCACCCGGATGCGCGGATTGATGACGGCGTAGAGCACGTCGACGATCAGGTTCACCGCCATGACGATCAGCGCGATGATCAGCAATCCGCTCTGGACGACGACATAGTCGCGCTTGCCGATGGCATCGATCATCCATTTGCCGATGCCCGGCCAGGAAAAAATGGTCTCGGTCAGAATGGCGCCCGCCATCAAGGTGCCGACCTGCAGTCCAATGGTGGTAACTACCGGGATCAGCGCGTTGCGAAAAGCGTGCAGACCGATGACGCGGCGCGGCGCCAGGCCCTTGGCGCGCGCGGTGCGGACATAGTCCTCGCCCAGCACCTCGAGCATCGCCGAGCGCGTCTGGCGCGCTATGACGGCAAGCGGGATCGTCGCCAGCACGATCGACGGCAGGATCAAATGGCTGACGGCAGATTTGAAAGCGCCGCTCCTGCCGGAGATCAGGCTGTCGATGAGCATGAACCCGGTCGTCGGCCTGAAGAAATACTGCAGGCCGATGCGGCCGGAAACCGGCGTCCAGCCGAGATAGCCGGAGAAGAAGATAATGAGCAGCAACCCCCACCAGAAGATCGGCATCGAATAGCCGGTCAGCGCGACACCCATCGTCGCCTGGTCGAACCACGAGCCGCGCTTGACCGCGGCGAAGATACCGGCAGGAATGCCGAGCAGGACGGCGATGATCAACGCCACTGTCGCCAGTTCCAGCGTGGCTGGAAACAGCGCCTGGAATTCGCCGAGCACTGGCCGCTTGGTGGCAATAGATATGCCGAAATCGCCGGTCAGGACCCTGCCGATATATTCCAGGTATTGGATGACATAGGGCCGGTTGTAGCCAAACTGCTCGATGAGCTGGGCGTAGCGCTCGGGGCTGACGCCGCGCTCGCCCGCCAGGGCCAGGATAGGATCGCCGGGCAGAAGCCGGACGAAAGCAAACGCCGCCAGCGATATGCCGAACACGGTCGGGATGATCAAAGCGAGCTTGTGGAGGAGATAACGGAGCATCTTGCTTCATAGAACGGCGGCGCGGGAAGTCCAGCGCCGCCGTTCAATTTCTCAGGACTTATTCGGTGACGTCGACGCCGTCAAACCGATGAATGCCGAGCGGGTCCATAACGAAGCCCGACACCTTCTTGTTCATCGGCATGAAGACCTTGGAGTGGGCGATGGTCAGCCACGGAGCCTCACGCTTGAACACCACCTGAGCTTCCTCGTAGATCTTGGTGCGCTCGGCGACGTCCGTCGTTGCCTTGCCTTTTTTCAGCAGGGCTTCGAATTCCTGGTTGCACCAGATCGCATAATTGGACTGGCCGATGGCATCGCAACCGAGCAGGAAAAAGAAGTTGTCCGGATCGCCATTGTCACCGGTCCAGCCCAGTTGGAAGGCGCCGTCGCGATCCTTAGCCTTGCCGCGCTGGCGATACTCGGTCCATTCGTAACTGACGATCTCCGCCTTGACCCCGACGGCGGCATAGTCGGCCTGGATCAACTCGGCGACGCGCTGGGCGTTCGGGTTGTAGGGGCGGCTGACCGGCATAGCCCAGATCTTCATCGACAGATCCTTGACGCCTGCATCGGCCAGCATCTTCTTGGCCGCCTCCGGATCATAGGGATCGTCCTTGATGTCCTTGTTATAGGACCACATGGTCGGCGGGATCGGGTTGATGGCCGGCGCGCCGGCGCCCTGATAGACCGCGTCGATGATCGCCTTCTTGTTTACCGCCATGTTGAGGGCCTTGCGGACCTCGACCTTGTCGAAGGGCGGCTGCGTCGTGTTGTAAGCCATGTAGCCGATGTTCAGGCCTTCCTGCTCGTCGACCTTGAGGTTCGCGTCAGCCTGCAGTCCGGCAATGTCGGCCGGCGCCGGGTATGACATGATATCGCACTCGCCTGCCTTCAGCTTCTGCGCGCGCACGGCGGGGTCGGGCGTGATGGCGAAGATCAGATCATCGATCTTCTGGCGGCCGCCATAGTAGCCGTCCCATGCTGCATAGCGCACGACCGCATCGACCTGATAGTCGACGAATTGGAACGGACCAGTGCCGACCGGCTTCTGGGTGAACTGCTGCCTGGTGCCGGCCTTGTCGAGCTGGTCGGCATATTCCTTGGAAACGATCGAGGCGAAATCCATGCCGAGGTCCGGCAGGAACGCGACTTCAGGCTTGTTCAGCACGAATTTCACCGTCAGGTCGTCGACCTTGACGATTTCCTTCAGGAGATCGGGGAAGCCCATGCCGGTGAAATATTCCCAGCCGGTGCCTTCCAGATAGCTGTACCACGGGCTTTCTTTCTTCCACTGGCGTTCGAAGGAAAAGATCACGTCGTCGGCGTTGAGGTCGCGCGTCGGCGTGAAATAATCGGTCGTCTGGAATTTCACACCCGGGCGAAGTTTAAAGGTGTATTCGAGACCGTCATCGGAAACCGTCCAGCTCTCGGCCAGGCCGGGCGAAATGGTGGTCTTGCCATGCTCGAACTCGACCAGGCGCGAATAGATGGTGCGCGACGAGGCGTCGAAGTCGTTGCCGCCGCTCCATGGCGACGGGTCGAAGCCGGCCGGCGAAGCCTCCGAGCAATAGACCAGTTGTTTTGCATTGGCCACGCCGCCGAGGACGCTTGCAGCCAGCAACGCGGCTGCAAAAGTCAGTTTCTTTTTCATTGAGCACTCCCTGATGTTCTTCCAAGCCCCTCTGTCAGGCTCGCGAAGGCCGCATATAAGCACCGTTTTTCTAGCTTTGGAACTGCTTGTTTGCCTAACCCACGGGAAGCAGAAAAAAATTCCGGCACGCGGCAAATTGTGGAAAAAACGAGCCGAATCCGCAAATCACGACATTATTAGCGACTTCAATTTTTTGTTGATCGGTAATGCCGCCGATTGGGGGAATCGAGCCGTTCGGTTCAAGAGATGCGCGTCCGAAAACCGGTCGCGGCCAAGAGGTTTGACGGCAAGTCTTGCCGCACTCCAGGTGGCGAGGCTTGCACGGCCGCCGCTTGTGGCAATACATAGATAGATGGGCAGCGTGCCGGATTTTCCCAAGTTCAGGATATTGCGGCAAGCGATGGGATATCTTTGTTGATCAGGGCGGTAGTGGCGCGCAAGCATGCCGAAACAATAAGAACGATTGAGGGAGCGACAGGTGGCAAAACCGGCAAAGACAACCAATGCGGCGAAAGCAAAGGCCGAGGCAACATCGAAAGCAGTCAAGTCAAAAGCGGCCGCCGCCAAGCCGACGGCTACCGCGAAGGCAAGCGCGAAGCCGGCGGCGAAGACCACGGCTGGAACGGCTGCTAAACCGGCAACCGGCAAGACTGCGCCTGCTGCAAAATCTGCCGCCAAGCCGGCGGCGAAGGCAGTGCCGACAGCGCCACGACCGCCGGCAGGTCCGGCCAAGAGATTACCGAAGGCGATCACCGCACTGGCCGCTGGCCTGCCTGAAAAACCGTGGCTCCAGAGTTACCCAAAAATCGTGCCGGCCGAGATTGGCGACCTGCCCTCCAGTTCGATCGGCGACCTTCTCGTCGCCGTGTGCAAGCAGTTTGCGAATCGGCCGGCCTTCGTCTGCATGGGCAAATCGATCACCTATGCCGACCTCGAGCGACAGTCGGCCGCCTTCGGCGCCTATCTGCAATCAACGGGGCTGCAGAAGGGCGCGCGCGTCGCCCTGATGATGCCGAATGTGCTGCAATATCCGGTGGCGATTATGGCAGTGCTTCGCGCCGGCTATGTCGTGGTCAACATCAATCCGCTCTACACGCCGCGCGAGCTGGAGCATCAGCTCAAGGATTCCGGCGCTCAAGCCATTGTCATCCTCGAAAATTTTGCCTGCACCCTGCAGGCGGTGATCGCCAGGACCGCGGTCAAGCATGTCGTGGTCGCCTCGATGGGCGACATGCTCGGCGGGCTCAAGGGAACGATCGTCAACTTCGTTGTACGCCGCGTCAAGAAGATGGTGCCGGCATGGTCGCTGCCCGGCCATGTCAAGTTCAACGCCGCGCTGAAGGCCGGCACCGGCATGGCCTTCAGGCCCGCAAAGGTCGCGGCCGACGACATCGCCTTCCTGCAATACACGGGCGGCACGACCGGCATCTCCAAGGGCGCGATGCTTTTGCACAGCAACATTTTGGCGAACGTCGCGCAGAACGCGCTGTGGGCCGAAGACGCTTTTACCGTCAAGCCGAAGCCGGCGCATCTGAACTTCCTCTGCGCGCTGCCGCTCTATCACATTTTTGCGCTGACGGCGAACGTGCTGGTAGGCATGCAGCAAGGCGCGCAGAATGTCCTCATCCCCAATCCGCGCGACATTCCCGGCTTCGTCAAGGAGCTGCAGAAATACCCGATCCACATCTTTCCGGGCCTCAACACGCTGTTCAATGCGCTGCTCAATAATGAGGATTTTCGCAAGCTCGATTTCAAGCCGCTGATCCTGACGCTGGGTGGCGGCATGCCGGTGCAGAGGGCCATCGCCGAACGCTGGAAGGCGCTGACCGGCTGCCCGATCAGCGAGGCCTACGGGCTCACCGAGACCTCGCCGGGGACAACCATCAACAAATTCAGCGACGGCGTTTACACCGGCACGATCGGCCTGCCGCTGCCCTCGACCGAGATCGCCATCCGCGACGACGACGGCAACAATTTGCCGCTCGGCGAAGTCGGCGAAATCTGCATCCGCGGACCGCAGGTGATGGCCGGCTACTGGAACCGGCCGGACGAGACCGCCAAGGTGATGACCGAGGACGGCTTCTTCAAATCGGGCGACATGGGCTTCATGGACGAGCTTGGCTACACCAAGATCGTCGACCGCAAGAAGGACATGATCCTGGTTTCCGGCTTCAACGTCTATCCGAACGAACTCGAGGAAGTGGTGGCGCAGCATCCAGGCGTACTCGAAGTGGCGGCGATCGGCGTGCCGGACGAGCATTCGGGTGAAGTGCCGAAGCTGTTCGTCGTCAAGAAGGACCCGGCACTGACCGCCGACATGCTGACGGCTTATTGCCGCGAGAACCTGACCGGCTACAAGCGTCCCAGATATATTGAGTTCCGCACCGAGCTGCCGAAGACACCGGTCGGCAAGATCCTGCGACGGGCGTTGCGGGGCTAGGCGCAGCTTGAGCGATTGCATCGCCGGCGCCAACGCCGTGAGTATAGGTTCGCGCCCGGACCCGGCAGAGTTCATCCGGGCGAACATGCGGATCGCCCCCGTGCCCGCGCTTCCCGAAATCCGGCTTTACACCGCCCATCCGGGAAGCGGGCTCAGGCGGCTTCTCGAATGGAACCAACATGCGACCGAAGAAGACGGACCTGAACCGGAGCCACCGTACTGGGCCTATGTCTGGGCCGGCGGCGCGGTGCTTGCCCGCTACATAATCGACCGGCCGGAGACCGTGGCCGGGCGTCGCGTGCTCGACCTCGGCGCCGGTTCGGGTCTCGTCGGTATCGCAGCGGCAAAAGCCGGAGCCAGCGAGGTCGTCGCGGCCGAGATCGATCACAATGGTGTGGTTGCGCTCGGCCTCAACGCGACTGCGAACGGCGTCGCTATCATGATCATTGGCGAAGACATCACCAGCGGTCCGCCGCCACCGGTGGATGTCGTGGTGGTCGGCGACCTGTTTTACGCCCATGATCTTGCCGGCCGGGCCCTTTCTTTCCTCGACCGCTGCCTTGCAGCCGGCATCGCCGTGCTGATCGGCGATCCGGGCCGCGCCTATCTGCCCCGCTCGCGGCTTCGCCTGCTGGCCGAATACGAGGTGCCGGATGTCGGCGAAGGCAGGAATGCGGCGATGAAACCGAGCGGCGTGTTCTCGTTCGGACCAGCTAGCTGCGAGTCTAGACTGTCTCGCTGACCCGCGCCGCAAGAAAATCGGGCAGATCGGCCACCGAATCCAGGATGACGTCGGCGATCTGCGACAGCGATTCACGTGTGCCGGTGCCGGAAAGCACGCCAATCGCCAGGCCGCAGCCGCCGGCGCGCGCCATCTCCAGATCGTGACGATTGTCGCCGACCATTGCGATCGTCGCCGGCCTGAGCCCTGTCAGATCCGAAAAGGCAAGGATCGTATCCGGCGCCGGTTTTGGATTGGCCACCGCGTCGTAACCATAGGCGGCTTCGAAAAGCTGCGCGACGCCCAGCGTGACCAAGGTTTTTTCCGCGCCGCTGGTCGAGTCGTTGGTGGCGACGCCAAGCCGGTAGGATTTTCTGTGAAGCAGCCCAAGCGTCTCGACCACACCCGGCAGCGCCACCGCCATTGCCGATCCCTGCGCCGAAGTGATGGCGTTGAAGCGGGCGACGGCAAGCATCTGGTCCGCGTCGGACAGCCGTGGAAACCACAGCTCGACGACGTCCATGTTGGTGCCTGAGGCAAAAATCGAATCCGGCTTGAAGCGCTTGGTGGCGAAGTCGAAGCCCGCCGCCGCAAGCAGCCTGTCTGCTTTCCAGCGATCGCCTTCGGCCGCATCCATCGCCATGAAGTCGGCGATGCCCAGCCATGTCGCGTTGAAATCTACGAGCGTGCCGTCCTTGTCGAACAATATTCCCTTAATGTCCGCCAAGCTTTTCACTCCGGGCCGCGCAAGCGGTGGATGTATTCCACCAGTCCGGCAGTCGAGGCATCCCGCTTTGCGGCGTTCTCCTTGCCTTCAACGACGGGCAGCAGCCCGGTCGCCAGTTCCTTGCCGAGCTCGACGCCCCACTGGTCGAAGGAGTTGATGTTGAACAGCGTGCCTTCGACGAAGACGCGGTGTTCGTAAAGCGCAATCAGCCGTCCGAACGTGTGGGGGTCGAGTTTCCTGTAGAGGATCGTCACTGAGGGGCGGTCGCCGGAGAAGACACGGTGCGGAGCAATCCTGTCGACATCGGCCGGCTTCATGCCTTTCGCCAGCATCTGCGCGCGGGCTTCCTCAAGCGTGCGGCCCTTCATGAAGGCTTCCGACTGCGCCAGGCAATTGGCAAGCAGAAGGTCGTGGTGATGCTTCAGTTCCGGCTCGTGGCCGACGGCAGCGGCAAGGAATTCGACCGGAATGAAATCGGTGCCCTGATGCAGAAGTTGGAAGAAGGCATGCTGGCCATTGGTGCCGGGCTCGCCCCAGACCAGCGGGCCGGTCGGCGTCGTTACAGCGCCGCCGTCCAGGGTGACGCTCTTGCCGTTCGATTCCATGTCGAGCTGCTGCAGATAGGCCGGTAGCCTGGACAGACGCTGATCGTAGGGGATGACGGCGCGAGCGGAGTATTTGCAGATCACGCGGTGCCACCAGCCAATCAGCCCCATCAGCGCCGGCAGGTTCTTCGCCAGCGGCGCGGTGCGGAACTGCTCGTCCATCTCATGGGCGCCGTCGAGAAAGGCGCGAAAATCCTTCGGGCCGATGGCGATCATCACCGGCAGACCGATCGCACCCCAGACGGAATAGCGGCCGCCGACCCAGTCCCAGAAGCCGAAGACGCGATCGGGCGCGATGCCGAATTTGGCGACCAGATCGAGCGCCGTCGAGACGGCGGCGAAATGCTTGCCGACCGCTTCCTTGCCGAGCGCCTTCTCGACCCATCTGCGCGCGGTTTCGGCATTGGTCATCGTCTCGACCGTGGTGAAGGTCTTGGAGGCGATGATGAACAGGGTGGTTTCGGCGGAAAGACCCTTCAGCGTGTCGTGGATATGGGCACCGTCGATATTGGATACGTAATGCGCGCGCGGGCCGTCATGATAGGGCGCCAGCGCCAGCGTCGCCATGGCCGGGCCGAGATCGGAGCCGCCGATGCCGATGTTGACGATGTCGGTGATTTTCTTGCCGGTCGCGCCGGCCGCCTTGCCGGAACGCACCGCGTCGGCGAAGGCACCCATCGCGTCGAGTACGGCAAGGACTTCCGCCTTCACGTCCTGGCCGTCGAGCACGATGCCCTTGCCGGTCAGGTTGCGCAGCGCCGTGTGCAGCGCGGCACGGCCTTCAGTGACGTTGATCTTCTTGCCGGCAAACATCGCGTCGCGCCGGCCTTCGAGGTCAGCGGCCTCAGCCAGCTTCTCCAGCAACTCCATAGTCCGCGCATCGACCGCGCATTTCGACCAGTCGAGCAGCAGGTCGCCGTCACTGGCGGAGAATTTCTCGAAGCGCTGCGGATCGGCAGCGAAAGCCTCGCGCATCGAGCCCGATTTGGCCGCACGATGATCGCGCAATGCGTCGAGCTGCTTTTGAAAGGACGATTGATCCACTGCTTCGCTCCGGTCTCTTGAGATGCATCTTATCAGGCCGGATGTTTCCGGCGCGTGTCGTCGCGGCAAACTATCGGGTCGAATTCCATCTGTTTCAATGCGCAGCGATGCCGCAGCGCAGCGTGGGCCGGCTCAAAGGATCACTGGCATAAATCCCAGCGATCAGAAAAATTGATTGGCGCAACACCTTGTGCCACCGGTACATTCGACTGGTCCAGCCAAGTGAAAAAAGCTGGCCATCGAGGAACATCTCCCATGCCACAGCGAAACGACACGGCCATATGGTCCGGCCTGTTCCGGATTTCGGCGGAATCCGGTCAGACCCTGCAGGCGCAGATCCGCCAGGCGATCGTCGCCGCCATCCTCGACCGGCAGATCGCGGCTTCCATGCCGCTTCCGTCCTGCCGGATTCTTGCCGAAAAACTCGGCGTGGCGCGCGGCACCGTGGTGCTGGCCTTCCAGCAGCTGGTCGATCAGGGCTTCCTGGTAGCGCGCGAGCGCCGCGGCCATTTCGTCAATCCCGAAGTGCTGGCGACGCCGGCCAAGCCGCATCAGAAGGCGCCCGACCAGGCCAACGAGATCGACTGGAAGGCGCGTCGGCAGATCGCTGCGAGCGACATGCCGCCGCCGGCCAAGCACGACAACTGGATCAAGTCGTCATACCCCTTCGTCTATGGCCAATTCGACCCGGCGCTGTTCCCGACCGCCGAATGGCGCGAGTGCAACCGCATGGCGTTGGCGGTGCTCGAAATCCGCAACTGGGCATCCGACATGGTCGACCGCGACGATCCGCTCCTGATCGAGCAGATCCAGGCACGGCTGCTGCCGCGACGCGGCATCTTCGCCAATCCGGACGAGATCATCGTGACGTTGGGCGCGCAGAACGCGCTTTACATGCTGGCGACGCTGTTGATGACCAAGGGCTCCAAGGTGGCGATGGAGGACCCGGGCTATCCCGATGCACGTTCGATCTTCCGGCTGGCTGGCGCCGAGATCCAGCCGGTTCCGGTCGACCACTCCGGCATCGTAACCTCGGCCATTCCCAATGATTCCGGCTTCGTCTTCGTCACGCCCAGCCACCATTGCCCGACCATGGTGCCGCTGTCGGCAGAGCGGCGGCAGGAGCTTTTGGCGCGCGCCAACCGGCACAACCAGATCATCATCGAGGACGGATATGACAGCCAGCTCCTGGACGAGGCGCCGCAGCAGGCGCTGAAGAGCCTCGATCGCTCCGGCCGCGTCGTCTATGTCGGCTCGATGTCGAAGACGCTGGCTCCCGGCCTCAGGCTCGGCTACATCGTCGCCTCGGCCGGGCTGATCTCCGAGCTTCGGGCGCTACGCCGCTTCATGCTGCGCCATCCGCCGGCGAACAACCAGCGCGCCGTCGCATTGTTCCTGTCGCTCGGCCATCACGAGGCGCTGGTGCGGCGGCTGTCGAGCGCCTTCGACGAGAGGCGCAAGCGTCTGGTCCATGCGATTTCCGCCTTCCTGCCGGAGTGGCGCTCGACCGATTCGGCCGGCGGCACGTCGCTCTGGCTCGAGGGGCCGCGCGGCACCGATTCGCGCGGGCTGGCGGAGGCCGCGGCCTCGCGCAGCGTCATCATCGAGCCTGGCGACCGCTTCTTCGACCGCACCGAAAAGCCATCGCGTTTCATGCGCTTGGGCATTTCCTCGATCGCGTTGCAGCACATCGAACCCGGCATCCGCGAACTGGCGACGGCAGCCGGACGCAGGCCGGCAGCGGCCTGATCTCCCTTCCCCGACCGGAGCCTGGCGCATGTAGTGCGGCTCCGGTTCTTTAGCTCCTTGGCATATGCGACGGGACCGGCTGGCACATAGGCTGTGCCAATGCCGGCGGCATAGTCGCTGTATAGAGGGGACGAAGCAGGCCGATGGTGGACCAACCGCCGCGCCCGCTCCGCAGCTAAAGTTGGAGTGCCTTCATGCCAATGGCCCATGAGAAGCAGGACGTGTCCGCAGACCAGCGTTCGCGGCGGTCCGGCGGGCGCGAGGCGCGCCGCGCCATGCGGGCGGCACCGCTTGCCGACGACGTCAAGCCGGTGCGTGCCGGCCTCGAAGGCGGAAGCTACAGCCCGCTCAGCGGCAGCGATTGCGAACGTATCCACGAGGCCGTGCTTACCCTTCTGGAGACGGTCGGCTTCGCCAACGCCATCCCCTCCTGCATCGAGGCGCTGACCAAAGCCGGCGCGACCTTCAGTGAGGACGGCCGCCTGCGCTTTCCTCGCGGCCTTGTGCTCGACACCATCAAGAACGCGGCGCGGCATTTCACCCTCCACGGCCAGGATCCGAAGCACGACATGGTGATCCAGGGCAAGCGTGTGCACTACGGCACGGCCGGTGCTGCGGTGCATCTTGTCGATGTCGAAAAGCGTGAGTATCGCGAGTCGCTGCTGCAGGACATTTACGATGCCGCGCGCCTGGTCGAAGGGCTCGACAACATCCATTTCTTCCAGCGGCCGATGGTGCCGCGCGACATTCCCGACCCGCTCGATATGGATTTCAACACGCTCTACGCCTGCGTCATGGGCACGTCGAAGCATGTCGGCACCTCGTTTACCGTGCGTGAGAACGTCAAGCCGGCGCTCGACATGCTCTATGCGATCGCGGGCGGCGAAGAGAATTTTCGCGCGCGGCCTTTCGTCTCCAATTCGAACTGCTTCGTCGTGCCGCCGATGAAGTTTGCCGAGGACGCCTGTGGCGTTCTCGAAGCCTGCGTCGAGGGCGGCATTCCGATCCTGCTGCTGTCGGCAGGACAGGCGGGTGCGACGGCACCGGCGGCGATTGCCGGCGCCGTGGTGCAGGCGGTCGCCGAAGTGCTCGTCGGCCTCATCTACGTCAACGCCATCAAGCCAGGCCATCCGGCGATTTTCGGTACCTGGCCGTTTGTCTCGGATCTCCGGACCGGCGCCATGTCGGGCGGTTCGGCCGAGCAGGCGGTGCTGACCGCGGCCTGCGCGCAGATGGCGCAATTTTACGACCTGCCGGGCGGTTCGGCCGCCGGCATGACAGATTCGAAACTGCCTGATATTCAGTCCGGCTACGAAAAGGGCATAACCGACGTGATGGCCGGTCTTGCCGGCCTCAACCTGGTTTACGAATCGGCCGGCATGCACGCCTCGCTGCTCG
This sequence comes from Mesorhizobium sp. M0701, assembly GCF_040320365.1. Taxonomy (NCBI): domain Bacteria; kingdom Pseudomonadati; phylum Pseudomonadota; class Alphaproteobacteria; order Hyphomicrobiales; family Phyllobacteriaceae; genus Mesorhizobium; species Mesorhizobium sp. M0701. The sequence continues at coordinate 47,497 of NZ_JAMYPO010000029.1, forward strand.
GCTTTTGCCTTGAGAGCCTGATCATCGACAACGACATGCTCGGCCACTGCCTGCGCTGCGTGCGCGGCATCGAAGTGACGGACGAGTCGCTGTCGATCGACACGATTGCCGATGTCTGCCTGAAGGGCCCGGGCCATTATCTCGGCAACGAGCAGACGCTGCGGCTGATGCAGACCGAATATTTCTATCCGGCCGTCGGCGACCGCTTTTCGCCGAAGGAATGGAATGAGAAAGGCAGGCCCGATATCCTGCAGCGGGCGATCATCGAGAAGAAACGCGTGCTTGCCGAACGCTTCCCGCGCCATGTGCCAAAGCCGGTCGACGACAAATTGCGCGCCCGCTTCGGCGATATGATCAAGCTGCCGCGCGGCAGAATGGGCGGCTGAGCGTTACCCGCTCGCCGCCAGCAACAAGACACCGGCCAGCGCCGATCCGGCAAGCGTCGGCAGCATACCGATCTTCAGCTTCAGAATGGCGATCATCGAGGCACAGGAAAGCAGCGCCGCGCGCCAGTCTATCGATGAAAGCACCGGCACGTCCATTCCAAGCCCGACATTGCGCACTTCGCCGAAGATGACGTGCAAGCCGAACCATAGAGCGAGATTCATGATGACGCCGACGACGGCGGCGGTGATCGCACCGAGCGCCGCCGACAGCGCCTTGTTGCCGCGCAGCGCTTCGATGTAAGGCGCCCCAAGGAATATCCATAGGAAACATGGGGTAAACGTCGCCCACAGCGTGAACAGCCCGCCAAACAGTCCGGCAAGCAGCGGCGCCAGCAAGCCCGGCTGGCGGAACGCGGCAACGAAGCCGACGAACTGCAAGACCAGGATGAGCGGACCCGGCGTGGTTTCGGCAAGTCCGAGGCCGTCGACCATTTCACCGGGTGCCAGCCAGCCGAAGTACTCGACCGCTGCCTGCGCGACATAGGCAAGGGCTGCGTAGGCGCCGCCGAAGGTGACGACCGCCATGACACTGAAGAAGCCACCGATTTGAGTCCAAACGCTGGCAGGGCCGGTGAAAGCCCAGACCAGCAGAACAGGCCCCAGCCAGATCGGCAGCCAGATCGCCAAAGTGCGCGGCGCGTGCCATCGTGTCGGCCTGACGTGGGTCAGTTCACCGCGCTCGAACATCAGATCGACCACGCCCTTTATGTCGGGAACATCGCCCTTGCCATGCGAGGCGCCGGAAAAAACTGCCGGCGCACTACGGTTGCCGATCCAGCCTGCCAGCCCGGCAAGCAGCACGATCAGCGGAAACGGCACGTTCAACGCGTAGATGGCGATGAAGGCGGCGAGTGCGATCGACACCATGACCGGGTTTTTCAGCGCGCGTCTGCCAATCCGGATCACCGCCTCGATGACAATGGCGAGCACGGTCGCCTTGACCCCGAAAAACAGCGCCGCGACGAGCGGTACATCGCCATAGAGCGCATAGAGGCTGCTCAGGACGAGCATGACAAGCGCGCCCGGCACGACGAAGAGAATGCCGGCAACAAGGCCGCCGGCCGTTTTGTGCAGCAACCAGCCGATATAGATGGCGAGTTGCTGGGCCTCGGGGCCAGGCAGCAGCATGCAGTAGTTCAACGCATGCAGAAAGCGCTGTTCGCCGATCCAGCGCCGTTCCTCGACCAGTTCCTTGTGCATGAGCGCGATCTGCCCGGCCGGGCCGCCAAAGCTGAGCACGCCGATTTTTGCCCAGACCTTCACGGCCTGCCGGAAGCTCGGCACAGCGGGCTCCTGAATCTCCGCCGGCTTTTTCGAAAGGACGGCGCTCACGATGGTTTGCCTGTGCCGAGACTGACTGCGCCGGCGACCGGCCAGTTATGCGTCTCCTCGGTGGCATCGCGGCACCAGCGGAAGAACGCATCGTAAAGCAGCATGCCGGCCTCGAGCTGCTCCAGATCGTCGCGAAACATCCGTGACAGGCCAAGCGAGGCGGCCAGGAACCCGGCCGCCTGTGGAACAAGATCGAGGCTCGCAGTATCGGCAGCGCGTATGATCGTGGCCAGGCGATCGAGCGCTTCGGATTTGAGCCCGAACTCCTCGATCATGGTGTCGAAGGTGCAGCGTTCGCCGCGGTGGCTCCAGAACACGTTCTCGATGTCGAAAGGCACGGCCTGAAAGCGATCGGCGACGGCCGCCACTTCGGCCGGCTCGACGAAGAGAAAGACCGCGTGAGGATCGATGAAGCGCCGGATCAGCCAGGGGCAGGCGATGCGGTCGACCTTCGGGCGCGTACGCGTCACCCAAACGGTGCGGCCCTTGGCATCGGTGGGCGGTATCTTGCCGGCGTGAACGAGAAGGCCCTTGGCATCGCGCCACGCTTCAAACCCGCCATCGAGCGATTCGGCGGCAACGCCCTCCTGCCGTAGCCATGCGGCCACGCCTTGCGAGAGCTTTTTTCCCTGTTGGCAGACGACTGTCACTTGCCTGCCGGCGAAGTCGGCAGCCCAGTTCGAGACACTCCTGAAATCGCGACGATCCGACCCCGGCAGCAGGCGCGGATCGGCGTTGTAGTCATCATCGATGCGGACGTCGATGATTGCGGGTGCACCCGGCAGCCCAATCAGACGGGACAGTTGCGATACAGTGATAGCGGTTGTTGACGGCATGGCGTCCACCTCCTTGAAAGAGAAGCTTGGACGCGAACGTTGGGCTGACGCCTCACGGGGTCGTCGCGATGCACCCCTTGCGATGATCGTGGATTTGTCACGCCCGCTTGTCAAGCATTGCCGTTCTCGCGGGAGCAATCGCTGTTGACAAATGACCGCGTCCAACCCTGTGCCGGGCATTTCTGCCCATTAACGGCAGGCTATCGCAGGTGGAAAGCCGAGGCTTTCGCTCTACGATGTACCCCCACCCCTACCCCTCCTGGCGCTGACCTCGGCAAATTGCCTGCACCGGCGGCTGGTTCGTGCGACGGACCCTGGTCAGTGATTGTCCCTCGGCACGCCGCTTGTATGAGCCACATCCTGGTATTTCACCGCCGGCTTCAGCACCATGCCTTCGGAAAATTGGTCGACCATGCCGCGCTGGATTTCCTGCCAGGGCGTCTGGTGCTTCGGATACTGATAGCCGCCATTGTCTTGCAGCTCGGCGCGGCGCCGCGTGATCTCGTCGTCGCTGACGAGGATGTCGGCGGTGCCCTTGCGCAGGTCGATGCGGACGCGGTCGCCGGTCTTCAGCAGCGCCAGGCCGCCGCCGATGGCGGCTTCCGGCGAGGCGTTGAGGATCGACGGCGAACCCGACGTGCCCGACTGGCGGCCGTCGCCGATACAGGCCAGCGCGTGGATGCCCTTTTTGATCAGATAGGCCGGCGGCTGCATGTTGACGACTTCGGCGCCGCCCGGATAGCCGATCGGGCCGGCGCCGCGCATGAACAGGATGGTGTGCTCGTCGATGCCTTGTGCCGGATCGTCGATGCGGGCGTGGTAATCCTCGGGCCCGTCGAACACCATGGCGTTGCCCTCGAAGGCTTCGGGGTCCTTCGGGTTCGACAGATAGCGCTCGCGGAACTCGGGCGAGATGCCGCTGGTCTTCATGATCGCCGAATCGAACAGATTGCCCTTGAGATTGATGAAGCCGGCATTGGCTTTCAGCGGCTCGGCAACCGTGCGGATGACGTCGAGGTTCTCGTTGACGGCGCCGCTGCAATTGTCGCCGATGGTCTTGCCGTTAGCTGTCATGGCTTCCGGATAGGGCAGCAGGCCGCCCTTCATCAGTTCGGCGACCACGGCCGGCACGCCGCCGGCATGGTGATAGTCCTCGCCGAGATATTCGCCCGTCGGCTGCAGATTGACGATGAGCGGTATGTTGAGGCCGACCTTCTGCCAATCGTCATTGTCGAGCGAAACCCCGAGATGGCGGGCGATGGCGTTGAGGTGGATCGGCGCATTGGTCGAGCCGCCGATCGCCGAGTTGACGACGATGGCGTTCTCGAAGGCCTTACGGGTCATGATGTCGGAGGGCTTCAGATCCTCATGCACCATGTCGACGATGCGCTTTCCGGTCTCGTAGGCGACCTGGCCGCGCTCTCGATAGGGGGCGGGGATAGCGGCCGAGCCCGGCAATTGCATGCCGAGCGCCTCGGCCAGCGAATTCATCGTGGTGGCGGTACCCATCGTGTTGCAATAGCCGGTCGACGGCGCCGAGGAGGCAACGATATCCATGAACTCGTCATAGCCAATCTCGCCGGCCGACAGGCGCTGGCGCGATTCCCAGACGATGGTGCCGGAGCCGGTGCGCTTGCCCTTGTGCCAGCCGTTGAGCATCGGGCCGACCGAAAGCGCGATAGCCGGAATGTTGACGGTGGCCGCGGCCATCAGCATGGCCGGCGTCGTCTTGTCGCAGCCGATGGTGAGCACCACGCCGTCGAGCGGATAGCCGTAAAGCACCTCTACCAGGCTGAGATAGGCAAGGTTGCGGTCAAGTGCAGCAGTCGGCCGCTTGCCGGTCTCCTGGATCGGGTGGCAAGGGAACTCGAAAGGGATGCCACCCATCGAGACGATGCCTTCGCGCACGCGCTTGGCCAGTTCGATGTGATGGCGGTTGCAGGGCGACAGGTCGGAGCCGGTCTGGGCGATGCCGATCAGCGGCTTGCCGGACATCAGTTCGGCCCGCGTCAGCCCGTAATTCAGATAGCGCTCCAGATAGAGTGCCGTCATGCCCGGATTGTCGGGATTGTCGAACCACTCCTGCGAGCGAAATTTTTTCTTGTGGGTGGGGGCGCCTGCCATCGTGGTCTCCGTATTTGTATGACAAATCGATATGACAACGCGCGGGAGCAGGCAAGGGGCACGCGCCATCCGAATCCGCTCTTTGGTACGAAAGACATACATCTGCCTCCGCGCTAGACGGGATCGTGGTTTGTCAGCCCGCCATCCCGGAGAGTTGGAGCGCGTCGCCGCGGACCCTACCTGACCCTTCCGGCCACCCTCCCCCTCAAGAGGCCCACTTGGGGGAGGGACATCCGCATCACTCGAACACGATGCTCGGCACTGCAGCCTCGGCCGCGCCGCGCTCTTCATTGACGCGGTCCCAGACCTTGGCGGCGATGTCGCGATAGATTTTCGCCTCAGCGCCATCCGGCTTGGAGACCACCACCGGCGTGCCGGCATCGGAGCTTTCGCGGATGCCCATCTCGAGCGGCACTTCGCCAAGGAAGGTGACGCCGAGACGCTCGGCCTCGCGGCGCGCGCCGCCATGGCCGAAGATGTCGTAGCGTTTTCCCGTATCGGGGGCGAGAAAATAGCTCATGTTTTCGACGATACCCAATAGCGGCACGTCGACCTTTCTGAACATGTTGAGGCCTTTGCGCGCATCGATCAGGGCCAGGTCCTGTGGCGTCGAGACGATGACGGCGCCGGCCAGCGGCACCTGTTGGGCCATGGTCAGCTGGGCGTCGCCGGTGCCGGGCGGCATGTCGACGACGAGCACATCAAGCGGTCCCCACTCGACCTCGCGCAGCATCTGCGTCAATGCCGACATCACCATCGGCCCGCGCCAGATCATCGGCGTCTCCTCATCGACGAGGAAGCCCATCGACATGACCTTGAGGCCATAATTCTGCATCGGCTTCAGGATCTTGCCGTCGACGGTCTGCGGCCTGCCACGAATGTTGAGCAGACGCGGCATGGAAGGGCCATAAATGTCGGCATCGAGCACCCCGACCCGCAGCCCGTTGGCGGCAAGCCCAAGGGCGATATTGACGGCGGTGGTCGACTTGCCGACGCCGCCCTTGCCGGAAGCGACGGCGATGATCGCTTCGATGCCGGGTACGCCGCGCTTGCCCTGGCTGTGCGAGGCGGGCGCCTGCGGCGCGGGACGCGCAGGTGCGGCCGGCGGAGCGGGCCTCTGAGCCGGTCTTTGCGGAACCGGCGCCTCCATGCCGCCGCCCTTCTTTTCCGCCGTCAGCGCGACCACGGCGCCGGCAACACCGGGGATCGCCTTGACGACACGTTCGGCCGCCGCACGCAGCGGTTCCATCTCCTGGGCACGGGCAGCGGGAACGGTGATCGAAAAGAACACCTTGGCATCGGCAATGAAAATCTCGGAAACCAGGCCGAGGTCGACGATATTGCCGGTGAAATCCGGCCCATTGACCGTCTTCAGGCGCTCGATAACGATTTCCTTGGTCACGTTTTCATTGGCGGCGGGCATGAGTTTTTCCTCTACTTTTCCGCTCCAGATAATGCAGTTCCGGAACAGAACCAAGCGATGGACCACCAATTGCAGCGGCGTATCGGGGAGGCAGCGAGCATATGACGGCATTTCCAGTGGGAGCAGCCGTCGCCAAATCGTCAACGCAGCCTATTTCATGAGCATGGAATGACAGCCAGGGAAGGAGACGAATCATGCTCGCAAACAGCAACGCGACGGCCAATCTCGCCGTGAAGGACCTGGCCAAGGCCAAGGCATTCTACGAAGGGGTCCTTGGCCTGAAAGAGGTGCACAATGAAGGTGGCGAACTGATCGTCTATAAAAGCGGCGACACCAGCATCAACGTCTACCGTTCGAACTTCGCTGGGACCAACAAGGCGACGGCTGTGACATGGACGGTCGGCGACGAACTCGGCAAGATCGTTGAGGCATTGAAATCGAAGGGCGTGACCTTCGAGCATTACGACATGCCAGGCCTGACGCTGGAGGGCGATGTTCATGTCGGTCAGGGCATGAAGGTCGCATGGTTCAAGGATCTGGACGGCAACATCCTGAACCTTGTGGATAGGTAGATACGGCGCATCGCCTGCCGCGCAGTGCTACGGTGCTGTCACCATGCCAGGCCGACCGCGAGGTAGGTGAGAGCCGCGATCGCCGCGGTTGCCGGCAGGGTGACGATCCATGCCACCACGATGTTACCGGCAATGCCCCAGCGAACGGCGGAGACGCGGCGGGCGGCGCCGACGCCGATGATGGCGCCGGTGATCGTGTGCGTGGTCGATACCGGAATACCGAGCCAGGTGGCGGCGAACAGGGTGATCGCTCCGCCGGTCTCGGCGCAGAAACCCTGCATCGGGTTCAGCCGGGTGATCTTCGAGCCCATGGTGTGGACGATGCGCCAGCCGCCGAGCAACGTGCCCAGCGCCAGCGCCGACTGACAGGTGATGACGACCCACAGCGGCACGTAAAAATTCGCGCCGAGCATGCCTTGCGAATAGAGCAGCACGGCGATGATGCCCATAGTCTTCTGCGCGTCGTTGCCGCCATGGCCGAGCGAATAGAGCGAGGCGGAAAAGAACTGCATGACGCGGAAGGTGCTGTCGACGGCGAACGGCGTCCGCCGCACGAACAGCCAGGAGACCGCGAGGATCAGGACGAGCGCCAGCAGAAAACCTGCCGCCGGCGATAGCACGATGGCCGCCGTCGTTTTGCCCAACCCGGTCCAGACGATGGCGCCGGTGCCTGCCTTGGCAACGCCGGCGCCGACCAAACCGCCGATCAGAGCGTGCGAGCTGCTGGACGGGATGCCGACGAGCCAGGTGACGATATTCCAGACGATGGCGCCGACAAGTGCTGCGAAGATTACTGCCGGCGTGACGATGCTGGCGTCGATGATGCCGGTTCCGAGCGTCTCCGCTACGTGAAGACCGAAGAACATGAAGGCGATGAAATTGAAGAAGGCCGCCCAGAACACCGCATAATGCGGCCGCAGCACCCGGGTGGAGACGATGGTGGCGATGGAGTTGGCGGCATCGTGCAGGCCGTTGAGGAAATCGAAGAACAGCGCGACGACGACAAGGCCGACCAGCACGGGAAAGGCTATTGCGGCTTCTGACACTATACGTTCTCGATGACGATGCCGCTGATTTCGTTGGCGACGTCCTCGAAGCGATCGACCACCTTTTCCAGCTGGCCGTAAATCTCGCTGCCGATCAGATAGGCCATCGGATCGCTGCGGCCGTGCCGCTTGAACAGGTCCTTCAGGCCCTGCTCGTGCAGGTCGTCGGCCCGGCCTTCGGCGCGCATGACCTCCTCGGCGATGGCGTTGAGGCGCACCGTATGCGCCCCGACCTTGCCGAGCAGCGGGATCGCCTCGGCCACCAACTTGGCGGCCTCGACGATGACACCTCCCATTTCCTGCATCAGCGGGTCGAATTCCTTCTTCTCGAACAGCCTTACCGTCTTGACGGTTTTGTGCATCATATCGATGGCATCATCCATCGACTGAATCAGGTCCTTGATGTCGCCGCGGTCGAAGGGCGTGATGAAGGAGCGGCGCACGGCCAGCAGCACTTCCGCGGTGATCTGATCGGCTTCGTTCTCGAGATCGATGATCGTCTGACACCAGCGGTCGATGTCGTTGCCCTGCAAAAGCTGCTGCAGTGCCTCGGCGCCACCGACCACGGTGCGGGAATGCCGCTCGAACAGGTCGAAGAAGCGATCTTCGCGCGGCAAAAGCTTGCGGAACCAGCCCAGCATGTTCGGTACTCCCGTCGTGTCCAGTCCACGACCCCGTCTCATCCACATAGCGCCGCATTCCATCGCGGGAAACAGTAAGCCGGCTGAAAGATGTGGATGCGGACGATTTACACAGGCGGCTTGCGGCCGAAGGCGATTTCCCCGACCTTGCGCGCTAAGATCGGACACAGCGTCCGTGACAGGCTCCCGACGGCATGATCGATAAGCTGGAATTCTTCATAGCACTTGCCAAGGAAGAACATTTCGGCCGGGCGGCGGAGGTGTGCGGCGTCACCCAACCGACGCTTTCGGCCGGCATCAAGCAGCTGGAGGGTCAGCTCGGCGTGATGCTGGTGCTGCGCGGCTCGCGCTTCCAGGGGCTGACGCCGGAAGGCAAGCAGGTGTTGGTGTGGGCGCGCCGCATCGTCGGCGATAGCAGGACCATGCGCGAGGAGATGCGGGCGGCGCGCCACGGCCTGTCGGGGCGCATCCGCATCGCCGCGATCCCGACGGCGCTGGCCATGGTGGCGCGACTGACGACGCCGTTTCGGGCAAAGCATCCCGGCGTCACCTTCTCGGTGCTGTCGCGCACCTCGATTGAGGTGCTATCGCTGCTCGGCAATTTCGACATCGACGCCGGCATCACCTATCTCGACAACGAGCCGCTCGGACGCGTCACTAGCGTGCCGCTCTATGACGAGCGCTATCAGCTGATCACCGCGGTCGGGAACCCCTATTTCGACCGCGACAAAGTGACATGGGCGGAACTCAGCCAGCTGCCGCTCTGCCTCTTGACGCCGGACATGCAGAACCGCCGCATCATCGACCAGCATCTGGCCGAAGCCGGCGTGCAGGTGCGGCCGACATTGGAATCCAACTCGATGATCGTGCTGTTTTCGCATATCCGCACCGGCAAATGGTCGTCGATCATGCCGCTTAACCTTGCGGAAACCTTCGGTTTTTCCGAGCCGATCCGGGCGATCCCGATCGTCGAGCCGGATGCCAGCCACACGGTCGGGCTGGTGGCGGCGCGGCGCGAACCGCACACGCCGCTGGTCTCGGCGCTGTTGGACGAGGCAATGGCGCTGGCGGACGATTTCCACGGCCGCCGCTAGGCTAGACAATGCTGGTGACCGCGAACGATAGAAGATTTCTATCGAGCAACGGATCGGCTTTATTGATTTAGTGGGTTTCCTCTGATTTCCTAAGCACTTAGCGGAAGACCGCCACGACCAGGGAGGGCGCTGCATGACGATGCAGCCTGCAAGTACCGAGATCGCATCGCGCACCGCGGCGATCATCCACGAGCTGAAAGGCCTCGAAGGCCCGCTGCTGCCGATCCTGCACGGCATCCAGGAAGAGTTCGGTTATGTGCCGCAGGACGCGCTTCCGGTCATCGCCGAGGCGCTGAACATCTCCAGGGCCGAGGTTCATGGCGTCGTGACCTTCTATCACGATTATCGCAGCCAGCCGGCTGGCCGGCATGTGCTGAAGCTCTGCCAGGCGGAAGCCTGCCAGTCGGTGGGTTCGGATGCGATCGCCGCCAAGCTCAAATCATTGCTGGGCATCGGCTTCCACGAGACAACCCGTGACGGTTCGGTGACGCTGGAGCCGGTCTATTGCCTCGGCCTTTGCGCCTGCTCACCGTCGGCGATGCTGGACGGGGAGGTGATCGGTCGGCTCGACGACGAAAAGCTCAACGAGATCGTTGCCGAGGTGCGCTCATGATCCCGCGTATCTATATTCCCGGCGATTCCGGCGCGCTGGCGCTCGGTGCGGAAAAGGTTGCCAAGGCGGTTCGTGCGGAATTGGCCGAGCGCGGCATCGAGGCCAAGATCGTGCGCAACGGCTCGCGCGGCGCCTATTTCCTCGAGCCGATGGTCGAAGTGGCAACAGCTAATGGCCGCGTCGCCTATGGGCCGGTGAAGCCCTCCGACGTCAAAAGCCTGTTCGACTGCGGCTTCCTCACCGGCGGCCACCACAAGCGCTGGCTGGGCGCACCGGACAAGATCCCGTTCCTTGCCAGGCAGACGCGGCTGACCTTTGCGCGCTGCGGCGTCACCGATCCGCTGTCGCTCGATCACTACAAGGCGCATGGCGGGCTGAAGGGCCTGCAGAATGCAGTGGCGATGACGCCGGCCGAGGTCGTCAAGCAGGTGACCGAGTCCGGGCTGCGCGGTCGTGGCGGCGCCGGCTTCCCGACCGGCATCAAATGGAAAACTGTGCTCGATACGTCGGCCGACCGCAAATACATCGTCTGCAATGCCGATGAAGGCGATTCCGGCACGTTCGCCGACCGCATGATCATGGAAGGCGACCCCTTCGTGCTGATCGAAGGCATGGCGATCGCCGGCATCGCCACCGGCGCGACCAAGGGCTTTATCTATATCCGCTCCGAATATCCGCACGCGGTGGCGGTGATGCAGAAGGCCGTCGAGATCGCTCGCAAGGCCGGCGTGCTCGGCGTCAATGTGCTCGGCTCGGCCAATTCATTCGACATGGAAGTGCGCGTCGGCGCCGGCGCCTATGTCTGCGGCGAGGAAACCGCCCTGCTCGACAGCCTCGAAGGCAAGCGCGGACAGGTGCGGGCCAAGCCGCCGCTGCCGGCGCACAAGGGCCTGTTCGGCAAGCCGACAGTGATCAATAACGTCATCTCGCTGGCCTCGGTGCCGGTGATCATGGACAAGGGCGCTGCCTTCTACAAGGATTTCGGCATGGGCCGTTCACGCGGCACCATCCCGATCCAGATTGCCGGCAACGTCAAGTATCCGGGTCTCTACGAGGCGGCGTTCGGCATGACGCTGGGCGAGATCGTCGACGATATCGGCGGCGGCACGGCGACGGGACGCCCGGTCAAAGCGGTGCAGGTGGGTGGCCCGCTCGGCGCCTACTTCCCGCGCGCGCTGTTCGACACGCCGTTCGACTACGAAGCGTTTGCCGCCAAGGACGGGCTGATCGGCCATGCCGGCATCGTCGTTTTCGACGACAGCGCCGACATGCTGAAGCAGGCACGCTTTGCCATGGAATTCTGCGCCATCGAGAGCTGCGGCAAGTGCACGCCGTGCCGCATCGGCTCGACTCGCGGTGTCGAGGTGCTGGACAGGCTCGCCCAGAACGTCGAACCGGAAAAGCAGATCGCGCTGGTCACCGACCTTTGCAACACAATGAAGTTCGGCTCGCTTTGCGCTCTCGGCGGCTTCACCCCATATCCAGTGATGAGTGCACTCAACCATTTCCCGGACGACTTTCGGCCGACGCCGGTCGCCGAAGCAGCGGAATAGGAGCGGACAGCCATGAACGCGGCATTCGACATCAAATCGCTGGTCCAGGAAATCGACTACGGCACACCTGCCTCTGAAGCCGAGCAGCAAGTGACGCTGACGGTCGACGGCAAGTCGATAACAGTGCCGGCGGGGACCTCGATCATGCGCGCATCGATGGAAGCCGGCGTCGAAATCCCGAAACTCTGCGCCACCGACATGCTGGACTCGTTCGGCTCCTGCCGGGTCTGCCTCGTCGAGATCGACGGGCGCGGCGGCACGCCGGCTTCATGCACTACGCCGGTCGGCGAAGGCATGGTCGTGCATACGCAGACCGATCGGCTGAACGCCATTCGCCGCGGCGTGATGGAACTCTACGTCTCCGACCACCCGGCGGCGTGGGGCGAGAAGGCCGGCACCGGCGCCAGCGAGTTCGACAAGGTCGTCACGACGGTCGGCCTGACCGAGAACCGCTATGGCGTGGACGGCCGCAACCACGTCAAGCAGCAAAACGGCGTGGCGCCCGGCCATGGCTCGCTGACCATCGATTACATCGCCCGCGACGAATCGAACCCGTATTTCACCTACGATCCGACGCAGTGCATCGTATGCTCGCGCTGCGTGCGCGCCTGCGAGGAGGTGCAGGGCACGTTCGCGCTGACCATCGAGGGCCGCGGCTTCGAATCCAGGGTCTCGGCCGGCATGCACGAGGCGTTCGTCGATTCCGAATGCGTGTCGTGCGGGGCCTGCGTGCAGGCCTGCCCGACCGATGCGCTGAGGGAAAAGACCGTGCTGGCGAAAGGCCTGCCCGAGCGCTCGACCGTCACCACCTGCGCCTATTGCGGCGTCGGCTGTTCGTTCAAGGCCGAGGTCAAGGGCGACGAGGTCATCCGCATGATGCCTTACAAGGCAGGCAAGGCCAACCACGGCCACTCCTGCGTCAAGGGCCGCTTCGCCTATGGCTATGCGACGCACAAGGACCGGATCCTGAAGCCGATGATCCGCGAGCGGGTCAGTGATCCGTGGCGCGAAGTGTCGTGGGAAGAGGCGCTCACCCATACCGCCAACGAATTCCGCCGCATCCAGTACCAGTACGGCCGCACCTCGATCGGCGGCATCACCTCGTCGCGCTGCACCAACGAGGAGACCTACCTCGTCCAGAAGCTGGTCCGGCAGGGCTTCCGCAACAACAATGTCGATACCTGCGCCCGTGTCTGCCATTCGCCGACCGGCTATGGCCTCGGCCAGACCTTCGGCACCTCCGCCGGTACGCAGGATTTCGATTCGATCGAGCAGACCGACGTGATCCTGCTGATCGGCGCCAATCCGACCGACGCGCATCCGGTGTTCGCCTCGCGCATGAAGAAGCGCATGCGCGAGGGCGCCAAGCTGATCGTGCTCGATCCGCGCCGCACCGACATCGTGCGCTCGGCCCACGTCGAGGCGCAGTTCCATCTGCCGCTGAAGCCGGGCACCAACGTCGCCATGCTGACCGCACTTGCCCATGTCATCGTCACCGAGGGCCTGTTCGACGAGGCCTTCATCCGCGAGCGCTGCGACTGGGACGAGTTCCAGGACTGGGCATCGTTCGTGGCGCTGCCGGAAAATAGCCCGGAAGTGATCGGCCAGCTTGCAAATGTCGATCCCGACGACATACGCGGCGCGGCGCGGCTCTACGCCCGCGGCGGTAACGGCGCGATCTATTACGGCCTCGGCGTGACCGAGCACAGCCAGGGCTCGACCACCGTCATCGCCATTGCCAACCTCGCCATGGCGACCGGCAATATCGGCCGGCCGGGCGTCGGCGTGAACCCGCTGCGCGGCCAGAACAATGTGCAGGGCTCTTGCGACATGGGCTCGTTCCCGCACGAGCTTCCCGGCTATCGCCACATTTCAGGCGACGCGGTGCGCGCCATCTATGAGAGCCTGTGGGGCGTCAAGCTCGACGACGAGCCCGGCCTGCGCATCCCCAATATGCTGGATGCGGCCGTCGACGGCTCGTTCAAGGGACTCTATGTGCAGGGCGAGGACATCCTGCAGTCGGACCCCGACACCAAGCATGTCGCCGCCGGTCTCGCCGCGATGGAATGCGTCGTCGTGCACGACCTCTTCCTCAACGAGACGGCCAACTACGCGCATGTGTTCCTGCCCGGCTCGACGTTCCTCGAGAAGGACGGCACCTTCACCAACGCCGAGCGCCGCATCAACATGGTGCGCAAGGTAATGGAGCCGAAATGCGGCTATGCCGACTGGGAAGCGACGCAGGAGCTCGCCAAGGCGCTCGGCCTCGGCTGGAACTACACGCATCCGTCCCAGATCATGGACGAGATCGCCAAGACAACCCCAAGTTTCGCCGGCGTTTCCTTCGACCTTCTCGACCGGGTGGGCTCGGTGCAGTGGCCCTGCAACGAGAAGTCGCCGGAAGGCACGCCGATCATGCATATCGGCGGCTTCGTGCGCGGCAAGGGCAAGTTCATCCGCACCGAATATGTCGCGACCGACGAAAGGACCGGACCGCGCTTCCCGCTGCTGCTGACCACCGGCCGCATCCTGTCGCAATACAATGTCGGCGCGCAGACCCGGCGCACCGACAATGTGGTCTGGCATAGCGAGGACCGGCTGGAGATCCATCCGCACGATGCCGAAAATCGCGGCCTGCGCGATGGCGACTGGGTGCGGCTGACCAGCCGCTCGGGCGAGACGACGCTGCGCGCGCTGATCACCGAGCGGGTGTCGCCGGGCGTCGTCTATACGACCTTCCACCATCCCGACACCCAGGCTAACGTCATCACCACCGACTTCTCCGACTGGGCGACCAACTGCCCGGAATACAAGGTGACCGCGGTGCAGGTGGGTGCATCCAACGGCCCGTCGGAATGGCAGCGCGACTATGACGAGCAGGCAAAGCAAAGCCGCCGCATCGCGAAGTTGGAAGCGGCGGAGTAGTCCTTGACCGCGCGCCGCAAAGCCATTGCGCAGATCTCGCGCCTCGCGCGCCGCGCCGGCGGCACTGCGGCCGCCAACCGCATGGTGCCGGAAGAGACGCCGGTGGCGTTCTCCTTTGCCGGCACCACGCATGCGGTGATGATGGCAAGCCCGGCTGATTTCGAGGATTTCGCGCTCGGCTTCTCGCTGACCGAAGGCATCATTGCCTCGCCGGACGAAATCGAAGCGATCGAGGTCGAGGATCACGGCGCCGGCATCGATATCCAGATCCGGCTGAAGGACCAGGCCAACACCCGCTTCGAAGCGCGTCGCAGACGCCTGGCCGGCCCGGTCGGCTGCGGGTTGTGCGGCATCGAATCGATCGAGGAGGCGATGCGCTCGGTAAACCCGGTCGGTGCGTCGCAACTTACACTTCAGGCCAATGACATCGTCCGCTCGGTCAAGCTTTTGTCGAAGCTGCAGCCGCTGCACGCCGAGACCGGTGCCGTCCACGCCGCCGGTTTTTACCTTCCCGGCAAGGGCATCGTCATGGCGCGCGAGGATGTCGGCCGCCATAACGCACTGGACAAGCTGGCTGGCGCGCTGGCCAAAGCCGGTATCGACGGCAGGTCGGGGGCCGTCGTCGTCACGTCGCGCGTTTCGGTCGAGATGGTGCAGAAGACCGCGGCGATCGGCTCGGCCGTCATCATTGCCGTCTCGGCGCCGACGGCACTTGCCATCCGCACCGCGAACGATTCCGGCATGACGCTGGTGGCGCTGGTGCGCGGCGACGATTTCGATATTTTCACCCATCCTGACCGCGTGGTTTCCGGAGTTGCCAAGCATGTCGCATGACGAGGGCCACCTCATGAGCACCAGCGAAAAGCTGGTTCGCATGGCCAACCAGATTGCCGCCTTTTTCCACTCAAAGCCGCGCGAGCAAGGCATTGCCGGCGTCGCCGAGCACATCAACAAATTCTGGGAGCCGAGGATGCGCCGGCAATTGTTCGAGATGCTGGACAGCGGTGGCGAGGGGTTCAACGAGCTTGTCGTCGCGGCCGCGCCACACATCAAGCGGCCGGGCGCGCCGGAGGGCGCAGGTTTTAGCGTCGGCGGAGCGAACACCGAGACTGCCGCCGCGTCACAGAAGTAGGCGCCGCTGGCCCACATTCACACTCTCTGAAGTTTCATCTGCCGCAGGCCGCGCGCCTCTGCTATGATCCGGCGATAAGAAATCGTCGGGTCGGGCGGACAACTCGTGAGGCCGATCGAAACTCGATACGCGCTCAGTGGCGACGTGCGGATCGCCTATCAGGTGGTCGGCCAGGGATCGCTCGATCTCGTCTTCGTGCCGGGTTTCATTTCCAATCTCGACCTGCACTGGGAAGACGAGGGCTACACCCGGCTGTTGAAGCGGCTTTCCGCGTTCTCACGGCTGATCCTGTTCGACAAGCGCGGCACCGGTCTGTCCGACCGCGTCGATGTCCACCACCTGCCCAGCCTCGAAACCCGCATGGACGATGTACGCGCGGTGATGGATGCGACCGGCAGCGGCCGCGCCGCCTTGCTCGGCGCTTCGGAAGGCGCGCCGATGGCAATGCTGTTCGCCGCCACCTACCCGGAGCGGACGCGGGCGCTGGCGCTTTATGGCGGCTATGCGCATTTCCACAAATGGGTGATGCCGCCGGAACGCCTTGAGGCGTTCATCGCGACGGCGGAGACCGCATGGGGCACCGGCGCCACCCTGCCGCATTTCGCGCCCGGCCGCGTCGACGATCCGCGTTTCGCCACATGGTGGGCGCGCTTCGAGCGGCTGTCGGCGAGCCCGACCGCGGCAATCGCCCTGGCCCGCATGAATGCGGCTATCGACGTGCGCGGCGTGCTGGCGGCGATCAGCGCACCGACGCTGCTCATCCATCGCCGCAACGATGCGCGCGTCGACCCGGAGGCCAGCCGCTTCCTGGCAAGGAAGATCCCGAATGCGCGGCTGGTCGAGGTGGCCGGGCGCGACCACCCGATCTGGACCGGCGATGTCGACCGGGTGGCCGATCTGATCGAGGAATTCCTGACCGGAGCGCGCGCCGTTGCCGAGGCCGAGCGCGTGCTGGCTGCACTGCTGGTCACCCGGATCTACGACACGGCGCGGCTTGGCGACCGTATGTGGAGCGAGCGCAGCCGACGTTTTCAGGAAACATGGCGCCTGCTGGTCGGGCGCCATGGCGGCCGGCCGGCCGGCACGCATGGCGAGCTGATGATGGCGCGCTTCGACGGCCCGGCACGGGCCGTACGCTGCGCGGCGGCCCTGCGCGATGCGGCGCAGGAGATCGGCGTCGCCAGCGCGCAGGGCGTGCATGTCGGCGAGGTCGAGTTGCGCGGACCGCCGACGGGGTTGACGGCGCGCGTGACGATGCAGCTTGCCGCGCATGCCGGGCGCGGCGACATCCTCGCTTCGCGGCTGGTCGCCGACCTCGCCGCCGGTTCAGGCCTTCATTTCAATGACGCCGGGCGCATCGCGCTTGACGAGCTGGATGAGCCGCTGGCGCTGGTGCAGGCGACCTCGGAACAGCATCTGGAGCCGGCCTGCCGGCCGAAGGCCAAGGCTGCCGAGCCGGCCGCACTGACGGCGCGCGAAAGCGAGGTGGTGAACCTCATCGCCGATGGCAAGAGCAATGCCGCGATCGCCGCCGAACTCGGGCTGAGCGAACACACCGTCAAGCGCCACGTCGCCAATATTCTGCTCAAGCTGGACCTGCCGTCGCGGGCGGCGGCGGCGGCGTTCTCGGCCCGGCACGCTGGCCCGCACGGGCCATAGGAGCCATGGCGCTTTCGGGCGAAGCGGCCAGGCATGCGTAAGCGCTATCACTTCGTCCCATGCAGGCCAGGCGGATGTCGCCAGGAAAGGTGCTGCGAAGGGAGGAATAAAATGCTGAAGTCGACACTCAAATCACTGGTGCTGGCGGCAGGCGTTGGCGCGCTGTTGGCGATCGTTCCTGCCAAGGCCGAAGACGCCTCGGCGACGGCTGCCTACAAGGACATCCAGGCAACGCTCGGCTCGGTACCGGACATGTTCAAGACGCTGCCGGACGTCGCCGTTGCCGGCGCCTGGGCCGAGATCAAGGGCGTGCAGCTCAACCCGAACACCGCGCTCGACGGCAAGACCAAGGAATTGATGGGCCTCGCCGTCGCCTCGCAGATCCCCTGCCAGTACTGCATCTATTTCCACACGCAGGCGGCCAAGCTCAATGGCGCCAGCGACGAGGAGATCAAGGAGGCGGTGGCGATGGCGGCGATCGTGCGCCACTGGTCGACGATGCTCAACGGCAGCCAGGTCGATCTCGCCACTTTCAAGAAGCAGTCCGACGAGGTGTTCGCGGCCGTCAAGGCGAAGTCGCAGTGAAGAAGCCACTGCCCGGCGGCGAGCGCCGGGCAGTACCTGATCAAGCAACCACCCGATCCGAGAAGACGGGCCTATGGAGGAAAAATTGCTGACCAAGACACAGACGATAGACGGCGCTGCGATCAAGAAGGCGATCGAGGGCCGTGATGGAAAATTGCTGGCGAGCTTCTATGCCGACGACGCATTGGTGCGGGTGATCGACCGCAACAACCCGCCGAGCAAGCCGCGCGAAATCCGCGGGCGCGCTGCGATCACCACGTTCTGGGACGATATCTGCAGCCGGGCGATGACCCACAAGGTCGACACCACCATCGCCGACGGCAACAATCTCGCCTTCACCCAGGCGTGCGCCTATCCGGACGGGACCAAGGTGTTCTGCGCGGCGATGCTGGAGCTGAAGAACGGCCAGATCGCGCGGCAGACCGTCGTGCAGGCGTGGGACGAGTGAGGAGGCGGCGATGTTCAGTGCCGGATGGCAGATCGACGCCAAGTTCGGCCACAAGCAGACCGTGCTCTGTTGAAGAAATGGGAACGCGAGATCGGCTCGCAGGTCGGTCTCGACGACCTCAAGTTCTAGATCATGACCGGATCGATCGGCGCGCGGGAAGCGACGATCGAGTCCCACCAGCAGGTCGAAAGCCTCGCCCAATTGGAGGCTTTCTTCGCCAAGATTGGCAAGATCGATGCGCACGCCAAATGAGGCAAGGAGATGGAGCCCTACGCGGTGTCGGGGCACCAGCCTGTGGAACATCTACCGTATCGTGGAATAGCAGTCCGGCTTACTCCCTTCTCCCCGTCACTTACGGGGAGAAGGTGGCGGCAGCCGGATGAGGGGCAGCGCGACGTCTGCAGGAGAGCTCTACTCGCTCTCGCCTTCCAGCGCCGGCACCGACACGCCGGCAAGCTCGGCCGCGAGCAGCCGCGACGCACCGGCGCGTGCGATCCGCAGCATCAGCGCCTTGCGCGTCGCCGCTGCCATGCGGTGCTCGGGCGCATCGCGCAAAATCTCGGCACCGTAGCCGTCGGAGAGAATGAAGCCGCACTCCTCCGGAAAGATCTCCTGGGGTACGCCGGGATGGGTGGCGAAGAAGAACCGGTCGGAATGCAGCCGGTAGTCCGGCCATTTGCGGTCGACCCTGAAATCCTCGACCGAGGACTTGATCTCGATGATCCAGATGTCGCCGTGGCGGGTCAGCGCGACGAGATCGGCGCGCCGGCCGGTGGCCAGCGACAGTTCGGGCAAGACATGCGCGCCCATCTGCCCGAGCAGCCGCTGCACGCCACGCCTGACCAGCATGGCACGCTCCGACTGGCGGCCGTCGATGAGCGGATTGAGGGGAATCGGTGAGATGATCGGCATGGAGGATACCATGGCAGATTTTGTTCACGGTTTGAACCGGTTTTTGCGGGCGATTACGCACTTTACAAACACGGCGATGTGCCTGATACCTTGAATCCACAGTAGGAATCCGGGTTATGAGTGTCCTTTTCGAGCCACACTTCCACAACGAAGAAGCTGCTTTCGAACGGCTGGAGACGGGCAAGAAGGCCCGTTAGGCAATGGCTGAGTCACAATGAGCGTCGTCAGCGGTGTGGTGCTTTGTACATCCGCTGCCGAAGACTGTTCGAGCCCGAACGGTCAACCCGTTCTTTTTGAGCGCATACAGGAATGGCTGGCGGAGCGCGGCCCCTTCCAACAACTTAACAGTGTCGAGGCTAGCTTTGGCGGCAGCAAGCACCCGCAAATGTTTGTAGCCGGCGGCGGCTTCAACCATTTCTCCGAAGACGACTTTGCGGCCTACGTGATGTCGCTGCCTTGGCAAAACCCAGAAAACGTTGTGTTGGTGATCGACCCCGAAGAGGGGGCTACCCGCGTCTTCAGACCTCCCTGTTTGTAAAGTACATAATCGCCTCGCGGCGATTATCTGGCTGACAAACCTAATCTGCAAAATACTGTGGAGCGGGCGCTACAAGGCCCGCCCTTCCACAAGGCGGGCCGCTCGCGTTATGAATGCGTTTCCTACTGGTGAGGGGAGCTATGTTTTCGCGAGGCGTCGCGGTTGATCTAATATTCACCGCTGCAGGCCCGATAGTGGTCGCAGCATAATCAAAAAGGTGGCGAAGCATGGTTACTGAGAATGCAAGTTTGACGGTCGAGCAGACTAGGCTCAATAGGATGCTCACGCGGGGCGTCGTATTTTCCGTCATTTGGCTCGCCGGTTTCGGGTCTTCTTATGCACTCTACCAGGGGCTTCTGGCGCGACGGATGATAAAAATGAATCCCGTGCTTCGGGGAAATGGCCGCGCCTGGTGGTGCATCATTGTGGGAGGGCTTGGGGCCGCAGCCTTATGTGCGATAGTTGGCGCCGGCATTTTCAACGCCATGACACAACCCTAGGTCACGCTGTAACACCGCCTGCCGATCTGGTGTTGGGTCATATTGATTTGTAGGTCCCGTTCAATGAGTGTTTCCGGCGTCATCCTCCCATCATTGGCCGTTTCCCGCCCGCAAGTTTAAAGCTTGCTGATTCATATCAGAATGCTCCTGTCCCGTCGCCGGGCCGCACCTGATATGGCAACTCAGACTTGCCATTGTCATCGACCCGACCTTCAGCTAACCGGCATCATCCCTTCCAGAGCAATAATTCTCGTCTTTGCGCAGCGTTCGCGGATGGTTTTGAGGCGGCCGTATTCTGGAGAGTCGTACCATGCCAGGAGGGACGCCATGTCCGGGAATTCGACAATGACGAGGCGATGAGGTTCCCAATCGCCCTCCAGAACTTTGGTGGCTCCGCCGCAAGCGATATACCTCCCCCCATAGCGGGCTTCGGTTGCCGGCACGTCCCGGCGGTATTCCTCGAAAACGGCGGCGTCGGTTATGTCGACATCAGCAATGAGATATGCGGCCATTGACCTTACTCCCTGAAAAAAACATTGAAACAGGTCTATTAGCGGCCCCGCAACTAAGCCAGCGGTACTACGCCTCGGAAACGACTCGCGTTCTCCCGGATTGGGGCGCTTAACTGTCTTGGTGGGGGCAGCTCTGGGAGGAGACGAACCATGCCGATGTATCTCACGCGATTCAGCTACAGGCCCGAAACCTGGGCGCGCTTGATGGATAATCCCGAGGATAGACGCGAGGCTGCCCGTTCCTATATCGAGTCGGTCGGCGGAAAGCTGCACGGGTTCTGGTATGCCTTCGGAGAGTACGACGGCTGGAACCTATGGGAGGCGCCGGACAACGTGTCGATGGCATCCGTCATGCTCGCCATCGGTGCGGGAGGCGCGCTCAGCTCGTACCAGACCACCGTGCTGTTAAGTGTCGAAGAGACGATGGACGCTCTTGGGAAAGCCAAGTCGATCCGGTATCGCCCACCGGGATCGTGACCGCCGCCCGCGCTTTGCGGAGTGTCGAAGGCTGGTAACGCTTGCTCGCGAACTGCGCACGTTCCTAAACTTTGGCGCAAAAGAGTCCACTGCGGCTCTTGGCAGCGCCGGCAGCTTGCGCTTTCAATGTCGGCTACGGTGTTTTACGAGGAGCATTAGATGACGGAAGATGACGACCGGAAATCAGCGACGCCGGAGGAAATCCGCCCGGCCATCAGAGGATGGGCGGTGCTTGGGGCAATTATCGTTGCCGTGTTTGGTGCGGCCTACGTCATGATCGATAGTTGAATGGCCGACGGTCCTGGTCGCCCCGATGGATTGCCTGAAAAGATCGGCACGGTCCTTGGTGCATTGGTGGTGATCGGCACGTTCGGGCTTCTGGCTTGGGCCGTGCTTCGCGGCGTCCTTTATTAAACCCGGGCCCGTCTGGACTTTCCCCTGCGGCGGCCGCGTCTCAGGCCGATCTCCTCGTAGCAACGGATGGTCTTGGCCGCAGGCCAGAGCGCCGGGCAGCGTCGCCGACTTCATGGGTGATTTCTTCGTCTCCTGGTCCTTGTTCCTGGCCCCATTGATTTTGCAACATAATCCTGCGGGGGCTGTTGCCGAAATGCCATAGTCGCAGGTTTACCAGCACGCAAGTCCAAGGATATAGGCATCGCCCGCTTGGCAAGCAAAGCAAATGCCAGCATGAATGAAGATGAAAAAAGCGGCCGACTCGAGCCGCTGTTGTTTGGGCAGGCATCGGACCTTTTCATGCGCATGAAGTCACTTGCAATCGTCGCGGCCCTGGCGCTGTCGACGGCTGTCGCCGGTTGCAGCACCATCGGCTCGCAGATCTTCACCAACAACTACGGCGCGGTGACCGACGCCGGCTATCACCTGCCGCGCGTTCCGATCGAAAAGGTGCCGTTCAAATACCGCCGGCAGATCGTCGACTACGACACCAGGGAAAAGCCGGGCACCATCATCGTCGATACGCAGAACAAGTTCCTCTATTTCGTCATGGGCGACGGCGAGGCGATGCGCTACGGCATCGGCGTCGGCCGTGAGGGTTTCGAATGGCACGGCACCGCCCATATCGCGCTGAAGCGCGAATGGCCGACCTGGACACCGCCTTCGCAGATGATCAAGCGCCAGCCGGAGCTGGCCAAGTTTGCCGGTGGCATGGAGCCGGGGTTGAAGAACCCGCTCGGCGCGCGCGCCATGTACCTGTTCAACAAGGGTGGCGACATGGGTTATCGCCTGCATGGCAGCCCGGAATGGAATTCGATCGGCAAGGCGATGTCGTCGGGCTGCATCCGGCTGATGAACCAGGACATTATCGACCTCTACGACCGCACCTCGGTCGGCGCCAAGGTCATTGTGATATAAAACCCTTATACGCGGACCGTCTAGGCAACAACACAGACGTCGCAAACAGAAAACCGGGCACTTTGGCCCGGTTTTTTGTTGTCTATCGATGTTGACGATGGAACCGTCGCGTCAGGAGACCTGTTCGACATGCTGCACTTCCGGCACAAAGTGCCGGAGCAGGTTCTGGATGCCGTGCTTCAGCGTCGCCGTCGACGACGGGCAGCCGGCGCAGGCGCCCTTCATGTGCAGGAACACGGTGCCGTTCTCGAAGCCGCGGAAGGTGATGTCGCCGCCATCCTGGGCCACCGCCGGGCGCACCCGCGTGTCGAGCAGCTCCTTGATGGTGACGACCAGCTCCTCGTCGGCCTTGTCGTAGAATTCGCCGGTCTGGCTGGTCTCGGCGGCGGGGCCGGCCTTGGCCATCACCGGCGCGCCGGACATGAAATGCTCCATGATGGCGCCGAGGATAGCCGGCTTCAGATGCTGCCAGTCGGGGCCGTCCTTGGTCACGGTGATGAAATCATAGCCGAAGAAGACGCCGGTGACGCCGGGGATCTCGAACAGCCGGCCGGCCAACGGCGAAGCCGTCGCGGCGCTGTCGGCATCACGGAAATCGGCGGTGCCTTCTTGCAGCACTTCCTTGCCGGGCAGGAATTTCAGCGTCGCCGGGTTTGGCGTCGACTCGGTCTGGATGAACATGGCCGTCTCCGTGCCCATTTCGGGCAGCTAGTTTGGAACAATTCTAATTAGGCTTTATCCGCCCGACATTCAAGCGAAAGGCATCGGGGAGAACGGCTGGCTGGCGGAATGTTTTGCTAGTTCGCTGAAACGATTGGAGATGTGTTGAGATTCAGGTCAGGCCGAGCCGAAAATGGTGGGTTCCGAGAACCGGAGCGGAGCGTACTTTTGGTACGTGAGCACCGGAAGCGCAGGAAGCCGCCAATTGCAGGCCGGCCTCACCTGAATATCAGCGCATCTCAGGCGAGGCTGTCGATCTCTTCGTCCGACAGGTTCTGCGGCACCACCGTGACGGGAATCGGAAAGGCGGCGCCCTTGCCGGCGACCGCGCCGACCAGCGGCCCAGGCCCTTCCTTGCCGGCGCCTGCCGCCAGCACCAGAATGGCGATGTCCTGGTCTTCCTCG
Organism: Mesorhizobium sp. M0701; assembly: GCF_040320365.1. NCBI lineage: Bacteria > Pseudomonadati > Pseudomonadota > Alphaproteobacteria > Hyphomicrobiales > Phyllobacteriaceae > Mesorhizobium > Mesorhizobium sp. M0701. The sequence continues at coordinate 71,361 of NZ_JAMYPO010000029.1, forward strand.
ATCAGCTTGTGGATCTCTTCGGTCGGCTTGCCTTCGCGCACCACCAGTTCCGGCTCGATGCCGAGCTTCTGGCGCACCTTGTTTGCGTAGCTGTCCAGTGCGGCACGCGCCGTGGCGGTCGCCTCCTCGCGCATGATCTTCTCGACGCCCAGCCAGTGCTGGAAATCATCCGGCTCGATGACATAGAGCAGCACCAGTACGCCGCCCGTGCTTTGCGCCCGCTTCGAGGCGTAGGCGACGGCGCGCTCGCATTCGGGCGTGTCGTCGATGATCGCCAGGAACTTGCGGCGATGACCGGCTTCGCGGCTGAGGCGTTTGGAGACCATATTCACCCTGTTCGATGGTTTCGGTCGCAATCTGCCACCGCCACAGCCCGCCCGCAAGCGACCGGCGGCTGTGGCAATGCTGGTGCAGCTTAAAGCGCGTCGCGTTCGACCAGCGACGCGCTTCAGGTTCTTGTTTTATGCATGTCGTTATCGCAAAACCGCTGCACACTTTTGCGCGACATGCATTAGCCTTGCAGCAGGCCGATAATGTCGCGCACGGTCTTCATGGTCGCTTCGGCCAATGTGCCGGCACGCTCGCCGCCATCGCGCAGCACCGCGTCGACATAGGCGCGGTCGCCGGAGATGCGGCGCATCTCTTCGGCGATCGGCGCCAGCTTTTCCACCGCAAGGTCGGCCAGCGCCGGCTTGAACACCGAAAACTGCTGGCCGCCATATTCCTTCAGCACCGCCTCTTTCGAGATTTCGGCGAGGCCGGCATAGATGCCGACGAGGTTTTCCGCTTCCGGCCGGCCGGCAAGCCCGTCCAGTTCGCCGGGCAAAGCCTCCGGGTCGGTCTTGGCCTTGCGGATCTTCTTCGAGATGGCGTCGGCATCGTCGGTCAGGTTGATGCGCGACAGGTCCGACGGATCGGATTTCGACATCTTCTTCGAACCGTCGCGCAGCGACATGATGCGCGCTGCCGGGCCGCCGATGACCGGCTCGGTCAGCGGGAAATAGCCGTTCACCGTCTCTTCGCCGACCTGCATCTCGACGCCGACGCCAAGCGCGGCGATGCGGTCCGAAAAGTCGTTGTTGAATTTCTGCGCAATGTCGCGGGTCAGCTCCAGATGCTGCTTCTGGTCGTCGCCGACCGGCACATGGGTGGCGCGGTAGACGAGGATGTCGGCGGCCATCAGGGAGGGATAGGCGAGCAGGCCGAGCGAGGCGTTCTCGCGGTCCTTGCCGGCCTTGTCCTTGAACTGCGTCATGCGGTTCATCCAACCGATGCGCGCCACGCAGTTGAAGATCCAGGCAAGCTCGGCGTGCTGCATCACCCGCGACTGGTTGAAGACGATGTGCTTGGTCGGGTCGATGCCGGAGGCGAGAAACGCCGCGGTGATCGACCGCGTCTGGTCCTGCAGATCCTCATGGACGAGCTGTGCGGTCAGCGAATGCAGATCGACGACGCAATAGATACAGTCGGAGGTGTCCTGCAGGGCGACGAATTTCTTGATGGCGCCGAGATAATTGCCGAGATGCAGATTGCCGGTTGGCTGGACGCCGGAAAAAACGAGCGGTTTGAAGGGGGGCTGATCGGTCATGGTGTTTCCCTGGCTTGTGGAGGGCCGTTTCGCGCGCGGCGAAAGTCTTGCGACGGCGCGCTTATGGACGAGAGCGAGGAGACGATCAAGAGGGGCGTGGGCCAGGGCGCGCAGGCTTTGACGTCGGCCGAACAGAAGGCTGTTTGAGGGATGGCGCCGACCAGAAACAAAAACCCGCCTCGGTGGGCGGGTCGTTGGAGCCAATTAGCACCATACCGAGATTAATAGCATAGCTGCCGGCACAAAGCAAGAACAAAATTGGCGCTGATGAATTTTCCCCCTCACGGATCCGGAGATTGCTCCTTGACCGGCTGGGAGCCCTTGCGCCCGATATTGCGGCGGATCATGCCGAAATCGGCGCCGCCGGTGGCGAAGGCGGTGACGAAGTAAAGCAGCGCCCCGCCGGCGACGAGCGCAAGCAGGGTTACCGCCTTGATCACCAGCAGCGAGCCGGAGCCGAGACTTGCGGCGAACCAGTGTTCGGCAAAATAGAGCGCCGCGGCCATCACTGCCGCCGACAGCACCAGCCGCGGGATGCGTTTCATGAGCGGCACGTCGCGGCCCCAATGGCCGCGCCGGATCAGCACGGCGAGCAGCATCGCCGCATTGACCCAGCCGGCGACAGCGGAGGCAACGGCAATGCCGGGCGCGCCCATGGTCGGAAACAGCGTCAGCGCCGTCGTAATGTTAACCGCCACCGAGATGGCGGCAAAAATCATTGGCGTGCGCGTGTCCTCGCGGGCGAAATAGCCTGGGGTGAACGCCTTGATCAGCACGAAGGCCGGCAGGCCGAGGCCGAAGATCGCCAGGATTGCCGCGACCGTCGGCGTCGAATTGTTGGCGGCAAAGGCGCCGCGCTCATAGACCAGCCGCACGATCGGCTCGGACATGACCAGCAGCGCGGCCGCCGCCGGCAAGGTCATGAAAAGGGTAAACTCGACCGAGCGGTTCTGCAGATTGGCGGCCTCGACCAGATTGCCTGATTTCAGCGCCCGCGACAGTTCCGGCAACAGCACGATGGCGACGGCGACGCCGACGACGCCCAGCGGCAGCTGGTAGACGCGGTCGGCATAGGCCAGCGACGACACCGCGCTGTCCTGCGCCGACGCGATCGCCGTGCCGATCAGCTGGTTGATCTGGGTGATGCCGCCGGTGATCGCCGCCGGCAGTGCCAGGATCAGCAGCCGCTTGACGTTCGGCGTCATCTTCGGCCGCCGGAAGCCGATCGAAATGCCGGCATGGCGCACCGCCGCCCAGACGATCGCCAGCTGCACCAGGCCGGCCGCCAGCACGCCCCAGGCCAGGCCGAAACCAACGGTGCGGGCGTCCGAACCCTTGTACCAGGCATAGGCAAGCACGGCGATAAGAATGACGTTGAGGAACACCGGCGCCACCGCAGCGGCGAAATAGCGGCGCAGCGAATTCAGCATGCCGGCCATCATGGCGCCGAGCGACATGCAGATCAGATAGGGGAACATGACGGTCGCCAGCGCCACCGTCGTCTCGAATTTTCCCGGCGTATCGGCAAAGCCCGGCGCCACCAGATAGCGCACGATCAGCGGCATCGCCAGTTCCATGGCGATGGTCAGCGCCAGAAGCGCCGTGAACAAGACGCCGAACACCTCTTCGGAAAAGCGCTTGGCGCCGTCGGTGCCGTGTGTCTCGATCTCCTTGGCGAACAGCGGTACGAAGGCGGCATTGAAGGCGCCTTCGGCGAACAGCCGGCGAAAGGTGTTGGGAAACTGGAAGGCGGCGTTGAAGGCGTCGGCGATCGGCCCGGTGCCGAGTGCGGCAGCCATCAGCATCTCGCGGCCGAAACCGAGTGCGCGGCTCATCAGCGTGCCGGAAGCGACCGTGGCGAATTTCTTGACAAGGCTCATGCGCTTGAAGACTGCCTGTGCGATTGGGGCAAATGGAAGGTAACAGTCACTCGGCGGCCGTTTTGGTCTTGCCGCGCTCGGACGCCGTGCCCTCGAGCACCGCGATCAGCCTGTTCCGGATGGTCACCGTACGCGACGGGCTGTCGATCTTCTGGCCGGTGAGATCGGTGACGTAGAACGTGTCGATGACTTTTTCGCCGAAGGTGGTGATGTGGGCCGAGGCGATGTCGAGCGACAGGTCCGACAACATGCCGGTGATCTCCGACAGAAGGCCCGGCCTGTCCAGCCCCTCGACCTCGATCACCGAGAAACGGTTCGACAGGGTGTTGCGGATCTCGGCGCGTGGCGGAATACGGAAAACCTTGGCGCCGCGCCGCGGCTTGGTCCGCTTCTCGATCATTTCGGGCAGCCAGCTCTTGCCCGACAGCACGTCCTCGATCAGCCGGCCGACGCGCTCGGCACGGCGGCGCTCGTCCTCGTCGCGGTCGAACTCCCTCGAGATCAGGATGGTGTCGAGCGCGCGGCCGTCCGAGGTGGTGAAGATCTGCGCGTCGACGATGTTGCCGCCGGCCGCGGCACAGGCGCCGGCAATCACCGAGAGCAGGCGCGGATGGTCCTGCGCCAGCACCGTGATCTCGGTCACCGCCTCGAACTGGTGGGTTTTCACCATGGTGGCGAGCTTCTTGCCGGCGTGATCGGCCTCGCGGATGAATTCGGCATGGCGGAGCTGGTCGGGAAGATCGACCGCCAGCAGATAGTTCTCGTAGTGCTGGCCGACATAACGCTTGCGGGCCTTTTCCGGCCAGTCGGCAAGCGCCTCGGCCAGTTGTTCGCGCGCCGCCGCCGTCCGTTTGGCGCGCGACACCTCCGAAAACCCGCCGGTCAACAAAAGCTCGGTCTCGTAGTAGAGCGTACGCAGCAACTGGCCCTTCCAGCCGTTCCAGACCCCAGGCCCGACGCCGCGGATATCGCAGACGGTAAGCACAAGCAGCATCTTCAGCCGTTCGACCGACTGCACGATGGCGGCAAAATCCTCGATCGTCTTGCGGTCGTTGAGATCGCGGGTCTGCGCCGTCATCGACATGACGAGGTGGTTCTCGACCAGCCAGGCAACCGTTTCGGTGTCGGCCGGCGACAGCCCCATATGCGGGCAGATGCGCCGGGCGATCCTGGCGCCGGCTTGCGAATGGTCCTCCGGCCTGCCCTTGGCGATGTCGTGCAGCAGCACGGCGACATAGAGCGCCTCGCGGCTCTTCTTCAGCCCCGGCATCAGCGAGTGGGCGAGTGGATGGACCTTTTCGCCGTCGCCGCGCTCGATCTCGGCCAGCACGCCGATGCAGCGGATCAAATGCTCGTCCACGGTGTAGTGGTGGTACATCGAGAACTGCATCATGGCGACGATCTTGCCGAAGTCCGGGATCAGCTTGGCAAGCAGTCCGGCCTCGTTCATGCGCCGCAGATTGAGCTCGGCGTTGCGGTCCGAGGTCAACACATCGAGGAACAGCCGATTGGCCTCCTCGTCGCGCCTGAGCGCCTTGCCGACGAGGCCGAGAGAGCGGGTCAAAAGCTTCAGCGCATCGGGGTGGAATTCCAGGCCATGCTTATCGGCAAACCAGAACAGCCTGAGCAGGTTAACCGGATCGCGCTCGAACACCTCGTCGTCGGCAATGTTGATGCGGTGGTTGTCGACGATGAAATCGGCCGTGCCGGCGAGCTTGCGCTTGCGCCGCGAAAAGGTGAGAAAGATGCGGTTGAAGCCCGGCACATGCTTGGCCTGCTCTTCTTCCAGCGCGGCGCAGAAAATGCGGGTCAGGTCGCCGACATCCTTGGCGACGAGGAAGTAGTGCTTCATGAATCGCTCGACCGCCGACAGGCCGGGATGGGTGGTGTAGCCCAGCCGCTCGGCAATATCGCGCTGGATATCGAAATGCAGCCGCTCCTCGGCCTTGCCGGTGAGGAAATGCATGTGGCAGCGCACCGCCCATAGAAAATCCTCGGCCTTCTGGAATTCCCTGTATTCGGCGTCGGTGAAGACGCCCTTGTCGACCAGTTCCTCGCCGGTGCGCACGCGGTAGAAATATTTGGCGATCCAGAACAGCGTCTGCAGGTCGCGCAGGCCGCCCTTGCCGTCCTTGACGTTAGGTTCGACCAGGTAACGGCTCTCGCCGGCCTTGGCGTGGCGCTCGTCGCGTTCGGCGAGCTTGGCCTGGACATATTCGGGGCCGGTGGTGCGCACCACCTCGTGGTCGAAGCGCTGCAAAAGCTCGTCATAGAGCTTTTGCTCGCCCCACAGGAAGCGCGCCTCCAGGATCGAGGTGCGGATGGTGATGTCGGTGCGCGACAGCCTGAGGCACTCGTCGATGTTGCGGGTGGCGTGGCCGACCTTCAGCCCGAGGTCCCACAGCATATAGAGCATGTATTCGACGATCTGCTCGCCCCAGGGCGTCTGCTTGTACGGCAGCAGGAACAGCAGGTCGATGTCGGACCCGGGCGCCAGCGTGCCGCGGCCATAGCCGCCGACGGCGACGACCGCCATGCGCTCGGCCGATGACGGGTTTTTGACGCGATAGACATGGGTGGCGGCGAAGTCGTAGAGCGCGCGGATGATCTCATCCATCAGATGCGACAGCCGGGCGGCGCAGGCGGTGCCGCTGCCATCGTCCATCAGCATGCGTTCGGCGACCGTGCGGCCGTCGGCGAGTCGGCTTTTGAGAAGCTTGAGAACGCCGCTGCGCGCCGCCTTGCCGGAGCCGTCGCCTGCCGTGGCCGCGGTCAGTTCGGTCATCTCGCGGCGCAAGGCTTCGCCGTCGATCAGTTCCTCGAGCTTCAGGGATATTCTTGCCATAGATGCCGTTCGGCCTCGCCGTTTCGGCGGCGTCTATAGCGCGTTTTCGCGGCGCTGGGTATGGGGCGGACGGACGCGTTCTCCGCAGCCGTGGAACGGGACGATCGTCTCATGCCCGCGGCCGGTGCAGTTTGGGCCTGGCCACGAAAAATCGAAATCAGCCCTTGACCTTCCAGTTACTGGAAGCACTACCTCCGCCGCAACATCGAAATACAGGGGCTTTCGGCATGACGCATTCCGATCACCATCATCACGCCCATGGCAGCTGCTGCTCGGCAAAAGGCGCCTCCTCTGCTGCCGACGCCGTCATCCGCGATCCGGTCTGCGGCATGACCGTCGATCCGGCTGCCGGCAAGCCGACGGCCGAGCATGACGGCCATCGCTATCATTTCTGCAGCGAGAGCTGCCGCGCGAAATTCGTCGCCGAGCCGGAAAAATACCTGACCGCAACCGATCCCGTCTGCGGCATGAGCGTCGATCGCGCCACGGCCAAGCACTTTTTGCGGCACGAGGGCCGGGGCTTCTATTTCTGCTCGGCCGCTTGCCAGGCGAAGTTCGAAGCCGAGCCGGCAAAATATCTCGGCGACAGGCCGGCGCCGCAGCCGATGCCCAAGGGCACGCAATACACCTGCCCGATGCATCCGGAAATCATCCGCGACAAGCCCGGCTCCTGCCCGATCTGCGGCATGGCGCTGGAGCCGATGGGCGTGCCGACCGGCGACGAGGGGCCTAACCCGGAACTGGTCGACTTCACCAGGCGCTTTTGGGTGAGCGCGGTGCTGTCCGTGCCGTTGCTGGTCATCGCCATGGCGCCGATGCTCGGCCTGACGTTTCAGGCCATTATCGACGAGCGGGCGAAGGTCTGGCTGGAGCTGGCGCTGGCCAGCCCGGTGGTGCTGTGGGCGGCATTCCCGTTCTTCCACCGCGGCTGGGACTCGGTCCTCAACCGCAGCCCCAATATGTGGACGCTGATTTCGCTCGGCGTCGGTGCCGCCTATCTCTACAGCGTCGTCGCCACGCTGTTTCCAGGCCTCTTTCCGCACCAGTTCCGCGGCCATGACGGCACCGTGCCGGTCTATTTCGAGGCGGCGGCGGTGATCGTCGCGCTGGTGTTCCTTGGCCAGGTGCTGGAATTGCGCGCCCGCGAGAAAACCGGCTCGGCGATCCGCGCGCTGCTCGACCTGGCGCCGAAGACGGCGCGGCTGATCGGCGCGGACGGTTCCGAAAACGACGTGCCGCTCGATACGGTCAAGGCCGGCGACCGCTTGCGCATCCGCCCAGGCGACGCCGTGCCGGTCGACGGCACTGTGCTCGAAGGACGCTCTTCCATCGATGAATCGATGATCACAGGCGAGCCGCTGCCGGTCGAGAAGACCGAAGGCGACAACCTCACCGGCGGCACGCTCAACAAGAATGGTTCGCTGATCATGCGCGCCGAAAAGATCGGCGCCGAGACGACGCTGGCGCGCATCGTCGAGCTGGTCGCCAAGGCGCAGCGTTCACGCGCGCCAATCCAGGGATTGGCCGACCGCGTCTCGTTCTACTTCGTCCCGGCCGTCGTGCTGGTCGCGATCATAGCGTTTGTCGCCTGGGCGATCGTCGGACCGGAACCCAGCCTGGTCTTTGCCATAGTCTCGGCGGTCTCGGTGCTGATCATCGCCTGCCCCTGTGCGCTCGGCCTTGCCACGCCAATGTCGATCATGACCGCCACCGGGCGCGGCGCGCATGCCGGCGTGCTGATCAAGGAAGCGGCGGCGCTCGAGCGCTTTGCCTCGGTCGATACGCTGATCGTCGACAAGACGGGAACGCTGACCGAAGGCCGGCCGCGACTGACCGACGTCGTCGGCGTCGAGGGTATGCCGCAGGACGAGCTGCTGGCGCTCGCCGCCGGGCTGGAAAAAGGCTCGGAGCATTCGCTGGCCGAGGCGATCGTCGACGGCGCCCGCGAACGCGGGGTGAATATCCCGGACGCCGGCGGTTTCGAGGCCGTCACCGGCAAGGGTGTTTCCGGCACGGTTTCGGGGCAGAAGGTGGCGCTCGGCAATGCCGCGATGATGGCCGATCTCGGCATCGACACGGCGGCGGTCCTGGCCAGCGCCGAGGCGCTGCAGGCCGACGGCAAGACCGCGATGTTCGTTGCTGTCGGCAACCGGCTCGCCGGCCTCGTCGCCGTTGCCGACCCGATCAAGGCGACCACCGCCGAGGCGATCAAGGCGCTGCATGACAGCGGGCTGAAGATCGTCATGGCGACCGGCGACAACGAGCGCACCGCCAAGGCCATCGCCGCCAAGCTCGGCATCGACGCGGTGCGTGCCGGGCTCTTGCCCGAACAGAAGAACGCGCTGGTCGAGGAATTGCGCGCCGGCGGTGCCGGCGTTGCCATGGCCGGCGACGGGGTAAACGATGCGCCCGCACTGGCCGCCGCCGATGTCGGCATCGCCATGGGCACAGGCGCCGATGTTGCGGTCGAAAGTGCGGGAATTACGCTGGTCAAGGGCGATCTCAACGGCATCGTCAGGGCGAGGACGCTGGCCCGCGCGACGATCCGCAACATCCGCCAGAACCTGTTTTTTGCTTTCCTCTACAATGTGCTCGGCGTGCCGGTTGCTGCCGGCGTGCTTTATCCGCTCACCGGCACGCTGCTGTCGCCGATGATCGCGGCGGCGGCGATGAGCCTGTCTTCGGTTTCGGTGATCGCCAACGCATTGCGGCTCAGGACGTTGAAACTCTGAGTAAACATTCCAGATAGACCCTGTTCAAAAAAGGAGACGATGAATGACCTTGGCCAAGAAGATCGTGCTGCTGATGATGGCGGCGGGAATGCTGCTTGCCGTTTTCCTCGAAAGTGTTCCGGCACAAGCCGAGGAGATGAAGCACGACATGGGCGCAATGGGCGCGCAGAGCCCCTCGACCGAGGGCTACAAGGCGGCGATGGACAAGATGCATACCGACATGATGGCAATCGAATATTCCGGCAATGCCGATGTCGATTTCGCCCGCGGCATGATCCCGCATCACCAGGCTGCCATCGACATGGCCAAGGTCGAGCTCGCCAATGGCAAGGACCCGGAAATCCGCAAGCTGGCGGAAGCAGTGATCGCCGCGCAGCAAGCCGAGATCAAGCAGATGCAGGACTGGCTCGCTGCCCATCCGGTGAAGTAGGCGTCACGCTGTCGGGGAATCCGGGCGAGAGGCTTCACCTGGATTTCTGCTTCGCCTGGATTTCCCTTGGCGGCTATGGTGCTATCCGGGCCTCGGACTGGAGCATGCCATGCCATCGACGATAAGAACGACCTCCCTGCCCTGCGGCGAAGCCGTGCCGGTGCTCGGCCAGGGCACCTGGAAGATGGGCGAAGACGCTCGCCGCCGTGGCGACGAGGCCAATGCCCTGAAGCTCGGGCTGGATCTCGGCATGACGCTCATCGACACCGCCGAAATGTATGCCAGCGGCGGTGCCGAGGAGGTGGTGGCGGAGGCCATCGCCGGTCGCCGCGACGAGGTTTTCCTGGTCTCCAAGGTGCTGCCGTCCAATGCCTCGCGCGCCGGCGTGAAACGGGCCTGCGAGAACAGCCTGAGGCATCTCGCCACCGACCGAATCGATCTTTATCTGCTGCATTGGCCGGGCAGCGTGCCTTTGACGGAAACGGTAGAGGCGTTCGAAGCGTTGAAGGCAGCCGGCAAGATCCGCCACTGGGGCGTCAGCAATTTCGATACCGGCGAGATGGAGGAGCTGGTCCGGTTGCCGGCCGGCGGCAACGTCCAGACCAACCAGGTGCTCTACAATCTGTCGCAGCGCGGCGTCGAGTTCGACCTCGCCCCGTGGAGCCGGCAACGCGGCATGCCGCTGATGGCCTATTCGCCGGTCGATCAGGGGGTATTGGCGCGCAACGCCAGGTTAGATGCCATCGCCGCCCGCCACAGTGCGACACCGGCGCAGATCGCACTTGCATGGGTGATGGCGCAGGAGGGGGTGATTGCCATTCCGAAGGCCAGCCGCCCGGAGCATATCCGGCAGAATGTCGCGGCGTTGGAGATCGAGCTCACGAGCGAAGATTTCGCCGAAATTGACCGCGCCTTCCCACCGCCGAGGCGGAAGTCGGGCCTGGCGATGATTTGAGGGTTCGCGCAGTACAAGGTTGCGATCCTTCGCGCCCCCCTCTGTCCTGCCGGACATCTCCCCCACGAGTGGGGAGATTGGACGTCGCATCGGCTTTCGCCAACTTCAAACGAAGAAAAGACGCTGCCAGCGAAGCTGCCAATCTCCCCCCAAGTGGGGGAGATGTCCGGCAGGACAGAGGGGGCGCGAAGGAATGCCGACAGACGGCGGGCTCAGCCAGCGACGGCTACTTCCCAGCCAGCCCCTTCAGCCGGTACAGCGCTTCCAGCGCCTCCCTTGGAGTCATCTCGTCGGGATTGATCTCCGCTAGCGCCGCGCCCAGCCCGTCACTCTTCGCCGGCTTCGACGCTTCCCGCTTCGCCGCCACGGAAAACAGCGGCAGGTCGTCGACCAGACGGTTGGCCTTGCCCGAGACCTCGCCGGCTTCAAGCTGGTGCAGCACTTCCTTGGCCCGGCCGACGACCGCTTCCGGCAGGCCGGCCAGCCGCGCTACCTGGACGCCGTAGGAACGGTCGGCCGCACCCTTGCCGACCTCGTGCAGGAAGACCACGTCGCCCTCCCATTCCTTGACCCGCATGGTGACGTTTGAGAGCCGCGGCAGTTTTCCGGCCAGCGCCGTCATTTCGTGGAAATGCGTGGCGAAGATCGCCCGGCAGCGGTTTTTCTCGTGCAAATATTCGACCGCCGCCCAGGCGATCGACAGGCCGTCGAAAGTGGCGGTGCCGCGGCCGATCTCGTCGAGGATGACCAGTGCGCGTTCGCCTGCCTGGTTGAGGATCGCCGCCGTCTCGACCATCTCGACCATGAAGGTGGAGCGGCCGCGCGCCAGATCGTCGGAGGCGCCGACCCGCGAAAACAGCCGGTCGACGACGCCGATATGGGCTGATGCCGCCGGCACGAAGGAGCCGGTCTGGGCGAGGATGGCGATCAGCGCGTTTTGCCTGAGGAAGGTCGATTTGCCGCCCATATTGGGGCCGGTCAGCAGCCAGATCGCGCCGGCCTTGGCATCGCCTTGCGGCGACAGATCGCAATCATTGGCGACGAACGGGCCTTCGCCGGAACGCCGCAGCGCCTGTTCGACCACCGGATGTCGTCCACCCGAAATCTCGAAGGCAAGGCTCGCATCGACCAGCGGCCGGCACCAGGCCTCGCTCTCGGAAAGCAAGGCAAGTGCGGCCGAAACGTCGAGCACGGCGAGCGCTTCGGCGCCGGCGCGGATCGTGTCGGCCTGGCCGACGACTTCCGCCGTCAGCGCCTCGAAAGCGGCAAGCTCGATCGCCAGCGCCCGGTCGGCGGCATTGGCGATCTTCGATTCCAGCTCGGCGAGCTCCGTGGTGGTGAAGCGCATGGCGTTGGCCATGGTCTGGCGATGGATGAAGCGCGCCTTGGCGCCGTCGCTGCCGGTCATCAGCGCATGATGATTGGCGGTGACCTCGATATAGTAGCCGAGCACATTGTTGTGCCTGATCTTCAGCGAGCGGATGCCGGTCTCGTCGATCAGCGAGCGCTCCAGCCCGGCGATCACCTTTCGTGACTCGTCGCGCAGCGCCCGCATCTCGTCGAGTTCGGCATGGTAGCCGGAACGGACAAAGCCGCCGTCGCGCTTGAGCAAAGGCAGCTCGTCGCTGAGCGCCTGCGCCAGATGCGTCGCCAGTTCATTGGGCAGCGCCTTGATAGCTCCCAACGCCGCGGCCAGTTCGCCCGGCAAGGCGGTTTGGCCGAACAGTTCGGCGATGGCGCCGGCCGCTTCGAAACCGGCGCGCAGCGCGCCGAGGTCGCGCGGGCCGCCGCGGTTGAGCGCCAGCCTGGACAGCGCGCGCGGCATGTCGGCAACGCTCTTCAGGCTTGCCCGCACCGCCTGGCAAAGGCGCGTTTCGGAGCGGAAGAACGACACCGAGTCCAGCCTTGCAGCGATTGCCGCCGGATCGGTCAGCGGCGCCATCAGCCGGTCGGCGAGCAGCCTTGCACCGCCGCCGGTCACCGTGCGGTCGATCGCCTTGAACAGCGACCCGTCGCGGCTGCCGGACAGCGTGCGCAGCAGCTCCAGATTGGCGCGCGTCGCCGGGTCGATGAACAGCGTCGAACCCTGCTCCTCGCGCTGCGGCCGCGACAGCGGCGGCCGCTCGGCCTTCTGCGTCTTTTCGACATAGGCGATGACACCTGAGATCGCCGACAGTTCGGCGCGCGAAAATGTGCCGAAACTATCCGGCGTTGCCACCTCGAAGAAGCGGGCGATGCGGCCGGCGGCCGAAGCCGAATCGAACAGCGACGGCGGCTGCGGGCTGGCGACGCGGCCGAGCACGTCGAAGACCGGTTTCAGCTCCGGGTCGTAAAACACCGGTTCGGCGACGATCAGCTCGCGCGGATCGACGCGGAAGACATCGGCGAGCAGCCGGTCGGCGGTTGTCTCGGCGACGCGGAAGACACCGGTCGAGATCTCGATCCAGGCTAAGGCAAAAGCGTGCTCTGCCCCGCCCTTGACCCGTCCCAGCGCCATCAGGAAACTCGATTCCGACGGCGCCAGCAATTTGTCTTCGGTGATGGTGCCGGGTGTCACCAGCCGCACCACGTCACGGCGCACCACCGATTTGCCGCCGCGCTTCTTCGCCTCGGCCGGATCCTCGATCTGCTCGCAGACGGCGACGCGGAACCCCTGGCCGATCAGCTTCTGCAGATAATCGTCGGCGGCATGCACCGGCACGCCGCACATCGGGATGTCGAGCCCCTGATGCTTGCCGCGCTTGGTCAGCACGATGCCGAGCGCCCGGCTTGCCTTCTCGGCATCGTCGAAGAACAGCTCGTAGAAATCGCCCATGCGGTAGAACAGCAGCGAATCCGGGTTCGCCGCCTTGATCTCGATATACTGCTCCATCATCGGCGTCGCCGGCGCGAAGGCCGGCGTGGCGTTGTCGCTTCGAATGGGCGTCTCGTCGTTCAAGAAGCTGCTTCCAAAATTTTGCAAGCCATGCTTGGCGGTTTACAGCGGCGAAGTGTAGCCTTAATCCCGAACCTTCCACAAAAGAAAGCATGCGCACCCATCTCAAGCGGTGCCGTACGGGCGAGGAAACCAAAAGTACCATGGCCAAGAAAACCGAAAGCAACGGGCCCTCCGTCAGCGCCCAGGAGGCATTGGAATTCCATGCCATGGGCCGCCCCGGCAAGCTGGAGATCGTCGCCACAAAACCAATGGCGACGCAGCGCGATCTCAGCCTTGCCTATTCGCCGGGCGTCGCCGTGCCGGTTCTCGCCATCGCCGAGGACCCGAGCCGCGCCTTCGACTATACGGTTCGCGGCAACATGGTCGCGGTCATCTCCAACGGCACCGCCATCCTCGGCCTCGGCAATCTCGGCGCGCTTGCTTCGAAGCCGGTGATGGAAGGCAAGGCGGTGCTGTTCAAGCGCTTCGCCGATGTCGATTCCATCGATCTCGAGGTCGACACCGAGGATGCCGACGAATTCATCAACTGCGTGCGTTTCCTTGGACCCTCCTTCGGCGGCATCAACCTCGAGGATATCAAGGCACCGGAATGCTTCATCATCGAGCAGCGGCTGCGCGAGCTGATGGATATCCCGGTCTTCCATGACGACCAGCACGGCACCGCCATCATCTCGGCTGCCGGCCTGATCAACGCGCTGGAAATCACCGGCCGCGACATGAAGACCACGAAAATGGTCTGCAACGGCGCCGGCGCTGCCGGCATCGCCTGCATCGAATTGATGAAGGCGATGGGCTTTGCGCCCGAAAATATCATCCTCTGCGACACCAAGGGCGTCGTCTTCCAGGGCCGCACCGAAGGCATGAACCAGTGGAAATCGGCGCATGCCGTGAAAACCGGCGCGCGCTCGCTGGCCGAGGCGCTGGACGGCGCCGACGTGTTCCTCGGCCTCTCGGCCAAAGGCACGCTGACCACCAAAATGGTGCAGTCGATGGCCAAGAACCCGATCATCTTCGCCATGGCCAATCCCGACCCCGAGATCACGCCTGAGGAGGTCGCCGAGATCCGCACCGACGCCATCATGGCGACGGGACGGTCCGACTATCCCAACCAGGTCAACAACGTGCTTGGCTTCCCCTACATCTTCCGCGGCGCGCTCGATGTGCGGGCGACCACCATCAACGACGACATGAAGATCGCCGCGGCCAAAGCGCTCGCCGAACTGGCGCGCCAGGACGTGCCCGACGACGTCGCCGCCGCCTATCAGGGCATGCGGCCGAAATTCGGCCCCAACTACATCATCCCGGTGCCGTTCGATCCGCGCCTGATCTCGGCCATCCCGATTGCGGTGGCCAAAGCGGCGATGGACTCCGGCGTCGCGCGCAAGCCGATCCTCGATCTCGACCGCTACGCGCAGGAGCTTTCCGCGCGCCGCGACCCGATCGCCTCGACGCTGCAGCGCATCTACGACCGGGTGCGCCGCCAGCCCAAGCGCATCGTCTTTGCCGAGGGCGAGGAGGAGCAGGTGATGCGCGCCGCCGTCTCCTATGTGAACCAGCGGCTCGGCACCGCCATCCTGCTCGGCCGCGACGACATCATCAAGGAAAACGCCAGGAACGCCGGCATCGATCTCGGCAAGCAAGGCATCGAGATCATCAATGCGCGGCTGTCGCGGCGCAACTCGGTCTACACCGACTATCTCTACGAGCGCATGCAGCGCAAAGGCTTTCTGTTCCGCGACTGCCAGCGGCTGATCAACAACGACCGCAACCATTTCGCCGCCTGCATGGTGGCGCTGGGCGATGCCGACGGCATTGTCACCGGCGTTACCCGTAACTATTCGACGGCGCTCGACGACATCCGCCGCGTCATTGACGCAAGGCCTGGCCATTGCGTCATCGGCGTGTCGATCGTGCTGGCGCGCGGTCGCACCGTCCTCGTTGCCGACACCGCGGTGCATGACATGCCGGATGCCGTCGAGATCGCCGACATCGCCGAGGAGGCCGCCGGTTTCGCCCGCCGCATGGGCTACGAGCCGAGGCTCGCCATGCTCGCCTATTCAACCTTCGGCCATCCGCAGGGCGAGCGCTCCGAGCGCGTCCAGGAAGCGGTGCGCATCCTCGACAAGCGCCGCGTCGATTTCGAGTATGACGGCGAGATGGCCGCCGACGTGGCGCTCAACGCCCGCGCCATGGCGCAGTACCCGTTCATCAGGCTGACCGGCCCGGCCAATGTGCTGATCATGCCGGCCTTCCACTCGGCCTCGATCTCGACCAAGATGCTGCAGGAGCTCGGCGGCTCGACCGTCATCGGCCCGCTGCTGGTCGGCCTGAACAAGCCGGTTCAGATCGTCTCGCTCAATGCCAAGGATTCGGACATCGTCAACATGGCAGCGATTGCGGCGTATAGCGCGGGAGCTTGACGAGCGGGGGCAGCAGCAGCGCCTCTCCCTTCTCCCCCTGGGGGAGAAGGTGGCCGAGCGAAGCTCGGTCGGATGAGGGGTGTTCCAGCTTGGCACCGGCAGCACTCCGTCCAGCACCCCTCAACCGTCTCGGCGCTGCGCGCCGATCCACCTTCTCCCACAGGGGGAGAAGGAAGAGGTGCCGCTACAGCAGCCCCGCCTGCTCGGCCTCTCTGCGCAAATTCTGGCGTGGCCTTGGGCCGATCTGCTGGATGACCAGCCCGGCCGCTAGCGAGCCGAGATCGCCGCACTGCTTCAGGCTGCGGCCTTGCGTGTAGCCGTAGAGGAAGCCGGCGGCGTAGAGGTCGCCGGCGCCGGTGGTGTCGACCAGCTCGCGGATCCTGGTCGCATTGATGGTCACGGTCTCGTCGCCGCGCACGATCACCGAGCCCTTTTCCGAGCGGGTGACGGCGGCGATCTTGCAATCCTTGCGGATCTGGGCCAGCGCCTCGTCGAACGACGCGGTCTGGTAGAGCGACTTGATCTCGTGGCTGTTGGCAAAGACGATGTCGACGGTGCCGGAGCGCATGAGATCGAGGAACTCGTCGCGGTAGCGGTCGACGCAGAACGAGTCCGACAATGTCATCGACACTTCGCGCCCGGCGGCATGGGCGAGCTTCGCCGTCTGCCGGATCGCCTCCTTGGCGCGCGGCGGGTCCCACAGATAGCCCTCGAAATAAGTGACGGCGGCGCCCGACGCCTTGTCGGCCTCGACGTCCTCCGGGCCGAGCTCGACGCAAGCGCCGAGATAGGTGTTCATCGAGCGCTCGCCGTCGGGCGTGACGAAGATCATCGAGCGCGCTGTCGGAGGTTCGCCGTTAAGCGGCCTGGTGTCGAAGGCGACGCCCTGGGCATGGATGTCATGCGCGTAGATTTCGCCGAGCGCGTCGTTGGAGACCTTGCCGAAGAAAGCGGCGCGGCCGCCGAAGGAGGCGACGCCCGCCGCCGTGTTGCCGGCGCTGCCGCCCGAGGCTTCGATGGCCGGGCCCATGCGGCTGTAGAGCAGTTCGGCGCGCCTCGTGTCGATCAAATTCATCGCGCCCTTGATGATGCCGTTCGTCTCCAGGAACGCCTCGTCGCACTGGGCGATGATGTCGACGATGGCATTCCCGATACAAAGCACGTCATAGTCCGGCATCAATTCATGTCTCCGCCAAAAACCCACCGGCTTTCTGCCACGCCGGGCGCGGGCGGGTCTAGCGGTTTGATGCGGCTTTGCCTAGGCCGCGAGTTATAAATCCGGGCAGAACGCAGATGCTTCGTATCGCGCGGTTTGCGCTTGTCTCGCGACCTGTCTCCGCCTATCCCGAAATATCGCCCATGGGCCTCGTTTGACATGGAATTGGAAACGCCGTGATCCTCGACGCCGCCCGCGCCGCCTTGAGCCGGCTGTTCTCGCCCGAATTCCGTTCCGTGTTCCTGAAGACGCTGGCGCTGACCTTGCTGGCGCTGGCGGCGCTTTGGTTCGGGATCAAGAGCCTGTTCGAATGGCTGGCCTGGCCGTGGATCGATGGATGGCTGCCCGCCCTACCCTCCTGGGCCGGATGGCTGGGCGCCGTCGTCGCCGGCATCGGCCTTGCGCTGGGCTTGGCGCTGCTCATCGCGCCGGTGACGGCGATCATCGCCGGCCTGTTCCTCGACGACGTCGCCGAAGTGGTCGAGCGCACGGATTATCCAAACGACCCGCCCGGCCGCGCCGTGCCGGCGTTGCGCTCGCTGGTGCTGGCGATCCGGTTCTTCGGCGTCGTCATCCTCGGCAATATCGTCGCCCTGCTGCTGCTCCTGGTGCCGGGCATCAACATTGCCGCCTTCTTCGTCGTCAACGGCTATCTGCTCGGGCGCGAATTCTTCGAGTTCGCCGCCATGCCCTTTCGCCCGGAGGCCGAGGCCAAGGCGTTGCGCAGAAAGCACTCCATCGCCGTGTTCCTGGCCGGGCTGGTGGTCGCCGCTTTCCTCGCCGTGCCGCTGCTCAACCTTCTGACGCCGCTGTTCGCCGCCGCCATGATGGTGCATCTGCACAAGGCGATCTCGGCACGGGAAGGGAGCTGACCGCCCTTTGTTGGGAGTGCAGGTTCGACGCACGGAATCGCTGCACTCTCCAGCCACAGTAACGGCATGATGGGGTGGACGGCGCCCGACGGCATCGGATGTGCCAGAATGAGTTCGTTGAGATCTCAAACAAGGGAGCCGTCCGT
>NZ_JAMYPO010000030.1:0-87214 GCF_040320365.1 Mesorhizobium sp. M0701
GCGCCTATGGCCGCAGCGGCGAAGGCTGGTTCGACGCGCATGCGATGCTGATGCTGTTCCGCAAGGCACTGCGAAGCAAGAACATCGATTTCATCACAGCGTCGGTGACCGGTATCGAGCGGCAGGGGAAGCGCGTCGCCGGTGTGACCCTCGACAATGGCGAGCGGCTCGAGGCCGGTACCGTCGTTAACGCCGCCGGGCCGAATGCCGGCAAGGTGGCAGCAATGGCCGGGCTGGCGCTGCCGGTGGAGCCGCGCAAGCGCAATGTCTTCGTCTTCGAGGCGCGCGAAAAATATGACGACATGCCGCTGCTGGTCGACCCGAGCGGCATCTATGTCCGGCCGGAGGGCTCGGTCTACATCACCGGCGGCGCCGAGCCGGAAGAGGGCGAAGGACCGGCCGACCCCGCCGACTTCGACCCCGACTGGCCGCTGTTCGAAGAGGTGATCTGGCCGGTGCTGGCGACCCGCATTCCGGCCTTCGAGGCGATCAAGCCGACGCGCGCCTGGGTCGGCCATTACGACTACAATACGCTCGACCAGAACGCGGTGATCGGCCCGCACCCGGAGGTCGGCAATTTCCTCTTCGCCAACGGTTTTTCCGGCCACGGCTTGCAGCAGGCTCCGGCGGTCGGCAAGGCGCTGGCCGAACTGATCGTGCATGGCGGCTATCGCACGGTGGATTGCTCGGCGTTCGGGTACAGCCGGATCGCCGACGGGCGGCCGTTTCGGGAATTGAATGTAATTTAACGCTGGCGCGAAGGGATGCTACCGTTGCTTGGTGGATTGAGCCGCCACCAAGCCGCCCGTACCAAGATACGCCTGAAGCCAGCCCAGCACCCGGGCCCAGCCTTCGGCATGCTTCGTTGCGGCAGCAGCGAGGCCGGCGAAGCCGCCATGGCAGATGGTGACGCGTGTGCCGCCGGCGATCGGCTCCAGCAGCCAGGCGACTTTGGTTTCGCGGCGGCCAAGCGTCGGATGGTCCCAGTCGTATCTCCGCGTCTGCACGATCCGGCGCGGCTCTTCGATCTCCAGGAATTCGCCGCTGGCGGGCAGGTGTCTGCCGGCCGCCGTCTCGACGGTGACGCTCCAGCGGCCGCCGACGCGGAGGTCGGCCGCCCATCCGGTCATCCGGTAGGTCCTGGCGGACCCCCACCAGCGCTCGACCTCGCGTGTAACGAGCGCGTCAAATATCCGCTCGGGCGGCGCGCGAACATCGGCGCTCGCCATGACGGTCTCGCCATTGGTCATGCTGTGCACCGCGGAACCGTGCATCACCTGTCCTCCAGAAACGTTTCGCTATCGAAACAACCTCAAGCCTTCGACGCCGGGCGCGACAGGCCTTTGCCGGTTTCGAGCAGGCTCTTCAGGCTGGACAGGATGAGCGGCCAGCCGTTCGCCACATGGCCAAGCAGCTTGTGCGGTCCATCGGCTTCGTGTGTGATGGCGAGCTTCATCATCTCGCCCTCCTGCTCGAGGGCGAAGGTGCAGCGTGTGTAGCCGTCCGCCTTGACCTCGGGCATGAACTCGTTGCGCCATTTGAGCACGATGCGCTTGGGTGGATCGATCTCGAGGACCTCGCCGCTGTCGGTGACCCGGCCGTCGGTGTAAACCATCTTCCACGCCGAACCTTGTTTCCAGTCGCTTAGCATCTGAGCGCCGAGGAAATATTGCCGCTGGAACTCCGGCGCGGTCAGTGCTTGCCAGAGTTTTTCGGGCGAAGTGCGGATGTAGGTGACATAAACGAAAATGTTGCTCATCAGTCTTCCCTTTCGAGACGTTTCTTCAAATCGCCGAGGGCGCCCAGTCGCCCCCGCTCGAATTTGCCGATCCAGCGTTCGGCGATCTCGTTGATGGGAACGGGATTCAGATAATGTTGCTTCTCGCGTCCCTTGCGGATGGTGGCGACGAGGTTTGCTTCTTCCAGGATCGCCAGATGCTTGGTCACCGCCTGGCGCGTCATGTCCATCTCACCGCACAGCGCGTTCAGCGTCTGCCCGTTCCGGGCATGAAGGCTGTCCAGCAATCGCCGGCGTGTCGGGTCGGCCAAGGCGCGAAAGACAGCATCCATGCTCATGACTCTAATATGCAACCATTTGGTTGCATGTCAAGAGGCAGAATGCGCGGGTTGAGGTCGCTGGGAGTGGATTTCAGCGCTTGCGGCCGAACCAGAATGCGTTGGGCATGCGCTCCATGCCGATACGCTCATAGAAGCCGACGGCGTCGGGTATGGAGATCAGGCTGATGGCAACGGAAGGTCCGAGTTGCCGGCGTGCCTCATCCATCAGGCCCTTGCCGATACCCAGCCCTTGCGCCGATGCAGAAACAGCGAGCTCGGAGATATAGCAGACCCAGGAAAAGTCGGTGATGCCGCGAGCGACACCAACCAGCGGTTTGCCCGGTGCATCGATGCGCGCGGTGAGCACCAGGTCGGCACTCGTGAGCATCGCCTTCAAACGGGCATGATCATCGACGGGCCGTGTCTCGCCGAGGCCGGATTCCACCAGAACGCGGCGGAACTCGGCGATGCCGAGGCCCGGTTCGCTGGCGTAAAGGATCGTGGATCGCGTTGTCATGTCGACAAAAGTGCACCATGGGCAGGTGGTTTTGAAGCTGTTTTGTACCGAACTTGTGTTTCGATCGACGACGGAAGTCCAAAAACAGCCGTCTTTTATTTGCCCGCGGCATTGTGTAAACCGGGCGCCAGCAATTCCCCGCAACGAGAAGAAGACGGGCAAGAACCATGGAAAAATTCACCAAGCTCACCGGTGTCGCCGCGCCGATGCCGATCGTCAATGTCGACACTGACATGATCATCCCCAAGGATTATCTCAAGACGATCAAGCGCACCGGGCTCGGCACCGGCCTGTTCGCCGAAATGCGTTACAAGGACGACGGCTCGGAAAACCCGGACTTCGTGCTCAACAAGCCGGCCTACCGCAAGGCGCAGATCCTGGTCGCCGGCGACAATTTCGGCTGCGGTTCGAGCCGGGAACATGCGCCGTGGGCGCTGCTCGATTTCGGCATCCGCTGCGTCATCTCGACCTCGTTCGCCGACATTTTCTACAACAACTGCTTCAAGAACGGCATCTTGCCGATCACCGTCAGCGCGGAAGACCTGGAGAAGCTGATGGACGATGCCTCGCGCGGTTCCAACGCGACGCTGTCGGTCGATCTCGAAGCCAAGGAAATTCGCGGGCCGGACGGGGGCGTGGTCAAGTTCGACCTCGACGAATTCAAGCGCCACTGCCTGCTCAACGGGCTCGACGATATCGGTCTGACCATGGAGAAGGCCGGCGCCATCGCTTCGTTCGAGAAGAAGAACGCTGCTGAGCGCCCCTGGGCCTGAGCGGTAGGATGACCTGGCCGCGACAGGCCGGGTTCGTGGCGGCTGAACGGAGGGGACAGTCATGACACGTTCGCTTCTTGCCGGAGCCTGCGCGCTGGCGTGGATTCTGATGCCGGTGGCAGGCGCGCATGCACAGACCGACATGGTGCTCGTGCCGGCTGACGATGCGTCCGGCGGGGCCGCCGACCAGGGCGCGGTGAGCAATGCGGCCCTAGCCGACAATGACAAACAGGCGCCGGTCCCGTTCGAGGGCGGCCAGCTGACCATCACTCAGGAGGAAGAGTACGGGGAACGGGTGCTCGCCTTCGACGGCAAGGAACTGGCGCGCAATTACGACGTCTTCTTCGACAAGATCGTCGAGGTCGGCGGCGTCAAGGTGGCGCTGGTCGATGTCGGCGACGGCGGCAATCAATGCGGCCCGGCCAAGGTGATCGTGTGGAAGCCGGAAGGCGGCACGATCCAGACGACCACGGTCGAGCAGGATGAATGCGGCGCGCCGCCGGCCGCGATCTCCGACAGCGCCATCTATTTCGTGCCCTATCTTTTGCCGGGCGATTCCAAGCCGGCGCTGCAATGGTCGCCGACGGACGGACTGACGACGTCCGGCAATCTGACCTACATGCCGGAGCTGGGCACCGACTGGAAGGACGTTGATCCGTCGAAATACGACAACATCATCGACGCCTTCCACAATGAAGCGGTCTACAAACTAGCCGAGACACTGCTTGGCAAGGACATGCCCGACATGGCGACCAGCCTGCTGGTCGGCGGCGGCACGGAAAAAACCGCGTCGGGCGCCTTTTTTGCCAGCGGCTGCGTGCCGCATGATTGCGGCGGCAATGACGGCTTCATGGCGGTCGACCCGGTCAACCGGAAGCTCTATTTCGCCCGCCGCGGCGACAAGCCCGAGCCGGACGCGTGGCCAGCGGTGAGTACATGGCCGGCCGACGTCAAGGAAGCGCTGGACAAGGCGCTGGGGTCGGCGAATTAGGTTTTTTTGCGCGGCGCGGCGACTACCCTGCTTTCGTCATCCTCGGGCTTGACCCGAGGATCCATGCCGTAACATCGGCCGAAGAACCGTTGTGTCGCTCGGATGTCACGGCATGGATCCTGGGGTCTGCGCCGCGTCGCTTCGCTCCTTGCTTCGCCCCAGGATGACGACTGGAGAGATGTTCTGGCCAATCTCCAAGGTCTGCGCTTTCCACGTCGTAACAACAATCGGTTGCCTCTGGCCCATGGCCGGGTGGACCCTATACCTTCAGGATGGCCGCAACCACTGCGAGGAAGCCATGCGAAAACTGATCTCCACCGGTTCGCCCTTCGAGAAGACCGCCGGCTATTCGCGCGCCGTGGTGCAGGGCGACTGGTGTTTCGTGTCCGGAACGACCGGCTACGATTATGCGACCATGTCGATGCCGGAGACCGTAGAGGCACAAACGCGCAATTGCTTGGCGACGATCGCCAAGGCGCTCGGGGACGGCGGCTTCGAGATGGCCGATGTGGTGCGGGCACATTACTATATTACCGATGCGGCTTTCGTGGATGTGGTGTTCCCGATCCTCGGCGAGGTCTTTGGCGAGATCAGGCCGGCGGCAACGATGATCGTGTGTCAGCTCAACAAGCCGGAGATGAAGATCGAGATCGAGGTGACGGCGCTGCGGCGCACAGCCTGATGCCTGTCACGGTTGCGAAAACGACACGGTCAGCACGAGGATCGGCCCATGGCGAAGGTCAGGCGCATCGTTGCAAACATAGACACGCAGGATATCGCGGCGGCAAAGCCCTTCTATCAGGATGTGCTCGGCCTCGATCTCAAGATGGATTTGGGCTGGATCGCTACCTACGGCTCGCAAGAGACGATGTCCGTGCAGGTCAGTTTCATGGCCGAAGGGGGATCAGGAACGCCGGTGCCGGACATCTCTATCGAAGTCGACGACGTCGATGCCGCGCTTGAAAGCATGAGGACGGCCGGCTTTGCCATCGAATACGGTCCGGCGGACGAACCCTGGGGCGTGCGGCGCTTCTTCGTACGCGACCCGTTCGGCAGGCTGGTCAATATCCTTTCGCATCTCTAGGCATTTTGTCTTGAGCATCGGAGTTTCCCAAAACCGGTTTCCACTTTTGGGTCCGATGCTCTGAACCGCAGGCTTGCGCGCCGGCCGCTTGGCGTTTAGCAAGGCCGCGGCTCACGACACAATCAGGACGGTTCCCCATGGCTTCGAAAAATCTTCTCCTGCTTGCCGGCGACGGCATCGGCCCCGAGGCGATGGCCGAGGTGAAGAAGCTGATTTCCGCCATGAACGACAAGCTCGGCAGCGATTTCGTCACCGATGAGGGCCTTGTCGGCGGCTGCGCCTACGACGCGCATGGCGCGGCGATTTCCGATGCCGACATGGCCAAGGCAATGGCGTCGGACGCGGTGCTGTTCGGCGCCGTCGGCGGGCCGAAATGGGATGCGGTGCCTTACGAGGTGCGCCCGGAGGCGGGTCTGCTGCGGCTGCGCAAGGACATGGAGTTGTTTGCCAATCTCAGGCCGGCAATCTGCTATCCGGCACTGGCGGCGTCCTCCTCGCTGAAGCAGGACGTGGTCGAGGGGCTCGATATCCTGATCGTGCGCGAGCTCACCGGCGGCGTCTATTTCGGCGAGCCTAAGCAGATCATCGACCTCGGCAACGGCCAGAAGCGCGGCATCGACACCCAGGTTTACGACACGTTCGAGATCGAGCGCATTTCGGGCGTTGCCTTCGAGTTGGCACGCACGCGCAAAAACCACGTCACCTCGATGGAAAAGCGCAATGTGATGAAATCAGGCGTGCTGTGGAACGAGGTCGTCACCCAGACGCACAAGGCGCGCTATGCCGACGTCAAGCTCGATCACATGTTGGCCGATGCCGGGGGCATGCAGCTGGTGCGCTGGCCGAAGCAGTTCGACGTCATCGTCACCGACAATCTGTTCGGCGACATGCTGTCCGACATCGCCGCCATGCTGACCGGCTCGATCGGCATGCTGCCGTCGGCCTCGCTAGGCGCACCTGATGTCAAGACCAAGAAGCGCAAGGCGCTCTACGAGCCGGTGCACGGCTCGGCGCCCGACATCGCCGGCAAGGGTATCGCCAATCCGATCGCCATGATCGCCTCCTTCGCCATGTGCATGCGCTATTCCTTCGGCATGGTTGATGAGGCCGACAGGCTGGAAGGCGCGATCGCCGCCGTGCTCGATCAGGGCTTGCGTACCAGGGATATTCATTCGCCGGGGATGACCGAGGTCGGCACCGCTGAGATGGGCGATGCGATCATCGCCAAGTTCCTGGGCTGATCCCGTGTCGGTCGACGTCCGCTGGGCGACGACCGGGGATGCGGCGGCACTCGCCGCCATGCTTTGCGAAATGGCGGTGCATTACCGGCAGCCGCCACTCGACGCCAGCCAAGCTTTGTCGGCGGCACAGAAATGCCTTGGCGACGAAAGTCCGGCCTATCCGCATTTTGCGCTCGCCTTCGTCGATGGTGGAGTTTGCGGGCTGGCCTCGGTTGCGATCGCGCATCCTGGCATCGATCTCGAGCGGCTGCTGTTCCTCAAGGACCTGTTCGTGCGCGATACCGCCCGCGATGGCGGTGTCGGTCGAGCGCTGATGGCATTCCTCGCTGGCAATTGCATGCGCGAAGGCATCGGCCGTATCGATCTGACCACGGAGGACTGCAACGAAGGCGCGCTGCGCTTCTATGCCCAATTTGGTGCCGAGCGTCACGAGCAGAAGGTCTTTCTCAGGCTATCCGGCGAGGCGCTGCTGGCGATCGCGGCTGGTTCCTCGACGCGATCTTGGAAGCCCTAAATTGGAGATTGGCCGAAACATCTCCCCCTTCGTCATCCTGGGGCGAAGCAAGGAGCGAAGCGACGCGGCGCAGACCCCAGGATCCATGCCGTTACCCGGCGGCAGTGCTCGGCCGACCAGAACCGAGTGCTTCTTCGTGGTGGATATGAGCGCCATTCTGAACCGCTGCGTTCCTCGGCTTATGTCGCGGCATGGATCCCAGGGTCTGCGCTCCGCTTCGCGTCGCTCCGCCCTAGGATGACGAAGGCGTGGCGGCCGGCGACCCAATCATGGAGGTACTAAACCCTGACACCTACTGGCACCGGACCCCACTGGTTTTCGCGCGGCTGGGTCGGGATCAGCGCAAAGATCAGGATGATGACGGTGCCGAAGGTCGGGATCAGGAAAAGCAGGAAGAGCCAGCCGGTCAGGCCGGTATCGTGCAGGCGACGCACGTTGAGCCCGAACCACGGCAGGGCTGTCGCCAGCAGGAAGAGACCGGAAAGGCCGACCGTCACTGCCGGCAATTCACTGTTGTCGAGATTGCCCATGGCGTCGTCGATAAAGACGCCGAGTCCTATGACCACGATCAGCGCGATCGTCCAGAACAGGCAATAGCCCCAATATGCCTTGCGGCGGGCACGGCCGGCGAAGTTGAAGTAATTCTCGGTCAGACCCCGCCGGAAGTAGCTCCACAGGCCAGCCGATTCGGCCCGACTTTGCTCAGCGGAACGGCCGAAATGTTGCGGCTGACGTGCCGCGGGCGCATTGCCGGCCTGAGTTGGGGCGGCGGTTGCAGTGGAGGCGTCGGCGGGCGCGCTGGCAGGTTGGGAGCGGATCGAAAAAACATCGCGTGCCCGTCCGCCAGCCGGCTGGAATTCGACGGTCGTACCTCCGGCAACCGATGCTTCGCGGCGCAAATCTTCGCGCGCCAAAGTGTAGCGGTTGCCGTCGGCTCCGGTGATGAAGCCGAAACCCTGGTCTTCGTCGTAATGAAGAACTTCGCCGCGCATGTCCTGCCCACCCCCATTTCCCCGCCCCAGACTGTGCAAAGTTCCGGCAGACCGCAAGAGGCGTGCGGAAATGGAGAGTTCTGGCTATTTACCCCGGCCGTTTCTTCGATTTCTTGTGTTTCGCAGGCCCGCCTTCGAACTTCGCCTTGGCCGGTTTCCCGCCCCAGGGCTTCGCCTCGAATGCCGGGCGCTGGTCGGCCGGTGCGCGCTTCTCGAATTTGGGCGTGTTCTGATCGAAGGTGCGCTTGCCGCGGTGCGGCTTCTTGTCGGGTCGTGGTTCCTGATAGCCGGCCCGCGACAAATCCGGCGTGCCGTCCAGCCGCTTGACCGCAATGTTGCCCTGCAGCTTCCGGTCGGGGCCGATCGCAGCGAGGAAACGCTCGGCCCAGTCCGCCGCGATCTGCACGAAGGTTTCCTCCGGCTGCATCTTGATGGCGCCGATCTCGCGCTTGGAAATGCCGCCTGTCCGGCACAGCATCGGGATCAGCCAGCGTGGCTCAGCATTCTGCCGGCGTCCGACCGACAGCGAGAACCAGACGCTGTCGCCGAAATCGTCGCGGCGGCTCGGTGTCTCGTCCCGGCGCGCAAATTTTTCGCCCGACGGCGTGAACGCTGCCACGTCGAGAAGATCCTCCGGCGCCGAGTGGCTGGAGCGGCACATCCGCACGAAGGCGGCGGCAACCTGTTCGGGCCCGTGCTGATCGAGAAGCGCCTCGACGAGGCCGCGCTCCTCATCCTTCATAGGCTCGCTGAAGACCGGATCAGCGAGAATGCGCTCATCGTCGCGCCGTATCACGTCGTCGGCCGACGGCGGGCTCGCCCAGGTTGCCGCAAGGCCGGCACTTTGCAGCAGCCGCTCGGTGCGCCTGCGGGCACTATTGGGCACGATCAGCGCGCTGACGCCCTTGCGTCCCGCACGACCCGTGCGTCCGCTTCGGTGCAGGAGCGTTTCCGGGTTGGTCGGCAGGTCGGCATGGATCACCAGCTCGAGATTGGGCAGGTCGATGCCGCGTGCCGCGACGTCGGTGGCGATGCAGACCTTGGCGCGGCCGTCGCGCATCGCCTGCAGCGCGTGGCTGCGCTCGTTCTGGCTAAGCTCGCCGGACAGCGCCACGACGGAAAAGTTGCGGTTGTTGAAGCGTGCCGTCAGATGGTTGACGGCGGCGCGCGTGTTGCAGAACACCAGCGCGTTCTTGGCCTCGTAATAGCGCAGCACGTTGATGATGGCGTTTTCGCGGTCCGCCTGGGCGACGCTCAGCGCCCGGTATTCGATGTCGAGATGCTGCTTTTCCTCACCGGAGGCCGAGATGCGTACCGCATCGCGCTGGTAGCCCTTGGCCAGCGTGGCGATGGAGCGCGGCACGGTCGCGGAAAACATCAGCGTGCGGCGGTCGGCGGGTGCGGCATCGAGGATGAATTCCAGATCCTCGCGAAAGCCGAGATCGAGCATCTCGTCGGCCTCGTCGAGCACCACTGCCTTGAGCGCCGACATGTCGAGCGAATTGCGGGTGATGTGGTCGCGCAGGCGGCCGGGCGTGCCCACGATGATATGGGCGCCGCGCTCCAGCGCGCGCCGTTCGGTGCGCATGTCCATGCCGCCGACGCAGGACGCCACCGTGGCGCCGGTCAGTTCGTAGAGCCATTCCAGCTCGCGCGTTACCTGCAGGGCCAGCTCCCGCGTCGGCGCTACGGCCAGCGCCAGGGGTGCCGCCGCGTGGGAAAAGCGCTCCGCGCCATCGAGAAGGGTCGGCGCCAAAGCCAGACCGAAGGCGACGGTCTTGCCGGAGCCGGTCTGGGCCGAAACCAGCGCATCGGCCTGGCCAAGCTCGAGAACGGCCTTCTGCACCGGCGTCAGCTCGACATAGCCGCGTTTTTCCAGCGCCTTTGCCAGCGCGGGAACAATAGCTTCGAAATTGGACATCTTGCTCTTTCGAAATTCGGATTCTGAATACCCGGCGACGGGTCAAATGTCGGCAAGCGCCACAGACGGGCGCCACGAGCCAGACAATGCTCGTTCGTACTTGGTGCCGCCGTCATTGTACAGGGCGGGCGGGTCGGCCTGGTTGCGATTGACTCTAGACGTAAACCGCGTAAAAGCCGGCACCGAACGGGATAGTTTTCGATGCGCGGCCTTTTGATGGCGCTTTCTGCCTTCGACATCCCCGGCCCCAATGCGAACCATTGGGCCGGGCGCGTCGCTGCGTCTCCTCGTTCCAGCAAAATCACGTTCTTGCTCAAAAAAACCGGCAAAACGACCACCAAAACGGTCTGATTCCCTTGGCCTAACCACCCTCTCCCGGGTCCGGCCCGGGGGTTGAAACCCGCATCGGCCGGCGGGTTTTCTCCAGAAACCGAGCGGAGAGGGACAGGAGATTTCGATGAGTTTCAAGGTTGCGATCGTCGGCGCCACGGGCAATGTGGGCCGGGAAATGCTCAACATACTGGAGGAACGCGGCTTTCCGGTGAGCGAGGTGGTTGCGCTGGCCTCGCGGCGCAGCCAGGGCACGGAAGTGTCGTTCGGCGACCGCACGCTGAAGGTCCGGACGCTCGACCAGTATGATTTTTCCGACACCGACATCTGCATCATGTCGGCCGGCGGCAACGTCTCCAAGGAATGGTCGCCGAAGATCGGCAAGCAGGGCTGCGTCGTCATCGACAATTCGTCGGCCTTCCGCTACGACCAGGACGTGCCGCTGATCGTTCCGGAAGTGAACCCGGACGCGATTTCGCTGTTCACACGCAAGAACATCATTGCCAACCCGAACTGCTCGACGGCGCAGCTGGTTGTGGCACTGAAGCCGTTGCACGACTTCGCCACCATCAAGCGCGTCGTCGTCGCCACCTACCAGTCGGTCTCCGGCGCCGGCAAGGAAGGCATGGACGAATTGTTCACGCAGACGCGCGCCGTGTTCGTCGCCGACCAGGTCGACGTCAAGAAATTCACCAAGCGTATCGCCTTCAACGTCATCCCGCATATCGACGTCTTCCTCGACGACGGCTTCACCAAGGAAGAGTGGAAGATGGTGGCCGAGACCAAGAAGATGCTCGACCCGAAGATCAAGCTGACGGCGACCTGCGTGCGCGTGCCGGTGTTCATCGGCCATTCGGAAGCGGTCAACATCGAGTTCGAGAAGCCGATCACCGCCGATGAGGCGCGCGAGATCCTGCGCGAGGCGCCGGGCTGCCAGGTCATCGACAAGCGCGAGGACGGCGGCTACATCACGCCGCTGGAATCGGCCGGCGAGGACGCCACCTTCATCTCGCGTATCCGCGAGGACTCGACCATCGACAACGGCCTGTCGATGTGGATCGTCTCGGACAATCTGCGCAAGGGCGCGGCACTCAATGCGGTGCAGATCGCCGAGCTGCTGGTCGAGCGCGGGCTGATCCAGCCGAAGAAGAAGGCGGCATAGTTCGCTCACGGGCTCGGCCTTCGGCCGGTTTAGTTTCGCTCACGGGCCGCACCGCCGCTTCGCGGCCGGCCCTTCGCGGGAGCGCCGGAAAGCCGGCGGCCCGCAGTCGCGGGCTCGGCCTTCGGCCGATAGCTCCCTTCTCCCCGCTCATGAGGAGAAGGTCCCGGCAGGGGGATGACGGGCGGCACCGGCATCTGAAGTAAACAGCAGGTGCCGGCGTCACAGCGGGCTCTCCTCCGCCAGCTTCTCCAACATCGCCACCGCCTCCTCCGCCCGGTCGGCGGGCACGAACAGATAGTCGTGGTAGAAGGCCGAGACCGGATTGACGCCCATGCCGGCGGTAGCCAGCCGCGCGGTGATGGCGGCGAGGAAGCCGACCGCTTCCAGCGACGAATGGACGTTCAGCGTCAGCATCCGGCAGCGGAATGTTGGTTGCAGGCCGGCGGCTTTGGCCTCGTCCTCAGGCACGATCAGCGTCACGCCCTCGTGCTCGTAAAACAGCATCAGCGGATGAAGCTCGCCGGGAATAGGCGCACCGGGCGGCAAGCTGGCAAAGACATAGACACCGGCTGTCAGCTCCGGTTGCATTCCGGCCAGCAGCGTCTTCAAATCGGTTTCGCCGGCCATGCCATGCCTCCCGGATATTGTGCGGATCACCCTGCCGAGAACCCGCGTTTTGCGGCGATGATTTTGCGGGCCACTTGATCACACGAGACCCGCTTGGTCTGCCGCCGACCTTCTTCATTGGATCAAATCGCCAGGTTGCGAGTTAGGGGGTGCAGCGGCGAGGACGGCACCCTGTTGGAGAGGAACGACAATGAAAAAGGTGATGATCTTGATGGCCTTGCTGGTCCCGCTCGGTGCCTGCTCCCGTACTGAGCAAGGCGCGGCAGTTGGTGGCCTGGGCGGTGCGGCGGTCGGCGCTGCTGTGGCCGGCAACCCGACCAAGGGCGCGGTGATCGGCGGTGCGGCCGGCGCTTTGGCCGGTGCACTGATCGGCCGTGCCAGCGAAAGCGGCCAATGCCGTTATCGCGATCGTAACGGTCGTGTCTACGTTGCGAGTTGCCCGGAAGGCTATTGATCGGGCCGCATCATATGGATGCAATAGCAAAACGGCGGGCAGGGCCCGCCGTTTCGTGGTTGTGGAGATGATTTTATTCGGCGCTGGCGGCTTCCGCCTCGGCCGGCGCGGCTGCGGCGGCGGCAACGGCCGCGGCGGCATCTTCCTGCGCCTTCTTCAGCAAGGCTGCGCGCTCCTGCGCCTTCTTGCCGGGCTCGGCCTTTTTCGGGTTGGCGCGCGCTTCGCGCTTGGCGATGCCGGCTTCATCGAGGAAGCGCAGCACGCGGTCGGTCGGCTGGGCGCCATGCGACAGCCAATGCTTGACGCGCTCGGCGTCGACCTTGACGCGTTCGCCGTCCTTGGGCAGCAGCGGATTCCATGAGCCGAGCGACTCGATGAAACGGCCGTCGCGCGGCGAACGCGCGTCGGCGACGACGACATGGTAATAGGGACGCTTCTTCGAGCCCGCACGGGCCAATCGGATTTTCAGTGGCATTTCTTTTCTCCTAAAAGCTCTGATTTGGTTGATCGGTTGGTGGCTGGTCCTCAGCCGGTTTTCGCTACGCCGTTGGATGCGGCGATCTGCTCGTGATGGCGGATCACTTCGCGGACGACGAAGTTCAGGAATTTCTCCGCGAAATCCGGGTCGAGATGGGCGTCCTTCGCCAGTTGGCGAAGACGGGCGATCTGCTCCTGCTCGCGCGCCGGGTCGGCAGGCGGCAGGCCATGTTCCGCCTTCAGCACGCCGACTGCCTTGGTGCAGCGGAAGCGCTCGGCCAGCATATGGATCAGCGCCGCGTCGATATTGTCGATCGAGGCGCGATAATTGGCCAGCGCCGCACGCGCGTCCGCCATGTCCTTCTCTTCGTTCATGGCGCCCTCACTTCTTCTTGCCGAGGCCATTCTTGCCAAGCATTGGCAGCCCGCCACCGCCCGGCAGGCCGGGAAGTTTCATGCCGCCGGGCAGCCCAGGCAGGCCACCGCCACCGGGAAGACCACCGGGCAGGCCCTTCATGCCGCCGAGCCCGGCCGCCTGGGCCTGCTTCTGCAAGGCGTCGAGCTGCTTGGGGTCCATCTTGGAGAGGTCCGGCATGCCGCCGCCCATCATGCCGCCTGCGCCGCCAGGCATCATGCCGCCGAGCCCCATCTTGGAAGCGAGGCCGCCCATCATGCCGCGCATCAGGCCGCCGCCTTTGCCCTTGCCGCCCATCGCCTTCATCATGTCGGCCATGCCGCGATGCATCTTCAACAGTTTGTTGATTTCGGCCGCGTTGGTACCCGAGCCGGCGGCGATGCGCTTCTTGCGCGAGTGCTTCAGAATATCGGGGTTGGCACGCTCGGCCTTGGTCATCGACGAGATGATGGCGAGCTGGCGACCGAACATCTTGTCGTCGAGCCCGGCGGCGGCCATCTGGTCCTTCATCTTGCCCATGCCGGGCATCATGCCCATGATGCCGCCCATGCCACCCATTTTCGACATTTGCTGAAGCTGGCCGGCGAGGTCGTTCAGGTCGAACTTGCCCGACTGCATCTTCCTGGCCATCGCCGCGGCCTGTTCGGCGTCGATGTTCTCGGCCGCCTTTTCGACGAGGCTGACGATGTCGCCCATGCCGAGGATGCGGTCGGCGATGCGCTTGGGGTGGAATTCCTCCAGCGCGTCCATTTTTTCGCCGGTGCCGATCAGCTTGATCGGCTTACCGGTGACGGCGCGCATCGAGAGCGCCGCACCACCGCGGCCGTCGCCGTCCATGCGGGTCAGCACGAGGCCGGTGATGCCGACGCGCTCGTCGAAGCTTTTTGCCAGATTGACGGCGTCCTGGCCGGTCAGCGAATCGGCGACCAGCAGGATCTCGTGCGGCGACGACATCTTCTTGATGTCGGCCATCTCGACCATCAACGGCTCGTCGATATGGGTGCGGCCGGCGGTGTCGAGGATGACGACGTCATGGCCGCCGAGCTTGGCCGCCTGCACGGCGCGGCGGGCGATATCGACCGGCGTCTGGCCGGCGACGATCGGCAATGTGGCGACCTTGACCTGCTCGCCGAGCTGGCGGAGCTGCTCTTGCGCGGCGGGACGCCGCGTGTCGAGCGAGGCCATCAAGACTTTCTTGTTTTGACGGTCGGTGAGGCGCCTGGCGATCTTGGCCGAGGTCGTCGTCTTGCCGGAACCCTGCAAGCCGACCATCATGATGACGACCGGAGCCGGTGCATTGAGGTCGATGGCGACGCCCTCGGCGCCGAGCATGTCGACCAGCTCGTCATGGACGATCTTGACGACCATCTGGCCGGGCTTGATCGACTTGACCACGGCGGCGCCGACGGCCTTCTCGCGCACCTTGTCGGTGAAGGAACGCACCACTTCCAGCGCCACGTCGGCCTCGAGCAACGCACGGCGCACCTCGCGCAGCGCCGCCGAGACATCAGCCTCCGACAAGGCGCCGCGGCCGGTGAGGCCGTTCAGGATCGAACCAAGGCGCTCTTGCAGGGACTCAAACATTGGTCAAACCGCCGTGCGAGAGCGCCTTGGATTCATGCTGATCCCCGTCGGGCCTGCGGCCCTCCACGCCTCTTGTGCGTTCCTGTAGCGATTCAAACATTCTTTTTCCTTTTCCCTGGCACCCGGATGATGCCCGAGAGGTAATGCGTTCGCGCCAACTGTCCAAGCAAAAGCCGGTCCGGGCAAAGCCCAAAGCCAAAAAGCACCCGGGGGCGCACAGCGCTGCCGGGTGTTGGCCTCCGGGATCGATTTACAGCACTTCACCTCAAAGAGGTTTCGGCGTCCCGGTCGGTTTGCTCGGAGGAATACTCGTCGCGGAATTCGCGGCGTGTAGACAGGAAATCGGCCGCAGAGTCAAGCTTTGGTCAAGCTTTGCGTCAAATAGCTCAGGACGACCAGGCAATGCACATCAGCGCACGCTGCCGGCGCGCGCCATATCCGGCTCGACCTTCAGCGGTGAGCGCGGATGTAAAAGCAGCAGAACGGTCAACAGGCTGCTGACGATGCCGATCGAAGCGATGAGGACGGCGTCTGAAGTCGTCCAGCCGGCGGCTTCGAGCGGCTTGGCGTTGAACAGGGCGAAGGAATTATAGCTTTGCTGGTGCGAAATCAGCAGGAAGCCGGTCAGATTGTTACCGAGATGGGCACCAAAGCCGGCACCGAGATTACCGGTTGCATAGACCAGAAGCGTTAGCAGCAGCGCAAAGGCGGCGATCGAGGCCAGCACGCAGGCATTGATGGCAGCGCTCGAACCTGGGCTCCAGTGCAGGGAGGTGAACAGCAATCCCGGCAGCAGCGCCCAGATGAAAGGGTTCCGGAACCGGCTCGCCAGGCCCCTGAGCAGATAACCGCGAAACAGCATCTCCTCCGACGAGGTCTGCAGAAAGGTCAGGGCGGTGATCGGGATCAGGAACGAAAGCCACGCGGACAGGCCGATCGCGCCGCGCGCGATGTCGGGCTGCAAACCATAAAGCAGGATCTCGGAAAGCAGCGAGGTGATCAGCACCGCGGTCAGTCCTTTCAGGAACCCCGACCAAGAAATGCGCCGGCTGACGCCAATCAGGGCTGTCAGCTTCTCGCGATGGATCCAGCGCATGGCAGCCCAAAGGCCGAGCCAGATTCCGGCAAATGAAGCCAGCGCCGCGAGGATGCCCGCAGGAGAGGCCATGAAATCCTGCACCGCTCCTCCACCTGGCGGGGCGGTGCCAGACGATGCCTGCCAAACGGCAAAGGCATAGGTGCCGCCGAACAGCACGGCGGCAGTGGTTCCGAGCCAGAACAGGATGACGACCACCGCTCCAAGCAGAAGCCGCGGCAAAGTGGTCTTGTTGTTGGCGGTGTGCCGGTACTGTTGGAAGGCGGTTGGGTCGATCGTCACGCGGGCTCGCTGGCTGGTGCTTCGGCTCGCAAGGTCTAGAACATCGGCCCCAATGTGGAAACCGGTATTGCAGCGGCAATGCCGGCTTGTGGCAATGTCGGGAGTGCGAGCGGCCGCCATTACAGGGCGACCGCCCTGTTTGTATCGTCAGCGCACGACGTACACGATACGCCGGCTGCCCGGATCGACCAGTGCCGGCTGGCCGTTCACATAGACGTAGCGGTAATCATAGTCCGGAATCTCGCGCAGCTCGACGGTGTCAGGCAACGTCGCGCCCGTCACCACCTCGCCCTCCAGATAGACCGGATCGAGCCGATGCGTACGCACATAGGTACGGATCTCGGCCGGCGGTCTCCGGATAGGCTCGATCGCCTCGCCGGCGACGATTGCTCCGGTATAGCTGTCGGAATACTCGACGCTATCGGCGGGCGGCGTCACGACGGCAATGTCGGCGCCGGCCGGACGCTGTGTCAGGACCACACGGCTGCCGCCGAAATCGGCCGTCACATAGTCGGAATAGACCCAGCCCTGGCCGTTAGCCTCGGCGATAGTGCACCATTTGCTGTTAGCGATGCAGCCGTCGAGCGTCGCCGACTGGCCGGCCGCGAGCACGCCGATCACCGGATATTGCGGGCCGGGGCCGGCGCGTACATTGAGATCAGTGATGGCCGAGACGGCGGTGTCGGCCAATGCAGAGCCCGACATCGCTATGAGCGCTCCGGCCACCGCCGGAAACAATATGCGTTTCATGGTCTTCTCTCCGTTTCACAGTCCCTTGGCACGGAAAACGAAGCAAAGCCGCATGCGTTCCGGCTAAAAGGCTTCGGCCGGCTCACGATTTGTTCCAGTCGTTTTCGGCAGGTCGGTCAAAAGCTCGTGAACAAAAGCAAGTTTTTGCGCCGCCACGTCCGAGATGACGAAGGGATAGAGATCGGGCAGGCCCATGCAGCGGTTGATCGAGTTGGACGCCTCCGACAGCACCAGCCAGCGGTCGAGAATCCTTTCGAAAGGCTCTGGCCTGGAGGCGGGTTCCGATGGTGCCGGCTGCAGCTTGCCGCCGGTATCGGCGCGCGGCAGCTCGTTGGCTTCAACGGTTTCCAGCCGGCCGAGCGGGAAATTCAGGGCATGCACCATCTCCAGCGTGTCGGTGATGTGCATGTGATGCGCCCATGTCTCGGCCCAGTCCTCCCATGGGTGCGACGTCGCATAGGCCGAGATATGGCGCTGCTGCCAGTCGGGCGGCGCGCCATCGGCATAATAGGTCTTCAGCGCCTGTTCGTAGCCGGCGCGCTCGTCGCCGAACAAAGCGCGAAAACCGGCAAGCTTTTGCGAATCGTCGCGGATCAGGCGGTCCCAGTAATAATGGCCGAACTCATGGCGGAAATGGCCGAGCAGCGTGCGGTAGTTCTCGCCCATCTCGACGCGACGCCGTTCGCGCTCTGCCGAATCCGCCTCGGCGACGTTGAGCGTGATCCGGCCGTTGTCATGACCCGTCAGGATACGTTCGCCGCCCGGACCGCCGCCGATCGGATCGGCAAGAAAATCGAAAGCGAGACCGATCTCGTCGCCAACGTCCTGCTTGGGTGCGACCGGCAGGCCGAAGGCGAGCAGCGAATAGACGGCACGCTTCTTTGCCGCCTCGACACGGATCCAGCGGCGGCGGTTGCCGTCGACCGACAGATCCGGGATCAGCTGGTTCAGCGCACAGGCGCGGCAGAAGGCGTGGCCGGGCTCCGCCATCCAGTTGCAGGCGCATTCGTCGGCATTGGTGCAATGGAAGACGTCGGCGCCGGACAGCGCGAAGCGCGCATGCTCGGGATCGTAGAGCACGAGGCTGGCGCAGTTCAGGCATTGCGCGTTCTCGAAATAGAGACGGTGGCCGCAATGCGGGCAGTCGAAAAGCTTCATTGGCGTCTCAAATCATTCGAAATGCGGAGGACGATACGAGCAGGAGAACGCCAAACGCCTGTCAGCTGCCCACGTTCCTGCCGGCCGATGCTATTTTGCCGCAAGCTGGGCGACGACCTCCCTGGCCACTGCCTCGCCCGACAATCTGGCGCCGCCGCAGGTCTGCATCAGCGGACCGGCCAAATGCTCGCCGGCGAAGAAGATCTTTTCCGCCACGGGCTGCATCAGCGTGGCGCGCGCTTGCGAGCGGCCGGGCCGCGCCGCCGCATAGGCGCCGCGCACGAACCGCTCAGCGCCCCAATTGGTCATCATTGCGCGTCCGACATGCTTTCGTATGTCGCCGCCAAAGATGCCGCAGAGCCGGTCGACGACGAAGTCGATGCCAGCCGCCTCGCCCGCCGCTGACATCTCCCAAGCGAAATCGCCGCCGACGAAACCGACCATCAAATCGAGGTCGAAGGGAAAGCAGAGGAAGTAAATGTCGTGCCGGGCCAACCGCTCGATCAGCAAATCGTCGAACGGCTCCAGGCCGAGTCTTGTACCGGATATTTCGACCGGCAGCTTGGTCAGCATGCCCATCGGCAGGTCGAAGAAGGCGGCGAAATGCGCATCGGGGAGTGCAGGCGAGAACGCAATCTCCTCGAAGGCGAGCACTGCCGGGGAGGCAGTGACGATGACCGCCTTGGCGCGGATGGTACCGCGATCGATGACGCAGGCTACGCCCGGCCCATCCCAGACGATCTTGCGCACCGGCGTCGACAGCTCCACCGGCACGTCGGCGCCGAAGCGGGCAACCAGCGTACCGAAGCCTTCCCTGGTGAAATAATTCGGATCGAGATCGGCGGCGACCTGAAAGTCGCGGATCGATATCTCGTCCTCGTCGGCGCCGAAATCCATCGGCCCGGCGAAGGTTGCGGCGGCGCGCGGCGCGTGTCCCTTGGCGAGCAATGCCGAAAGGCGGTCGTCGTCGCCTTCCCTCACCTGATGTGCCGCCACCAGTTCGAACAGCCTTGCGTCGGCCACCTTCATCGCCGCCTCCTCGGCTTCGCTTGCCTTTCGCTCACGGTAATAGAGATGATCGACATTCATGTCGTGGTGATGAAGCGTCCAGGCAGCGGCCTTCGCCTCGGGAAAGTAGGGATTGCGGTCCGCGGCATGCAGCCAGGCGCAGCCGATGTCGAACGGCACGCCGAAATGCTGGTCGCTGGTCCAGGCGCGGCCGCCAATGCGGTTCATCGCTTCCAACAATTTGAAGGAAAAACCGGCAGCGCGCAGGGTCTTGGAAGCCGAAAGCCCGGCTGAACCGGCGCCGATGATCACGACATCAACGTCTTCCATGCTTATTCTGTCCCCGCCACAATAATTACTTGATCGTAGGCAAATTCCCGGGCGTCCGCCAGTGTGGTGGATTTGAGGTTCCTGCTGTATTGAGTGCATCGGCGTGGCGCCAGGGCAGTGACAAGCAGGTGTTTCGCAGGCAAGTTCGCAATTGGGAACGTGATTCAGGCAACCAGGAGAGCAGCATGGCATTTCTTGCCAAGGGGAAGATGTTTGTAGTGGCCACGGTGGTGGCGGTGCTTGCGCTGGCGACGGGCGCGCAGGCGGCGGCCAGCTGTGGCAAGAGCGGCGCCGGCTTCGAGGCATGGAAACCGGAGTTCGCCGCGGAGGCGAAGGCCGACGGTGTCGGCTCGAAGGGTCTGGCCGCTCTGGCTCGCGCAACCTACGCGACAAAGACGATCTCCGTCGACCGCGCCATCCATAAGGCTTTCAGCGGCTCGGTGGAAGCTTTCATGAAGCGCCGTGGCGCGTCCGCGATCATTGCCAGGGGCCGTGCGCTGAAGAAGGCCAATGCTGCGCTGTTCGACAAGATCGAACGGAATTACGGCGTGTCGCCGGGCGTGTTGCTCGCCATCTGGGGCATGGAGACCGGCTTCGGTTCCGCCATGGGCAACCAGAATACGGTCTCCGCCATTTTAACGCTGGCCTATGACTGTCGCCGTCCGGAGTTCTTCTACCCGCATGCCATTGCGGCCCTGAAGCTGGTTGATCGCGGAGCGTTGAGCGCCTCGTCGGTCGGTGCCGCGCACGGCGA
This sequence comes from Mesorhizobium sp. M0701, assembly GCF_040320365.1. NCBI lineage: Bacteria > Pseudomonadati > Pseudomonadota > Alphaproteobacteria > Hyphomicrobiales > Phyllobacteriaceae > Mesorhizobium > Mesorhizobium sp. M0701. The sequence continues at coordinate 20,519 of NZ_JAMYPO010000030.1, forward strand.
GATTGGCCACACGCAGTTCCTGCCCGGAAATGTTTTGACGTATGGTGTCGGAAACAAAAATCTGCGCGACAAGAGCACTGCGTTGGCTTCCACCGCCAACTTCCTCAAGAGTCATGGTTGGCGGGCCGGCGCGAGCGCGCAGGCGAATATGGGCGCAATCGCTGGCTGGAATTCCGCGAGCGTCTATCAACAGGCCATCGCCCGCATGGCCACGGCGATCGATGCCGACTGACAGGGCCCTCTAGAGCTTTGTTTTAACGCAATTCCGGACGGAAAACCGTTTCACACTTTTCCTGGAATTGCTCTATTCGACAGAAAGCCCTGCCAAGCCTCGGGCTTTCTATTTCACGTTGAGCGCGTAGGAGCAGCCGGCGAGCACGTTCTCACCAAGGAATTTGTCCGGTGGCGCGAGTTCGGGTGCGATGCCGAGTTCGCGGGCAAGGTCCGGTGCGGAAACGCCGTCGAGAACCGGCATCGGCCCGGTCGCGGCAAAGACGACGGACGCCGTTTCGCGCCCGAATACGCGAAGCGGGGCCGGCAATTCATATTGCTTGAGGAAAGGATTGCCGGAAGAAACGTCGTTCCAGCCGAGCTTTGCGGGCGTATCGGGGCGGTCGCTCAGCCAAAGGGCAAAACCACTATAGGTCGGAACGTCAGCCCTGCACTCGACCAGCGCGGGAAGGTCAAGGGAGGGGGGGCATCGTTGGCTTTGGCGACGGCCAAGTTCGCCAGGACAGCCAACGTGGGCAGGAAACCAGCTCCAAGCGTGGCCAAGCGCCTGGGCACATCACGCTCAATAATGCACGTAGCCGCTCAACGGGCATTTCTGGGAAATGGGAATCTGGAAGGGGCCGTCAAAACTTTTGCAGGTACGGAATTTGGAATTCCGCGGCGCCGGGGTAGCCGCTTTTGGCTTGTCCCCGATGACCGTCGGGACTCTGGGACCCTGCGCGTAGCCGCTCAACGGGCATTTCTGGGAAGCGGGAATCTGGAAGGGGCCGTCAAAACTTTTGCAAGTATGGACCTTGGATGTTTGCCCCGCCGGGACTTGCGTGGACTGACCCGCGGTAAAGACGGCCACCGCCGCAAGCAGAAGAAAAAGTCTGTTTTTCACTGTCAAAGCCCTCCGACCCGCACGAGAAGTAAGATCAAATCACGGAAAGGTCAAACAGGAAACGATCTGAAATCGCGGCTTCTATTATATTAGAGACGCCAAATAAAACCCGGTGTCCTCACCGGGTTCCTAACTCATCTAAGCATTGGGCCTGTTGGGAATATCAACCCTTGCGATTGCGCGCCGCCAGTGTCCGCAGCCTCAGCGCGTTGAGGCGGATGAAACCTTCTGCATCCTTCTGGTCGTAGGCGCCGCGGTCGTCCTCGAAGGTGACCAGCGCGTCGGAATAGAGCGTCTTCCTCGACTTGCGGCCGCTGACCATGACGTTGCCCTTGTAGAGCTTCAGCCGCACGGTGCCTTCGACGTCTTCCTGGCTCTTGTCGATCATCGCCTGCAACATCAGCCGCTCGGGCGCGAACCAGAAGCCATTGTAGATGAGCTCGGCATAGCGCGGCATGAACTCGTCCTTGAGATGGGCGGCACCGCGGTCGAGCGTGATCGATTCGATCGCCCGGTGGGCGGCGATCAGGATGGTGCCGCCGGGGGTCTCGTAGACACCGCGCGATTTCATGCCGACGAAACGGTTCTCGACCAGGTCGAGCCGGCCGATGCCATTGTCACGGCCGAGATCGTTCAGCGCCGCCAGCATCGTCGCCGGCGACAGCTTCTTGCCGTTGAGCGCGATCGGATCGCCCTTGAGGAATTCGATCTCGATCTCGGTGACCTTGTCCGGCGCGTCCATCGGCGAGATGGTGCGCTGGTGGACGAATTCCGGCGGTTCCGTCCACGGGTCCTCCAGCACCTTGCCCTCGGAGGAGGAGTGCAGAAGGTTGGCGTCGACGGAAAACGGCGCGTCGCCCTTCTTGTCCTTCGGCACCGGGATCTGGTGCTGCTCGGCGAAGTTGATGAGATCGGTGCGCGACTTGAACGACCAGTCGCGCCACGGCGCGATGACCTTGATGTCGGGGTTCAGCGCATAGGCGGAAAGCTCGAAACGCACCTGATCGTTGCCCTTGCCGGTGGCGCCATGGGCGATGGCATCGGCGCCAGTCTCTTTTGCGATTTCGACAAGATGTTTCGAAATCAGCGGCCGGGCGATCGAGGTGCCGAGCAGATAGGTGCCTTCATAGACGGCGTTGGCGCGGAACATCGGAAAGACGAAATCGGATACGAACTCCTCGCGGACATCGACGATGCGGATGTCCTTGATGCCCATCATCTCGGCCTTGCGCCTGGCCGGCTCCAGTTCGCCACCCTGGCCGAGATCGGCGGTGAAGGTGACGACCTCGGCGCCGAGTTCAGTCTGCAGCCATTTCAGGATGATCGAGGTGTCAAGGCCGCCGGAATAGGCGAGCACGACTTTCTTGACGGCTTTTGCTTTCGACATGGTGGGCAGTTCCGCGACAGGGGTTCTTCGCGGGCGAGGTATCACGGCGTTTTAGGCCAGCGCAAGGGACGAACGATGCCTGGACCAGATGCTTCATCTCCAAGAGGCTGGCGAGCACACGGCTCTTGCGCTATGGCTGCGCCGTCTTTTGCCGCTACGAGACGAGCCATGTCCTTCATCCCCGACAGTACGACGCTTATCCAGTTCTCCATCGCCACCTTCATCCTGGCGATCACGCCCGGGCCTGACATGACGCTGTTCGTCTCGCGCACGCTGAGCCAGGGCCGTGCCACCGGCTTTGCCTCCATGGCCGGCGCCTTGTGCGGCACGCTGATTCACACCACGCTGGTGGTGGTCGGCGTCTCGGCGCTGATCGTCGCCTCGCCGATGGCGTTCTTCGTGCTGAAGATTTTTGGCGCCGGCTATCTGGTCTTCCTGGCATGGCAGGCGATCACAAAAGGGTCGGCGTTTTCACCGGAGAAGAAGAGCGGGCCGCAGATCTCGCTGTTCCGCAGCTGGGCGGCGGGGCTCGGGGTCAATCTGCTCAACCCGAAGATCATCCTGTTCTTCATGACCTTCCTGCCGCAATTCGTCTCCGCGCATGATCCCGACGCGCCGGGAAAGCTGTTCTTCCTCGGCGCGATGTTCGTCGTGCTGGCGATCCCGGTAACGGCGCCGATGGTGCTGGCGGCGGAAAAATTCTCGGCCGTGATGAAATCCAGCCCGCGTGTGACCCGCGTCGTCGACTATCTGTTTGCCGGAGTTTTTTCGGCCTTCGCGCTCAAGATCCTGACGGCCCAGGCGAAATAGGGCGTCCGATCTGACGCCAGCTTCCGGCCGAGCGCCCGGCGCTCAGCCAGTAGAAAATACCGCCGACCATGCCGCAGCCGATCACCGCCAGCATGACGCTGGTATTGGTAACCTCGAAATTGGCATCGGCCGTCTGGTGGACGAAGCCAAGGAAGACCGCCGCCACCGCTGCGCCCGCCAGCGCATAGAACAGCCAGTCACGCCGGCCAAGGATCTCGGAGACGAGGATGGCGATGGCGGCCGGCATGAAGGCGAAATAGGCGACGAACAGCGCGACGAAGGGGATTGAAAACCACAGCGCCGCCTGCGCCGCCGGTTGCGTCTCGTCCGTTATCAGCCCAAGAGACGCCAGGAACATGACGTTAAGGAAGGCGCTTGCCGCCAGCGAAGCAACGCCGTAGCCGACAAGGATGACGGCGAAGCGGATCAGATAGGCGACGAGGCGGTTCACGCGAATTGTCCGGGCATTTGCAGGAACCGGCTCTCGACCAGGCGATAGACGGCTCCTGCCAAGCTTCCCGCAATGATTAGGGCCACCAACACGTCAACGTCCGGTGGCCTCTGTGCCGACGGATGCAGTTTCCAGACCGCAAATACGCACGTCCCAACGAAAGCTCCCCCGACGACAAAAAGAATCCAGCGTCTCGCCTCGAGAACTTGGGAAGCAATGACCATCGGGATTGCCAGCGGTGCGCCAAAGATGCCTGCGATCATCGCTCCAAGCAGCAACAGCGACCAACTATCTCGAGTGGACAGGAAAGCGGGAACACGCCACCACATCAGTGCATCGAGCAGGAAAAAGACCAGAGACATGGTGAAGGCAGCCAGGGCGTAGCAGAGCAAAGTCACTGCCAATCGCCTGAGGTATTTCACGCCTCGCCATGCCCCGCGATCATCATCGCTTCCAGCGCCAGCCGGTCGACCTTGCGCATGCGCTCGGAGTCCGACTTGAGCTGGCCGCAGGCGGCCAGGATGTCGCGGCCGCGCGGCGTGCGGATCGGCGAGGCATAGCCGGCATTGTTGATGTAATCGGCGAATTTCTCGATCGTTTCCCAGTCCGAGCACTGGTAGTTGGTGCCCGGCCACGGGTTGAACGGGATCAGATTGATCTTGGCCGGAATGCCCTTGAGCAGCTTGATCAGCGCCTTGGCGTCGTCGATGGAATCGTTGACGTCCTTCAGCATGACATATTCGAAGGTGATCCGCTTGGCGTTCGACAGGCCTGGATAGGCGCGGCAGGCAGCGATCAGATCCTTCAGCGGATACTTCTTGTTGATGGGCACCAAGAGATCGCGCAAATCGTCATTGGTGGCGTGCAGCGAGATCGCCAGCATGACGCCGATCTCCTCGCCGGTGCGGAAGATTTCGGGCACGACGCCGGAGGTCGACAGCGTGATGCGCCTCTTCGACAGGGAAAGCCCGTCGCCGTCGGATGCGATCAGCAGCGCCTTTTTCACCGCCTCGAAATTGTAGAGCGGCTCGCCCATGCCCATCATGACGACGTTGGACACTCTCCTGCCCTCGGCCGGCACGATGGCGCCGTCGGGCGTATCGCGGTCGGGGAAGTCGCCGAGCCGGTCGCGGGCGGTCAAGAGCTGGGCGAGGATTTCCTCCGCCGTCAGGTTGCGCACCAGCTTCTGCGTGCCGGTGTGGCAGAAGGAGCAGGTCAGCGTGCAGCCGACCTGCGAAGAGATGCACAGCGTGCCGCGGCCTTCTTCGGGAATGTAGACGGTCTCGATCTCGACCGGCCGGCCAGCGCCGCGCGGCGGAAAGCGGAACAGCCATTTGCGCGTTCCGTCGGAGGAAATCTGCTCCTCGACGATCTCGGGCCTGGCAACGGTGAAATGCGTGTCGAGGGCGGCGCGCAGATCCTTGGAGATATTGAACATGCCGGCAAAGTCGGAAACGCCGCGCACATAGATCCAATGCCAGAGCTGTTGGGCGCGCATTTTCGCCTGGCGCTCCGGCACGATGCCGGCGGCGACGAGGGCGGCCCCGAGTTCGGCGCGCGTCAAGCCGATCAGCGACGGCTTTTCAGGCGTCGTGTGGGTGCGCAACGCGTCACGCGCGCCTTCGGCGGTAAGATCGAATGTAAGGGTCATTGTTGCGCCAATATAAGCGATTTGCGGCCGAATACAGCATCGTGCCCGAAATCAAGCGCGGCGCATAGCACAGGTTAGCGGCGGAGTCATGCCGGGGTTCTTCCTTCTCCCCTTGTGGGAGAAGGGAAGACCGCGCCTAACCGCCTACTTGCACTTGGCGATCGAGGCCAGCGCCGCCGAGATGCCCTTCAGCGAGAAGACGTAGGTGGTGGTGTTGCCGCGGCCGGACTTGGCCGACACCTTCATGTCGGTGCCGGTCTTCATCGCGGCTATCAGCACCGGCTCCTCGGCGGCGTTCTCGACCCAGGCCGACTTGCCGCGCGTGAACATCGAAAAAGACTTCTTGTCGATGGTGACGGTGGCCTTGGAACCTTCCTGGAAGGTATAGCCGGCGATGAATTGCGGCTCGTAGGACACTTGCTGCCCAGGCCGCTGGCTGACGAAGAAGAACATGTCGCCGTGATCGAGCGTCGGCGGCTGCTTGTCGGTTGGCACCGTCAGGACATAGCAGACCTTGCCGCCGCCCGACGCCTGATAACTGTAGGTGCCCCAGGCATTATGCTGGCCGATCTTGGTTGCCGACTGCGCCAGCGCAGGCGCCGTCAAGGCCACCAGGGCCAGGCTGGAAACTATAGCAATCAATCCGCGCATCGCTTTTCCCGTATTCCACTGGTGCGGCGGCAGGCCGGCTCGGCGTCCTGCCCGTCGCTTCATTTTGATTTAATCTGGGTTACCAAACGGTGAAATTCCCCTGAGAAAAGGATGTTCACGCCAGGAAACCGCCGCCGTCTTCGCGCTGCCGCTCGAAAAAGCGGCTGGCGCAATGTCCCTGCCGCGACTTGGAGGCCACGAAAACGGCAAGAGTTTGACTTTTCAAGCAGCTAGGTCTTGCCGCGATTCTCGCTTTTTGAGGTGCGTGACGAATTTCCCTGCAGGCGGTACCATGTCTGCGTTCGCCGCTACGGCGCTCGGCCAGGGTGCCCTCCCTGGCGGCTTACGGGAGATTTGGCCATGGCCGTTTCCGAGACAGTCCTGATCCTCGCGGGCGGCACAGCCGTCCTGGCGATTGTGTTCGGCATTCGTGTCGCCATGCGGCGGACGGCCGGTGGCGCGGTGCGCCGGTCGGATGCCGGGGAGACGGCGGGCGGATCGGGCGCGCCCGACGTGGCCGGGGTCATTGCGCTGCCGCCTTTGATCTTCCTTGGCTTCCTGGTGGCGGCAACCGTGCTCGAGGTGCTCGTGCCGCTCCCGGTCATGGCCGGGCAGGCGCTCGCCCGCTATCTGACCGGCGCTGTGCTCGCGGTGTGCGGCTTCGTGTTCATCTTTATGGCGGCGGGCCGCTTTCAGGCCGCTGGCACCAACATACCACCGACCTTGCCGACGACGGCGCTGGTCGTCGACGGTATCTATCGGCGCACCAGGAATCCGTTCTATCTGGGAACGACCCTCGTCTATCTGGGCCTCGGCGTCGCGGCCGGAAGTCTTTGGGCTATCGCGCTCGTCATCCCCCTGCTGTGGGTGATCAATACCGGCGTTATCGCGCCGGAAGAGCGCTATCTCGAGCGGAAGTTCGGAGATGCCTATCGCGCCTACAAGGCGCGGGTGCGGCGGTGGGTTTGACGGCCGGAAAGTCTCGCGCGATTTTTTGCGCCGTACCGGCTCAGCTCTTGTCGGCGATGGCCTGCCTGGCGGCGAGCCGGTGCGCCGGCGTGATGTGGGCGCTGACGGCGGTAATCGCGGCGGTCAGCACGGCGATGTCGTCGGTGAAGCCTAGCCCAAGGATGAAATCGGGGATGACGTCCGTCGGCAGCACGAAATAGCCGAGCGCAGCCAGCAAGGTGCCCTTGGCGCGCAGCGGCGTCTTCTTGTCCATGGCACAGTAATAGGCGGCGACCACCTCTTCCATGAACGGGATCTGCCGGGCGGCCTTCTTCGCCGTACGCCAGAACTTTTCGCGCACTTCGCTCTCGTTGCCCGGCTTGCTGCCGAGGCCGAAGAAATCCTTCCGGCCGTCGCGTGACTTCACGCGTGACCGCGACGCAAAATGTGGTGAAAGCCGAACCTCGCTGCAAGGTGCAGATAGGCTCAGCCGCCGAAATAGCGGTTCATTTTCCTGGCCAGATCGAAATCCAGCGCGGTCAGGCCGCCGGCGTCGTGCGTGTTGAGGGTCACGTTTACCGTCTTGTAGACGTTCGACCAGTCGGGATGGTGGTCCATCTTCTCCGCGGCCAGGGCAACGCGGGTCATGAAGGCAAAGGCTTCGGAGAAATTCTTGAAGGTGAAGCTGCGGGTGATCGAGCCACCATCCTTGGCCAGCGACCAGCCGTCGAGGCCGGCAAGTTCGGCGCGGATCGCCTCTTTTGCTAGTTTCTCCCTGGCCATGTCCGTCTACCGCATGATCCGCGAAGCGTCGGCGGCGCCGACCAAACGGCTGGCGACGCGGTTGTCGGCACCTGAAAGCGGCCAGGCCTCCTCGACGACGTAAGGCCCGCCGCCAACCGAATCGCGCGACGACATCAGCACGAAGCGGCCGACCCGGAACGGCAGCGTCGAAAAATTGCCGCGTGCCGACAGGTACTGGGCGACGTCGAGCGGGCTCGAATTGCGCAGGCGGGCCAGCGTCACATGCGGCATGAACTTGCGCGGGTCGGCCGGGATGCCGAGCCGCTGGCAGATGCGCTCGATCTCGGCCTGCAATGCGGAAAGATCGGGCGAAGCGGCGACCCCGGCCCACACCGCATGCGGCTTCTTCTGGCCGAAGGCGCCGACGCCGGACAGCGTCAGCGGGAAGGACGGGCGGTGAACACGGTCAAGCGCATTGGCGATGTCGTCGGCGACATGGCCCTCGACATCGCCGATGAAGCGCAGCGTCAGATGATAGTTTTCGACATCGATCCAGCGGGCTCCGGGCAGGCCGCCCCTGAGCAGGGACAGTGAAAGAGCGGCATCACGCGGTATCTCGAGGGCGGTAAAAAGACGCGGCATGGGAAGCCTCCTGTCCTCGAATCGAACTCTTGCCCCTAGCGAATCATCGATATTCAAACGGGGCAAGGGGTTTGTTGGTCGCAGGCCTGCCTAAAAGCTTCCCCTGCGGAAGGTGTTGCGACGGCGAACCCTCGCCTTCAGGAATTGCCCCGGACCGCTTCAATGGTCTTCTCCACACTGGGCAGGATACCCTCGACGATGCGGTCGACGCCTCGGGCGTTTGGATGAAGGCCGTCCTCGAGTTGCAGGACGGATTGACCGGCGATGCCCTCGAGAAAGAAAGGATAGAGCGGCACGCCATATTTTTCAGCCAGTCTCGGAAAGGTCGCGTCAAAGGCGTTCTGGTAGTCGGCGCCGAGATTGGGCGCCGCGCGCATTCCGGCCAGCAAAACGGCGATCTTGCGCTGCTTCAGCTTTGCCAGCATGGCGTCCAGGTTCTTTTCCGCTATGGCGGGCGAAACGCCGCGCAGCATGTCATTGGCGCCGAGCTCCAGGATGACCAGCTGCGTGCCGTCCGGCACCGACCAGTCGAGCCGCGACAGGCCGCCGCTCGTCGTATCGCCGGAGACGCCGGCATTGGCGACCGTGACATCGTAGCCCTTGGCGCGCAGCGCCGCCTGCAACTTCTCGGTGAAGCCCTGACCTGGCCCGAGGCCATAACCCGCCATCAAGCTGTCGCCGAAACCGACAATGGTGAACGGTTCGGCGCGCGCCGACGAAATGGCGCCGCAAATGGCGAGGAAAAGGGCGAAGGCTGCGGCAAAGGTGTGTTTGAAAGCCATGCGGCAGGCCCCATATGACCAGGAACATCTGTTGGCGAAGGCAGGTTTTCGTCTTTGTCGAGCATCGGATGCTCTAGCCTTCATCCCCCATATAGGACGATTTGATTTTGGAAGAAGCCGTCATTTCGCTGAAAGACGTATCGCTGACGCTCGGCGAAGGTGCATCCTCGGTCCATGTGCTGAAGGGCGTCAGCCTCGATGTGGCGGGCGGCGAAGCGACAGGCATCGTTGGACCTTCAGGTTCGGGAAAGTCGACATTGCTGATGGTTTTGGCCGGGCTTGAAAGGGTCGATTCGGGGACGGTCCGAATTGCCGGCGAGCTGCTCAACGGCAAAAGCGAAGATCAGATCGCATCGTTTCGGGGACGAAACATCGGCATCGTGTTCCAGTCTTTCCATCTCATCCCTAATATGACGGCGCTGGAAAACGTTGCTGTCCCGCTGGAGCTTGCCGGCCATGTCGATCCATTCGGCGTGGCGGCGCGCGAGCTGGCGGCGGTCGGTCTCAGCGATCGCGTCACCCATTACCCCGGCGAATTGTCTGGCGGCGAGCAGCAGCGCGTGGCGATCGCCCGGGCGCTGGCGCCGTCGCCGCGCATCCTGATCGCCGACGAGCCGACCGGCAATCTCGACCAGGCAACGGGGCGGCACGTCGCCGACCTGCTGTTTGCCAAGGCGGCCGAACGCGGCATGACGCTGGTGCTGGTCACGCATGACCCGCTACTCGCGGTGCGCTGCTCGCGCCAGGTGTCGATGCGGTCGGGGCTGATCGAAGACGCGCCTAACCCGGCCACCAGGGCTGGCAAGGTGACCGCATGATGCCGCTGGCGCGCACGCTGAGGCTCGCCTTTCGGTTTTCGCTGCGCGAAATGCGTGGCGGGCTGTCCGGCTTCCTGATCTTCCTTGCCTGCATCGCGCTCGGCGTCGCTGCGATCGGCGGCGTCAATTCGGTGGCGCAGGCTATTTCCGCCGGTGTTGCCGACCAGGGCCAGACGCTGCTCGGCGGTGATCTCCGCTTCCAGCTCAACCAGCGCGATCCGACCAGAGCCGAACGCAGCTTCCTCGACCGGCTTGGCACGGTTTCGCACAGCGCCAATATGCGCTCGATGGCGAGGCTCGAGGACGGCTCCGACCAGGCGCTGGTCGAGGCCAAGGCGGTCGACGGCGCCTATCCGCTCTATGGTGCGCTGGAGACCGAGCCGGTGCTGTCGCGAGAGGATCTGTTCGGCGAAAAATCCGGCGTCTTCGGCGCCGCCGCCCCGGACCTCTTGTTCGAGCGGCTGAACCTTGGCATCGGTGACCGGCTAAAGCTCGGCAGCGCGACGTTCGAGCTGCGCGCCAGGCTGGTCAACGAGCCGGATGCAGTGTCGGATGGCTTCGGTTTTGCGCCGCGGCTGATGGTGTCGACCGACGGGCTTGCCGCTTCCGGCCTGATCCAGCCGGGCAGCCTGGTCGAGAACGCCTATAAGGTCCGCCTGCCCGGCGGCACCACTGAGGCACAGATCAAGGCGATCCAGGAGCAGGCGGCAAACCAGTTCCCGCGGGCCGGCTGGTCGATCCGCACCCGCAGCAACGCAGCGCCGGCGCTGTCCTCCAACATCGAACGGTTTTCGCAATTCCTGACGCTGGTTGGGTTGACGGCGCTGGTGGTCGGCGGCGTCGGCGTGGCCAATGCCGTGCGTGCCTATCTCGACGGCAAGCGCGGCGTCATCGCCACCTTCAAGAGCCTGGGGGCTTCGGGCGGGTTCGTCTTTGCCGTCTATCTGGTGCAGATCCTGATGATCGCCGCCCTCGGCATCACGCTAGGCCTTGTGCTTGGCGCGCTGATGCCGTTCGCGGCCAGCGCGGCACTCCAATCGGTCATTCCAGTGCCGGCGGAAGGTGGGTTCTATCCCGGCGCCCTCGGCATGGCAGCGCTGTTCGGGCTGCTGGTGACGCTGGCTTTCGCCTTGCTGCCGCTCGGCCGCGCACGCGACGTGCCGGCAACGGCGCTGTTTCGCGAAATGGGTTTCGAGGGCCGCGGTTTTCCCCGCCCGCTCTATATCGCCGCGGCATTGGGCATCGCGCTGCTGCTCGCGGTACTGGCGATCCTGTTTTCCGGCGACCGCCGTATTGCCTCGATCTTCGTTGGCGCCACGATCTTTTCGTTCCTGGTGCTGCGTGTGGTCGGCTCGCTGGTGCAGTGGGCGGCGAAGAAAAGCCCGCGCGTGCGCTCGACCGCGCTCAGGCTCGCCATCGGCAACATCCATCGGCCTGGCGCCTTGACGCCGTCCGTGGTGCTGTCGTTGGGACTCGGGCTGACGCTGCTGGTGACGCTGGCGCTGATCGACGGCAATCTCAGGCGGCAGATCTCGGGCAGCCTGCCGGAAAGGGCACCGAACTTCTTCTACGTCGATATCCAGAGCGGTGACGTCGATGCCTTCTCCGCGCTGGTCGGCAAAGAGGCACCGCAAGGCAGGCTGATCAAGGTGCCGATGCTGCGCGGCCGGGTGATGGCGCTCAACGGCGTCGATGTCGACAAGGTCAAGGTTCCGGCCGAAGGCGCCTGGGTACTGCGCGGCGATCGCGGCCTGACCTATGACGCAAAGCTGCCGGAGAATGCGACGCTGACCGAGGGCAGCTGGTGGCCGGAGAACTATGCCGGCGAGCCGCTGGTCTCGTTTTCCGCCGAGGAAGGCAAAGAGATCGGGCTGAAGCTCGGCGACACCATCACCGTCAACGTGCTCGGCCGCAACATCACGGCCAAGATCGCCAATTTCCGCCAGGTCGAATGGGAAACCATGGGCATCAATTTCGTCATGGTGTTCTCGCCCAACACATTCGCCGGTGCGCCGCATGGCTGGTTGGCGACGCTGACCGAGACGAATGCGTCGGCAGCCGACGATGCGCATCTTCTCAACGCCGTCACGCGTGCCTTTCCCGCGGTGACGACGGTCAGGGTCAAGGACGCGCTCGAAATCGTCAACCGGCTGGTGGCGCAGCTCGGCACAGCAATCAGGGCAGCAGCGGGCGTGGCGTTGATCGCCTCGGTGCTGGTGCTGGCCGGGGCGCTCGCCGCCGGCAACCGGGCTCGCATTCACGACGCGGTGGTGCTGAAGACCCTGGGTGCGACCAGGAAAACGCTGATCGCCGCGTTTTCGCTGGAATACATGCTGATCGGCCTTGCCACTGCGATCTTCGCGCTGGCGGCGGGCGGTGTGGCGGCATGGTTCGTCGTCGCGCGCATCATGACGCTGCCATCGCATTTCATGCCCGAAGTGGCGGTGGCGACCATCGGCTTTTCGCTGGTGGTCACGGTCGGCATCGGCCTTGCCGGCACGTGGCGGGTGCTGGGCCACAAGGCGGCGCCGGTGCTCCGAAATCTTTGAGCCAGAGCCGGTTTTGATTAAATCTCGGTAATGTTCCGGGCGGGGAAGGCCAATAAAACCGTATCTCTGGCACTTCACGGAGCATTACGCTTGGTTACGGTCTTGTCCTTTACGCCAAGAACCATCATATTTCGGCGCAGGCATGCTGGAGCCCCGCCAGCGGCGCCTGGGTTCAAAAGGACCTGACACCGGACGGGGCAGAAGCAATATGAGGATTTCCATGGCTGATCCCGTTCGCAATTATCAGACGCGCGCCGTGCCCGGCGCCGGCGTCGATGCTGCCATCGACCAGGGCCTGCGGGCCTACATGATTAAGGTCTACAATCTGATGGGGCTTGGCCTCCTCATCACCGGCCTTGCTGCGGTCGGCACAATCATGCTGGCCACCACCAGCGATCCCGCCTCGGCCGTCGCGACGTTGCCAAGCGGCGAGATGCTGACCTCGTTCGGCTACGCGATCTTCGGCTCGCCGCTGAAATGGCTGGTGATCTTCGCCCCTCTGGCAGCGGTGATGTTCCTGTCGTTCCGAGTCCAGTCGATGAGCGTTTCGGCCGCGCAGACGACGTTCTGGGTCTACGCCGGCCTCGTCGGCCTGTCGCTGTCGTCGATCTTCCTGGTCTACACCACCGCCAGTATCTCGCAGACCTTCTTCGCCACCGCCGCCGCCTTTGGCGGGCTGTCGCTCTACGGCTACACGACCAAGCGCGATCTCTCGGCGTTCGGGTCGTTCCTGGTCATGGGCCTGGTCGGCCTGATCATCGCGATGGTGATCAACATCTTCCTGCAGTCGTCGGCGCTTTCCTTCGCCGTTTCGGCGATCGGCGTGCTGATCTTCGCGGGCCTCACCGCCTACGACACGCAGAACATCAAGGAGATGTACTTCGAGGGCGACGAGACTGATGTCGCCGGCCGCAAGGCGATTATGGGCGCATTGAGGCTCTATCTCGACTTCATCAACCTATTTATGTTTCTGCTGCAGTTCATGGGCGACCGTCGCTAAATACGGTTTTCCTGGACCAGCGAGTTTGGAAAGGGCGGCCCAATGGCCGCTCTTTTCTTTTGTGCCGGCTTTTGCTGTGATATAGGCAGATGAACGACGTGCCTAAATTATGAGCAGCATCACCTTGCGGGCCGCGACGTCGGCCGATCTCGACCGGATCACGGAAATCTATGCCGACGCGGTGACGAATGGCACGGCGAGCTATGAACTCGAACCGCCAAGCCGCACCGAGATGGGCGCGCGCTTCGACAGCCTGATGGCGGGCGGCTTTCCCTATCTCGTGGCGGAAAAGGCCGGCGGCGTGCTCGGCTATGCCTATGCCGGGGCGTTCCGGCCACGCCCGGCCTACCGCTTCGTCGTTGAGGATTCCGTCTATGTCGCGCCCGAGGCCAAAGGGCAAGGCGTCGGGCTGCTCCTGATGCAAGGGCTGATCGAAGCGGCCAAGGCGGCGGGCTTTCGCCAGATCATCGCGGTGATCGGCGACGGCCGGCACGACAGCGCCTCGGTACGGCTGCACGAAAAGCTCGGCTTTCGCCATTCCGGCCGCCTGGAAGGCTCAGGCTACAAGCACGGACGCTGGCTGGACACGGTGTTCATGCAACTGCCGATCAATGGCGGGGCGTCCATCCCGCCTGATGCGCAATCGCTGCCCGAGCGGAAGTTCCGCCAGCAAAAATAAAGAGTTACGCCTCGACCAGCTTCAGTGTTCGGTCGAACACGCCAAGCACCCGGCCGAGTTCCTGGCCGCGCTTGAGGATGCGCCCGCCGGCGGCGATGACGGCGAACGCGCCTTGCCGGCGCGCCAGCTTCGGATCCTTGACGATCTGGAAAAGCGGCACTTCGCTGGTGCGGCGGAAGACGGAAAAAACGGCGCGGTCGGCGAGATGGTCGATGGCATAGTCGCGCCACTCGTTGGCGGCAACCATACGGCCGTAGAGCCTGAGGATCTGGTCCAGTTCGCGCCGGTCGAACCGCACCGGCTGGTCCAGGCGTTCGCGTCTTGCCTCATGCAGCGGGATCAATATTGCGGATGCGTCCCCATCCTCCGTCCCGCTGCTGCGATCAGTCATGCCTGGATCCTCGCAATGAATCGTACGCCGACCAAAGTTGGCGCTTTCGTTGCCGAATTGCAAGGCCCGGCCGGGCAAGGCCAGCACCGCGCGGTTTCTCCAGCGTCCAGTCACGTTTGCGAAACGCCTGTTGGAATTGGTGATGCTTCGCCACAATCCTGCCTTTTTTTATCCGTGCTCATGCCCCAATGTCCGACGAATTTACCGGTGTTGCCTGAGACGGTTCGGTCCGGCACCGGCTCGTAAACCCCAAGCCCCCCGCCCACGGGTCTGCGTCGGATCGAACCAACCTCGGTTTTTCCTTGGAAAGATCGGGTGCGACGATCCCAAAACCTAAATGACCGGCGTCAGAAGCAAGCTGACGCCGGTTTTTTATTGGCCGGAGCCGTGGCGGTGCGATCCGTCCGGATTGGCTGCCATCAGAAGGTTGAGCGCGGTTCTCCCTTCTCCCCTTGTGGGAGAAGGTGTCGCCGAAGGCGACGGATGAGGGGTGTTCCAGCTTGGCAATTTCCTTGAAATCGCCGCCGCCTCAATTCTTCCAGCACCCCTCAACCGTCTCGGCGCTGCGCGCCGATCCACCTTCTCCCACAAGGGGAGAAGGAGAGGTCCCCGCTTAAGGCTTGCGGATAAAGGCTGCACCCAGGATCGGACCGGGCATGCCGTCCTTGCCGACCGACTGCAGCAGCACGGCGCAGCCGCCCTTCTTGGCGATCTCGCTCATCGGCAGTTCGTAGCGCTGCGCCTTGCCGTGCCACATGCCGGCGGTCTGGATGGTGGAGACGGCGTTCCAGTAGGTCATGCTGCGGCCGCTGTTTTCGCCCTTGCCGATCTTTATCGTCTGTGGCGGGTTGAAATAGACGATGACGACATGCGCGTCGGTGGGGCCGCTAACGGCGTCGCCGGCATCGATCATGACGCGATCGCTGGTCCGGCTGACCTTGATGCCGACGCGCATGCCTTCGCCGACCCTCTCCATGCGGGCCAGCGCGCCGTCGACTTCCTCGCGGCTGGCGCCGTTGACATGGCTGCGGCCGTTTATGACGGCTTGCGGGGTGTAGACGGAACGACTGCCGAAGGCGCGCATATACTCGTATTGCCGCTCGGTATTTTCCTTGCGGCTCAGCGTGTCCTGCCAGCCGAGGTAATCCCAATAATCGACATGATAGGCGAGCGCGACGATGTCCTCCTTGGCGGCAAGCTCGGCGAAGAATTCGTCGGCCGGCGGACAGGAGTTGCATCCCTGGCTGGTGAAGAGCTCGACGACGCCTAATGGCTTGTCGGTTGGCTCGGCAAGGGCCCTGCCGGCAAACGCCGAGAGGGCCAGCGCAAGGGCCGCAAGCCGCAATGGTCTTCGAGATGGCATGGCCGTTCCGATCCCGCCGGTGACGCCGGCTTTGTTCTGGTTGTCGAAATATGTGGCAGAAGCGGCAGTCAACGGGAAGTCACGTTGCGGTGAAATTTTGCCGTTGCAACCGCTGGCAAGGGCGCAATAGGTGGACTTGCACTTCACGATGGAAGCGATTCGGGCGGCAATCAGCATGTGGCAATCTCTCCTGGCGCCGGTCGACCTCTATTGCGAACGGACGGGGCCGGAATTCTGGGCCGAACCGCTCAATGCGCTGAGCAATCTGGCTTTTTTTGCCGCCGGGCTATGGGGTGTCTGGCAGGTGCGCAAGCGCGGCACCGGCACCTTCGCCGAAGTGCTGGCCTGGTGGGTGGTGGCGATCGGCATCGGCTCGTCGCTGTTCCATACCTTTGCCACAAGGGCAATGATCCTGGCCGACGTGCTGCCCATTGCAGGGTTCACGCTGGCCTACACGCTGTTCAACCTGCGACGTTTTCTCGGCATGAAATGGGGCAGGGCGATCGCCATCTTCGTCGCCTTTTACGCCGTTGCCGGGCTGGTGACCTTTGCCGTGCCCGACTGGCTGCGCCAGGCGTCGAACGGGACGACCGGCTATCTGCCTCCGTTTCTGGCGCTCGCCTTCTTCGGCGCCTGGGTGGCGGCCAGCGGCAATCGCGCCGGCTGGTACAATCTGGCGGGTTCGGCGATCTTCGTCGTGTCGGTCATCTGCAGGATGATCGATCCGCTGGTCTGCGGCGGCTTTCCGCTCGGCACGCATTTCCTGTGGCACATATTCAACGGGCTGATGCTCGGCGTGCTGCTGGCGGCGACAGCGCGGTTTGGCAAGCCAAGACAGGGCAGTAGGGCAGTAGGGGAATAAGTCGCTTCTCTTTGCTTCACCCTACTGCCCTACTCCCTTATTGCCCTACTCCCTTAAGCGGCCAGATCGCGCAGCACGTATTGCAGGATGCCTCCATTCTTGAAGTAGTCGAGCTCGTCCAGCGTATCGATGCGGCAGATGATCGGAACCTCTTTGACGCTGCCGTCGCCGTAGGTGATCCTGGCGATCATCTTCTGCCGCGGCTTGATGTTGCTCAGTCCGTCGATCTCGACCAGTTCGTCGCCCTTGAGGTTGAGCGAGGCCCATGAGGTGCCTTCCTCGAAGACGAAGGGGATCACGCCCATGCCGACCAAATTGGAGCGGTGGATGCGCTCGAAGGACTGGGCGATGACCGCGCGGACGCCCAGCAAATTGGTGCCCTTGGCCGCCCAGTCACGCGACGAGCCGTTGCCATATTCGACGCCGGCGAAGATGACCAGCGGCACGCCTTCCTTCTTGTAGCGCATCGCGGCGTCGTAGATCGATTCCTCTTCTTTCGAGGGGTAATGGATGGTGTAGCCGCCCTCGCGGCCGTTCTCGCCCAGCATATGGTTGCGGATGCGGATATTGGCGAAGGTGCCGCGCATCATCACCTCATGATTGCCGCGGCGCGTGCCGTACTGGTTGAAATCGGCGACGCCGACGCCGTGGTCGGTGAGATACTTGCCGGCCGGCGAGGCCGCCTTGATCGAACCGGCCGGCGAAATGTGGTCGGTGGTGATCTTGTCGCCGAACAGACCGAGCACACGCGCGCCCTTGATATCGCCGATCTTGCCGAAGCCTGACTTCATGCCGGCGAAATAGGGCGGGTTCTGCACATAGGTCGAATTGTCGTCCCAGGCATAGGTCTGGCCTTCCGGCGCCTTGACGTTCTGCCAGTACTCGTCGCCCTTGAAGACGTCGGCATATTTGCGGGCGAACAATTCGCGCGTGACGTTCTTCTCGATGAATTCTTGGATCTCGACCGAACTTGGCCAGATGTCTTTGAGATAGATCGGACTGCCGTTGCGATCGTCGCCGAGCGGCTCGGTGGTCAGATCTTTGGTCACCGTCCCGGCCAGCGCGTGGGCGACGACCAGCGGCGGCGAGGCGAGATAGTTCGCCTGCACGTCGGGCGAGACGCGGCCTTCGAAATTGCGGTTGCCGGACAAAACTGCCGCAGCAATCAAGCCCTTATCGTTGATGGTCTTGGAGATCGGCGCCGGCAACGGGCCGGAATTGCCGATGCAGGTGGTGCAGCCGAAGCCGACCAGGTTGAAGCCGATCTGGTCGAGCTCCTTCTGCAGGCCGGATTTCTCGAGATATTCGGCGACGACCTGGCTGCCCGGCGCCAATGAGGTCTTGACCCACGGCTTCTGCTTGAGGCCGAGCCGGTTGGCATTGCGCGCCAACAGCCCGGCGCCGATCAGCACGCTCGGGTTCGAGGTGTTGGTGCAGGAGGTGATGGCGGCGATGACCACATCGCCATGGCCAAGATCGTAGTTCGTGCCCTCGACGGCATAGCGCTTGTCGATTTCGGCGGCCTTCTTGTATTCGGACTCCATGGCCTTGGCGAAGCCGGCCGGAATGTCTTCAAGTGCGACCCGGCCTTCCGGCCGCTTCGGGCCGGCCATCGACGGGACGACACTGCCGAGATCGAGCTCCAGCAGGTCGGTGAAGACCGGATCGGCCGAGCCGGCATCGCGCCACAAGCCTTGCGCCTTAGAATAAGCCTCGACCAGGGCGATGCGGCTTTCGTCGCGACCGGACATTGTGAGATAGCGGATGGTTTCGCTGTCGACCGGGAAGAAGCCGCAGGTGGCGCCATATTCCGGCGCCATGTTGCCGATGGTGGCGCGGTCGGCCAGCGTCATGTTGGACAGGCCCGGCCCGAAGAATTCGACGAACTTGCCGACGACGCCCTTCTTGCGCAGCATCTGGGTGACGGTGAGCACCAGGTCGGTGGCGGTGACGCCTTCCCTCAGCCTGCCGGTGAGCCGGAAGCCGATGACTTCAGGCAGCAGCATGGAGACCGGCTGGCCAAGCATCGCGGCCTCCGCCTCGATGCCGCCGACGCCCCAGCCGAGAACGCCGAGGCCGTTGATCATCGTGGTATGTGAATCGGTGCCGACGCAGGTGTCGGGATAGGCGGTGGTCTCGCCGTCTTCGCTGTTGGTCCACACGACCTGACCGAGATATTCGAGATTGACCTGATGGCAGATGCCAGTGCCGGGCGGCACGACGCGGAAATTGCGGAACGCCTGCTGGCCCCATTTCAGGAATTTGTAGCGTTCCTCGTTGCGCTCATATTCAAGCTCGACATTGCGGGCGAAAGCCAGTGGCGTGCCGAATTCGTCGACGATGACCGAGTGGTCGATGACCAGATCGACCGGCACCAGCGGATTGATCTTTTGCGGGTCGCCGCCGAGCGAGGCCATGGCGTCGCGCATGGCGGCAAGGTCGACCACGGCTGGAACGCCGGTGAAATCCTGCATCAGCACGCGAGCCGGGCGATAGGCGATCTCGACGCCGGCGGTGCCCCGGTCGGTCAGCCAGCCGGCGACCGCCTGGATGCTCTCCTTGGTAACGGAACGGCCGTCCTCGTTGCGCAGCAGATTCTCCAGCAGCACCTTCATCGAATAGGGCAATTGGGCAATACCGGTGAGGCCGTTCTTTTCGGCCTCGACAAGGTCATAGTAGATGTACTCGGTGCCGCTGGCGGTCAGCGTGCGGCGGCAATTGAAGCTGTCGAGTGATTTGGACACGTGCGATCCCTAACTGTCGGTTGCCGGAAGGGAACGGACGCCAGTGGGCATGCAAATCACGCGCAAAGGTGCGGGTACGGCCATTTCCGCTATCCGTTCCCAAGCGTCCGGGCCGTTCAAGGCGGCACGCGCGCTGGTTCGGCGCAAATTCGGTTCCCGTGCCGACCGCTGGCACGGATGATGCGGATATAGAGAATTTTCTGGAATAGTTCTAGACACGGATTCGCCATTTTTGCTGCGGCGCACCGAAGCCGCACCTGAACTTTCGGCGAAGGGGGACGGATGCGGCTGATCGCCGAAAATCTGGGCGGCGAACGCGGCGGCGAGACGGTATTTTCCGGCATCGAATTCGCGCTGGGGGATGGCCAGGCGCTGGTCGTCACCGGGCCGAACGGCGCCGGCAAATCGACGCTGCTCAGGATCGTCGCCGGACTGTTGCCAGTGGCGGCAGGCCGTGTGCGGTTCGAAGGTGGTGGCGAGGACTTTCCGTCGGCCGCCTCGGCCTGTCACTATCTCGGCCACCTCAACGCGATGAAGACGGCGCTGAGCGTTACGGAAAACCTGTGCTTCTGGCGCGATTTTTCGGGCGCCGGTTCCGTGGGTGTTGAAGAGGCGCTGGAAACCGTCGGGCTGGGCGGCATCGGCCATCTGCCGTTCGGCTATCTCTCGACCGGGCAACGCCGCCGCGCGGCGATTGCAAAACTGCTGGTAAGCCACCGGCCATTGTGGCTGCTCGATGAGCCGACGGCAGGACTGGACAAGGCTTCGGAGGAGAGGTTCGGCGAATTGATGGGGAAGCACCTCGAGAGTGGGGGGATCGTGGTTGCGGCGACGCATTTGCCGCTGGGGATCGAGGGGGCGGAGGGGCTGGTGATGGGCGAGGCCGCTTGATGTTGGTGCTCTATGCGATGGAACTCCATCCTTTGCTTGGCCTTCATGCATGCATCGGGACCAAACCATAATGTGGTCCCTCTTCCTACGCGACATCCGCCTGAGTATCCGCGCCGGCGGCGGGGCGCTTACTGGCGTGATTTTCTTTCTCGCCGTTATCGCGACCATCCCCTTCGGCGTCGGTCCCGAGCTGAAGCTGCTGGCCCGCATCGGCCCGGCGATCCTGTGGATCGCCGCCTTGCTGGCCTGCCTGCTCGGCCTCGACCGGCTGTTCCAGGCCGACCGCGAGGACGGCTCGCTCGATCTTCTGGTGCTTGGCAACGACCGGCACATGCTGGCCTTGACCGTTCTGACGAAATGCCTGGCGCATTGGGCGGGAAGCGTGCTGCCGCTGGTCATCGCCGCTCCCTTGCTCGGCCTGTTCATGAACATGGAGCCGGCCGGCATCGGCGCTACGGCGTTGACGCTTCTGGTAGGCACGCCGGCGATCACCTTCATCGGTGCTGCCGGTGCAGCGGTGGCAGTGGCGTTGCCGCGTGGCGGGCTGCTGATCTCGGTGCTCGTGCTGCCGCTGACCATTCCCGTGCTGATCTTCGGCGTATCGGCAAGCTATGGCGCGGTGGCGGACCCCGATCCATTCCTGCAGCCCTTCCTCATTCTTGCCGCGCTGACCTTGTTTCTTGCCGCGCTCGGCCCTGTGGCGGCGGCGCTGGCGCTGCGGCACGGAACGGATTGATGTGTTGGCTTCAGCTCATGCCTGCGGCGCGGCGAACAATTGCGGAGCCGATGGCGCAGCGTTAAGAGAAGACATGTTGGAACGGCGTGAGACGGACCGGTTGGAAAGCGCCGCGGAGCGAAAAGCATGAGCGTACATGCGCTTTATGTCACCGCCGCCTATGCGATCACGGCCGTGGTGCTGGGCGGGCTGATCGGCTGGATTCTGCTCGACCAGCGCGGCCGCAAGCGAGAGCTTGCCGAGCTGGAGGCATCCGGCCTGCGCCGGCGCTCCGATAAGGCAGTAAAATCATGAGCACGGAAACCCAAACACCGGCGCGCCGCCGCCTGATCGTGCTGCTGCCGCTGCTGGTCTTTCTCGGGCTGGCGGGATTGTTCCTGGCGCAGCTTTTGTCCGGGCGCGACGTGTCGGAAGTGCCGTCAGCGCTGATCGGCCTGCCGGCGCCGCAGACCAACCTGCCGGCGCTCGAAGGCACCAATTTGCCGGGCTTCGATTCAAAACAGTTCGCCGGCAAGGTGACGCTGGTCAACGTCTTCGCGTCCTGGTGCGCGCCGTGCCGCGAAGAGCATCCGGTGCTGCTGGCGCTGTCGCAGGACAGACGCTTCGTCATGGCGGCGCTGAACTACAAGGACCAGCCGGAAAACGCCCGTCGGTTCCTTGGCGATCTCGGCAACCCATTCCAGGCGATCGGCGTCGATCAGGCCGGACGCACGGCGATCGACTGGGGTGTCTACGGCGTGCCGGAGACCTTCGTCATCGGCAAGGATGGCAAGATCGCCTATAAGCATGTAGGGCCGCTGACGCCGGACTCGGCGCGGACGCTGCTGTTACCCGAAATCGAGAAGGCGCTGGCCATGCCGGACTGATGGCCCGCCGTTTCGTCATGCTAGGGTCTTTGCTCCGCTTTGCGTCGCTACGCCCAAGGATGACGAACGTGATAGGTCGACCACATGATAGGTCGACCGAAGACTCAGCCGTAGATCTGCTTGTGGACCTGATAGAGCATTTCGCTGCGGTCGGCGCGCATGTCGGCGAGGTCACGGCTGCTGAAGCTGTCGATTTCGGCGACGAGGCGGTTGTAATGCCGGCGCTTGGCGATGCTGGCGCGAGCGCGGCTCATGAGGCTGTCGATGATCATAGCGAGTTTCCTTTTTGCGCCGCGTTTCGCGGCCAGTTGTTCCTCCCTTGATCGATACGGAGCATGACATAGTTATGGTGCATTGCAAAAATAAGATGTTGCAATGCACCATTGCGCTGGGCGCATAGCCGGTTAACGGGATGTGACCTGCCGTCCGGGCCAGCATTCGCTTCCATAATGCCTCTGACGCATCATCGATCTTGCCATATCGATCGTGGGCTGGCTTGATCGCGCCTTGCCAAGCGACTGCTACCGGGAGGAACCATGGCCAGCGAATTCTACGAAGTTCTCGATCCGCGCTTTTCGCGGCTGTTCAACGGCAATGCACAGGTCGACAGGCTGTTTACCGGCTGCCGATGGGCGGAAGGACCGGCCTGGTTCGCGGCCGGGCGCTATGTGGTCTGGTCCGACATCCCGAACAATCGCATGCTGCGTTACGACGAGACCGACGGCAGCGTCAGCGGGTTCCGTCAGCCGTCCGGCAATTCCAACGGCAACACGGTCGACCGGCAAGGCCGGCTGGTTACTTGCGAGCATTCCGGCCGCCGCGTCAGCCGCACCGAGCATGACGGGTCGGTAGTCACCATCGCCGACAAATGGCGCGGCAAGCGGCTGAACTCGCCCAATGACGCCGTGGTCAAGTCCGACGGCTCGATCTGGTTCACCGACCCGAGCTACGGCATCGATACCGATTACGAGGGCGACAAGGCCGAAAGCGAGATCGGCGCCTGCCATGTCTACCGGGTCGATCCCGGCACCGGCGAGACCGAGGCGGTGATCACCGACATGGTCAGGCCCAACGGGCTCGCCTTCTCGGTTGACGAGAGCAAGCTCTATGTCGCCGACACTGGCCGCACGCATGGTGCGCAAAACCCGGCGCACATCCGGGTGTTCAATGTCGACCAGGGCGGCAAGACGGTCTCAGGCGAAAAGGTCTTTGCCGACTGCACCGCCGGCCTGTTCGACGGTTTCAGGCTGGATGCGGACGGCCGCATCTGGACCAGTGCCGCCGACGGGGTCCATTGCTACGATCCGGACGGGACGCTGATCGGCAAGGTCAAGGTACCGGAAGTCGTCGCCAATTGCGTGTTCGGCGGCAACAAGCTGAACTGCCTCTACATCGCCGGCACCACATCGCTCTATATGGTCCGGCTTATGGTCAACGGCGCCAAAACCTACTGAGCGGCCGCCAAGCATATCCAAGGGAGGGAACCATGCCATTCGTGAATATCCGCCTGGTCAAGGAGGTGATTGCCGACGACCCGGCCGGCAAAAAGGCCGCGATCGCCGCCCAGGTGACGGCGGCCATCACCGGCGTCACCGGCCTGACCAACAACGATGTCTGGGTGGTTTTCGAGGAGATCGCTGCACGCGACTGGTTCGTCGGCGAGACCGACGTCGAGACGCGGAGGGGCAAGGGATAGTTCCCGGCACAGATTGGCCGCAGCTCCTAGCGTCGTCATCCCAGGGCGGAGCAGGAGCGAAGCTCCGTCGCGGAGACCCTAGGATGACGAAAGCACGGTCCGGCGTTCACCGCGAGCGGATGAACTCCGCGAAGGCGGATAGGGCATCGCGCATCGTCAGCCGGTTTTCCGGCTGCGATAAGATATCCTCCGGCAGCTTCTTGCCGAGCAGCGCTATTTCGAGCGCTGCTTCCTCATGGAGCGCGAAAGACATTGTCCGCATGACCTCGGCCAGTGCGGCGCGGGCAAACAGCGAGCGCTGCGAGGCATGCACCAGCATGGCTGGCTTGCCAACGGCGGCATCGCGCGACACCAGCCAGTCAAGCGCGTTCTTCAGGCCGCCTGGCACACCGTGGGCATATTCCGGGCAGGAGACGATGACGCCGTCGGCGGCGGTGACCGCATCGATCAGCGCCGCTGCTTGCGGCGGCGTTCGCTCGCCTTCGTCGTCGGGGTTGAAGATCGGCAGCCGCCCAAGCCCGTCAAAGACGCCGACATGGCAACCCGGCGGCGCGTTTCGCGCGAGCGCCGCAAGCAGGGCCGAATTGGTCGAGGCGGCGCGCAGGCTGCCGGAGATGGCGAGGATGTTCAGCAAAGGAATGGAGACCGGCTTGGGAGATTCGTTGCCGATCACGCTACCACATGGTCTCCCTGTATTCCTCGTCCAGCCAGCGGTCGGTCGCCTCGGCCGAATCGGCGAGCGCCAACTGGTCGCGCAGGATCTGGCCGAGCGTCGGCAGCGTCGCGCGGTCGTACCAGCTCTCCGGCTTCCACAATTCGGAGCGCATGAAGGCCTTGGCGCAATGCATGTAGGCGGCCTTGACCGTCACCACGACGACGCTTTGCGGTGCCTTGCCGTCGACCGCCAGCCGCTCACGCAACGCCGCATCGACGGTGATGCGGGCATCGCCATTGACACGCAGCGTTTCGTTCATGCCGGGAATGAGGAAGAGCAGCCCGATCGAGGGATTGAGAAGGATGTTCTCCAGCGTGTCGAGCCGGTTGTTACCGGGCCGGTCGGGGATGGCGATGGTCTTCTCGTCGAGCACTGTTACGAAGCCCGGCCTGTCGCCCTTGGGCGTCACATCGGCATTGCCGGCGCCGTCGGACGAGCCGATCAGCACGAAAGGGCTCTTGCCGATGAAGGAACGGCAGTGGCCGTCCAATGCCTTCAGTTCCTTGCGGATCGAGCCGTCAGTCGGCCGAGGCGTCTTGTAGATCGTCCTCAGCTCGTCGCGCGTGGTGATGAATTCCATGCCCCTCTCCTCTTATTCTGACGCAATTCCCTAGGGAAAGCGCTACGCGCTTTTCCCGGGAAAACCGCTACACACTTTCCTGGAATTGCTCTATTTGCCGGCCTTCTCTTCCTTGCCGGTCTTGTCCTCGAGCGAATGGCGCAGGATCAACGGCATTTGGCTTAACGTGAAGACAAGGGTAATGGGAATCGTGCCCCAGACCTTGAAATAAAGCCAGGCTTCCTCAGAAAAGTTGCGCCACACGACCTCGTTCAGCGCAGCCAGAAAAAGGAAGAAGAGCCCCCATCGGAAAGTGAGCTTGCGCCAGCCTTCGGCGTCGAGATTGAAGGCGGAATCAAAGACATAGCCCAACAGCGATCTGCCAAACGCCAACCCGCCAAGCAACGTGATGCCGAACAGGCTGTTGATGATTGTCGGCTTCATGAAAGCGAAGGTCTTGTCCTGCAGCCACAGCGCCAGCGCGCCAAACACAAACACCACGATGGCCGAGACCAATGGCATGATCGGCCAGCTGCGCGTCAAAATCCACGAAACGCTGAGCGATAGCGCCGTCGCCACCATAAAGAACGCTGTGGCAATCAGGATAGGCTCGCCGATATGGCCGAGGATCGGAAACTTCCCGACGAGCCACGCGCCGCGGATGGTGGTGAAAAAGAACACCAGGCCAGGCCCGAGTTCGAGCAGGAATTTCAGGCCAGGGTTCAATGCCTTGCGGCGCGGATCGGACAGGTCGCGTTCGAGGATGGGTGGGCTCATAGGGTCCTTCTTATGCATGATTCAATCCAAAAAGGCCTGCAACTTTTCGGGATCATGCTCGTCAAGCCACGCCAGCGATCGCCCTGGCGAATTCGCTTGCGGAAAAGGGTTCGAGGTCGTCGACCTGTTCGCCGACGCCGATGAAATAGACCGGCAATTTGTGCTTTGCCGCGATCGCCACCAGAATACCGCCGCGCGCCGTGCCGTCCAGCTTGGTCATCACCAGGCCGTTGACGCCGGCGACATTGCGGAAGATCTCGACCTGGTTGAGCGCATTCTGGCCGGTGGTGGCATCGACCGTCTGCAGCACGGTGTGCGGCGCTTCCGGATCGAGCTTGCCCAGCACCCGGACGATCTTTTCCAGTTCCGCCATTAGTTCGGTCTTGTTCTGCAGCCGCCCGGCGGTGTCGATGATCAGCACGTCGGAGCCGGCCTCCTTCGCGCGCTCGAATGCATCGTAGGCGAGGCCGGCGGCATCGGCGCCGAGCTTCGAGGCAATGACCGGCGAGTTGGTACGCTCGCCCCAGATCTTCAGCTGCTCGATCGCGGCTGCGCGAAAGGTGTCGCCGGCGGCGAGCATCACCGAGAGGCCGCCATCGGTGAGCTTCGCCGCCAGCTTGCCGATGGTCGTGGTCTTCCCGGTGCCGTTGACGCCGACCACCAGGATGACATGCGGCTTGTGGCTGAGGTCGAGCTCCAACGGCATGGCGATGTGGGTCAGCACTTTCTCAACCTCGGCCGCCATGATGGCCCGGACTTCGGTGTCGGAGACGTCCTTGCCATAGCGGCTGGCGGAGAGCGCGTCGGTAACGCGCAAAGCCGTCTCCATGCCGAGATCGGCGCGGATCAGCACATCCTCCAGGTCCTGCAGCGTGTCCTCGTCAAGTTTCCGCTTGGTGAAGACGCCGGCGATGTTGCCCGACAACTCCTTGGAAGAGCGGGCAAGCCCGTCTCGCATGCGCTGGAACCAGGAGCGCCTCGGCGCCGGTTCGGGCGCCTTCTGCGGCTCGGCTTTCTGCTCGACCTTCTTGGTTACGGTGACTTTGCCGGGGGCGGGCTTTGGCTCCGGCGATGGTTGCGGAACGGCTTCTGGCTCGGGCTTTACCTCCCCTTCGATGGGAGGGTGGGGCGCCGGCACGACCTCCGGTTCGGGCGCGATCTCGGTCAAGATCGGTTTCGTCTCGGCCGGCGCTGGCTGGCGGATCGGGGGCGGTATTTCGGCGGGCGGGACTTCGCGCGCTGGCGCTGCTGAGGGAGCCTCGGTGGGCACTACCGGCACTTCGACGTGTGCAGGTTCTGGCTGGGAGGGGACGATTTCTGGCTGCTGCGGCTCGGCCCGGATCTCCTCCGGTTCCTCAGCAGGCGTTTCCGGCTCGGGTGGAATGGTCGGCGGCGGCTCAGGCTTCTGCGATTCCGGCGCCGGTTGGGGTGCCGGAGGCAACTCTGGTTCGACTGGCGGTGGAGGTACGGCTTCGACTTCGGGCCGCGATTCTTCGCGTTTCAAAAACTCCGGGACGGCCTGCTCGGCGGCCGGTTTCAGCGCCTCCAGTTCGTCCCATTTGATCGGCGGCAGCGGCGCGGCCTCGTCGGGCCGCTCCTCGACGACTTCCTTCTTGCCGAACGAAAATATCTTCTTGAAAAACCCAGCCATGTCTTGCGCTCTCAGGCGGCGCGGGCGGCGCGGGCGGCAAGCGGCGCGGCGATCAGTCGGATACCGTCATGGCCGGCGATATCAGCCTCGACGATGTCGCCCGGAGCGCCGGCAGAGACCGCGGCCAGCGTAAACCCTTCGGTGCGGCCAAGGCCGTCACGCTCGACCAGGATCGACTGATGCGTTCCAGCGAGCGAGGTAAGATGGCGGCGATAGGCGGCCTCGCCGGCGGCGCGCAGGCGTGCCGCGCGTTGCTTGACGACGTCGCGGCGGAGCTGCGGCATGCGAGCGGCGGGCGTGCCCTGGCGCGGCGAAAACGGGAAGACGTGGAGATGCGTCAGGCCGCATTCCTCGACGATCTCCAGCGAGTTTTCGAACATGGCGTTCGTCTCGGTCGGGAAGCCGGCGATGATGTCGGCGCCGAAAACAATGCCGGGGCGCAGTTTGCGCACATCCTCGCAAAAGCGGATCGACTGGTCGCGGCTGTGCCGGCGCTTCATCCGCTTCAGGATCATGTCGTCACCCGATTGCAGCGACAGATGCAGATGCGGCATCAGCCTCGGCTCGGTGGCGATGGCGTCCAGCAGATCGTCGTCGGCTTCGATCGAGTCGATGGAGGAAAGCCGCAGGCGTTTCACGTCTGGCACCTGCTTCAGGACGGTCTTGACCAATTTGCCGAGCTTCGGTGCGCCCGGCAGATCGGCGCCAAAACTGGTCATGTCGACGCCCGTCAGCACGATCTCGGCATAACCATTGCCGACGAGTCGCTTGATCTGCTCGACCACGGCGCCCATCGGCACCGAGCGCGAATTGCCGCGACCGTAGGGAATGATGCAGAAGGTGCAGCGGTGGTCACAGCCGTTCTGCACCTGGACAAAAGCGCGCGCCCGGCCCTCGATGGCGTCGACCATGTGGGCGGCCGTCTCGCGCACCGAAAAGATATCGTTGACGCGCGCCTTCTCAGTGTCGTTGACGCCGAAATCCGGCAACGCGCGATAGGAATGCGCCTTCAGCTTTTCCTCATTGCCGAGGACGAGATCGACCTCGTCCATGGCGACGAAATCCTGCGGGCCGGTCTGCGCGGCGCAGCCGGTAACGATGATGCGGGCAGCCGGGTTCTCACGGCGGGCTTTTCTGATCGACTGCTTGGCCTGGCGTACAGCCTCGCCGGTGACGGCGCAGGTGTTGAAGATGATGGCACCGCCTTCGAGCCCGCCGAGGCCCGCACTTTCGGCTTCACGCCGCATCACCTCGGATTCATAGGTGTTCAGCCGGCAGCCGAAGGTGACGACCTCGATACCCTTGTTGCCAAGAGGAGCCATCAGGCGGCGCTTTCGGTGTCGCGCGCCCACGCCCCGGTCGACGGATCGAAGCTGCCGGAAAATTCCCATTCGGCGGCACCGGTCAGGATGACGTGGTCGTCGTCGCGCCACAAAACATGCAGCGAGCCGCCGCCGGGCGTCATCAGCGTGACGCCGCGGCCGGTACGCCGGGTGCGGGACGCGGCGACCACAGCGGCGCAAGCAGCCGTGCCGCAGGCCTTGGTCAGGCCGGCGCCGCGCTCCCAGGTGCGGATGGCCATGGTCTCCGGCGAGGTCACCTGCGCGATGGTGATGTTGGCGCGCTCGGGGAAGATCGGGTGGTTTTCGAGCAGCGGGCCGAAGCGCTCGAGCTCGTACGACCAGACGTCGCGGTCGACCCAGAAGATGCCGTGCGGATTGCCCATCGAGACGACCGACGGCGAATGCAGCACCGGGGCATCGATCGGGCCGATCTGCAGCTCGATCATGCGGGTGTCGCGGAATTCCTCGGCCAGCGGGATGTCCTGCCAGCCAAAGCGCGGCCTGCCCATGTCGACCGAGATCATTCCGTCGGCATGTTCCTCGGCATTGAGGATGCCGGCGACTGTTTCAAAGGCAAATGTCTTCTGGCCGGTCTCGGCGGCGAGCGCCTGGACGACACAACGCATGCCGTTGCCGCAGGCTTGCGCCCTGGTTCCGTCGGAATTCAAGATGTCGATGAAAAAGGCGGTGCCCGGCGTCCTGGGGTCGTGGATCGCCATGATCTGGTCGAACCTTGTCGCCGCATCGGCATTAAGCGCGACGGCTGCCGCAGGCGTCACGCGATCGGCACGGCCACGCATATCGGCAACGATGATTTCGTTGCCGATGCCGTTCATCTTGGCGAAAGGGGCCGCGCTTGCCATCGATCGAAAGGTCTCTTGCCGGTTTGGCGCCTATATGGCGGATAGCGGCAGAAATTACCAGCGCGGCGTGATTTTCAAGTCACCGCGAAGACGCCAAGCACGATCAGCAGGAAGATGATCAGCACGATGCCGATGAGGATGCGCGCGCCGGTGGCGGCGGCTCCGGCCAGTGCCGGCATGCCGAGCAGGCTCGCCGCGGCCGCGATAATCAAAAGAATTATGATCCACCTGATCATGAGAGACACCTCGCAGCCGACAGGTTTGAACACGTACAAACGCTTCAGCGAGGCCTTGGGTTCCGCCGGCGGTGGCTGGGGCGGGTCGGAGAACCCGGCTGGGACATGCAGCTACGGATGCAATGTGTCATAGTATTGAATGATCCAAACGACGTGTTAGCTGGCACATGAGCTGCGGCCGGCGGATAGGAAATTCGGGACTTGCATATTTGAGTCTCGACGGCTTGGAAAATTTCCAATGACCGAGCGTTGGGACACAATCATTATTGGTGGCGGCCAGGCGGGGCTCGCCATGAGATACTATCTTCAACAACATGAACGTGAGCATGTTGTGTTGGAACGCGCTCGTATTGCCGAACGCTGGCGGACGGAGCGTTGGGATTCGCTCCGATTTCAATTCATCAACCAGGCAATAGAGCTTCCTGGGCTTTCTTATCAGGGCCCCGAACCGGAGGGGTTCGCCCATCACACCGCTGTCACGCGATTCATCGAGCACTATGCGGCCAAAATTGCAGCTCCGGTTCGCCAGGGTGTCGAGGTCACGAGGCTCCGGCACAGGGATACCGGCGATTATGCATTGGAGACAAACACCGGCAGCATGAGAGCCCGCAATGTCGTAGTGGCGACGGGCCCGTTCCAGCGTCCGATGGTACCGGCGGCCGCCAGGGATTTGCCTCGATCCGTTTACCAGGTTTACGCTTCGAACTACCGCAGCCCCGACGAACTTCCCCCCGGAGCGGTGCTGGTGGTGGGCAGCGGCGCATCTGGAAGCCAGATAGCCGATGAGCTCCAGCAATCCGGGCGCAATGTCTACCTTTCGGTCAGCCCCCATCGTCGGGTGCCTCGGCGCTATCGCGGCAAGGATGTTTTGTGGTGGTTCGACAAAATGGGACGTTTCGAGATCACCATCGACAGTTTCCCGGAGCAGCGGTATCCCCCTCGACGGTCGTAACCGGTGTCAACGGCGGTTACGATATGAACGTCCGCCGTTTTGCCCGCGATGGCGGAACGGTGCTGGGACGTGTGCTCGGATGCGCCGATGGAAAACTGTTGGTGGCCGGGGATGCCTCGCAGATATTGGCTGAAGCCGATAGGTCCTATGACGATTTTGTCTCCGCTGCAGAGGCGTTGGCAGAGAAACCTGAAGTCGCGGACCACATCAGCGATGGCAATGAACGCTCAGCAACGCCAATCCTGGCGGAAGTCGGCGGCGCCCGGTCAGTGGATATCTCCGGCGAGAACGTCAGCTCGGTTATCTGGGGGACGGGATACCTCTTCGACTACAACTGGATAGATTTGCCAATTTTCGATTCGCGCGGTGCACCCGTTCAACAGCGTGGCGTGACGGCTTTTCCTGGCCTGTATTTTCTTGGCCTCCATTGGATGCATACCTTTGGCTCCGGCCTTCTCTCATATGTAGGCCGCGACGCCGCCCACATAGCCAGGTGTATGGAAGCCTTGGGGTCGCCTGCGCCGTCAGGCCGGTCGCCGCGCTAGACCGCCGGCACGTCCCAGACTTCGCCCGGCCGCAAGGCGCGAAAACGTTGCCGCGGCAGGCCGGCAGCATCGAGCGCTTCGCCGAGCTTTCTGGGCGGCTCGTCGATCGGCTCGTTGGTGAGCCGGAACGTGCCCCAGTGACAGCCGGCGGCATAGGCGGCGTTGCACAAAAGCATGCCTTGCACCGCCTCCTCCGGATCCTGGTGATGTGGCGCCATGAACCAGCGCGGCTCGTAGGCGCCGATCGGCAGGATGGCGAGGCGGAACCCGCCGTGCTTTTGCGCCATCAGCCGGTAATTGATGCCACCGTGGAAGCCGGTATCGCCGGCGAAATAGATCCTTGCGTCGGGTGTGTCGACGACGAAACCCGCCCACAGCGCCATGCGCCGGTCGCGAGTACCGCGGGCCGACCAGTGGTGCACCGGCTCGACATAGACCGCGACGCCATCGCCGATATCGACCCGGTCGCCCCAGTCATGCGCGGAAAGCCGCATGCGGGGCACGGCAGCGCCGATGATCGTGTCGTTGCCGAGCGGCGTCAGCAGCAGCGGGTCGTGTCTTGTCTTCAGGCGCTTCAGCGTGGCGAGGTCGAGATGGTCGTAATGATTGTGGCTGACCAGCACGAGGTCGATCGGCGGCAAATGCGAAAAGGCGATGCCCGGCGGATTGACGCGTTTCGGACCGGCGAAGGAGAGCGGCGAGACGCGTCGCGACCAGACCGGGTCGGTCAGGATGTTCAGGCCGGCTGTCTGGACGAGCAGCGAGGAATGACCGACCATGGTGAGGCGGAGCGCTGCACCATCGATGCGCTCGACCGGTCTTGCCGGTGGAAACGGGCTCGGATCCGCCGCCGGCCATTTCGAGCGCTCGCGGCTCAATTGCCATTTCAACAGATCGGCAAAGCGACCCGGCGGCCGTCCGTTGGGATTGAAGAACAAGGTGCCGTCGAAATGATCGCTGGGCGGCCCGCTGTAATAGCGGTTGGCGGCTCTCTTTCTCGCGGCCAAGAAATCGGCTCCCTGCAGTTTGCTGATCCCAAGAGATAATGCCGGCGCCGGCCCGCACAAGCATTTGAGGTGAACGCCAAGGGTTTGGCGCCAGCGTGCCGTATCGAATCAACCGGAGGTGTCGGCCAAACGGCCAAGGCGTAACGCAATTTCAGGCAATGTGCATTTTGCGACAAATTTGCAACATTAGCGGCGCAAACCGTATTTTAACCATATCGGGTTGAAATTTCGCCACCTTCTCCATCTTGGTGAGGGGGACATTGCGCGGACGGCATCCCCAGCCCGATCCGACGGAGGTTGAAGAATGAAATTTTCGAAAACCGGCCTGCTGGCCGTATCGTTGGCCGTGCTCGTTGCGAGCGGCTGTTCAACCTCACGGTTCTCATCGATGGACGAGCAGCAGCCGGCGCCCCTGGAAGCTGCGCCCGCCGGCAAGGTGACTGCAAACCAGCTGCCGCCGCCGGCGACACCCGGCCCGGCCGACCCGTCGAAATTTCCGACCGCGCCGCAGAACACCCAGGTCGCCTCGCTGCCGCCCGACGGGACGGCGCCGGCCGGTGCGGCCGATCTGACCGCCTCCAGCGTCGCCGGTGTTTGGAAGGCAAGCGTGTCCGGCCAGAGCTGTCAGGTGGCGACGCCGCAGACCAAATTCGGTTCGGGCTACCGCGCCGGACCGCTGCATTGCCCGGCGCCGCTCGATGGCATCAAATCGTGGAACGTCGCCGGCAAACAGCTGACGCTCTTTGACGAGAATGGCGGCACGCTGGCACGGCTTTATTCTTCGGGCGGCGAGAAATTCGACGGCCAGACTTCCAACGGCCTGCCGATCTCGCTTACAAGGTAAGAGAACGGCCCCCCATTGTTACGCAATTCCGGACGGAAAACCGTTACACACTTTTCCTGGAATTGCCTCTTTTGTTTTTTACGCAATTCCGGACAGAAAACCGCTACACACTTTTCTTGGAATTGCTCCGGAACGACGTGACCAATGCATCTGCGTGACGGCCTCCAGACCCATGCGACCGTCAAGCAGCGCTATGACCATCTGGTCGAGACGGGCGCCATCGGGCGCGATCCGGCGCAGGAGCGGATCGCCGCTGCGCTCGACCGGCTGATCGAAGAGATATCGGCAAAGCGGCTGGCGCAGAAATCAAGCGCGCTGGGGTGGCTGTTCGCCCGCAAGCGCGAGGTGCACGAGGCGGTCAAGGGCCTTTATATCCATGGCGGCGTCGGCCGCGGCAAGACCATGCTGATGGACATGTTTTTCGGGCTGCTGCCGGTGCGGCGCAAGCGCCGGGTGCATTTCAACGACTTCATGGCCGACGTGCAGGACCGCATCCAGAAGCACCGGCAGGCTCGCAAGAACGGCACGGCCAAGGAGGACGACCCGATCCCGCCGGTGGCGCGCGCGCTGGCCGAGGAAGCCTGGGTGCTATGCTTCGACGAGTTCTCCGTCACCGACATCGCCGATGCGATGATCCTGTCAAGGTTGTTTTCGGCGTTGTTTGCCAATGGCGTGGTGCTGGTTGCCACTTCCAATGTCGCGCCGCAGGATCTCTACCGCGACGGCCTGAACCGTCAGTTGTTTTTGCCGTTTGTCGCTATCCTGGAGCGCCACGCGCAGGTGCTGGCGCTTGACGCCGACAAGGATTACCGCCTCGACAAGCTCAGCCGCATGCCGGTCTACGTCACCCCGGCCGATGCCGCCGCCGACCATGCGCTCGACGACGCGTGGGCGGTGATGACGCATGGCAGGCCGACGGCCGAGACGATGCTGACGGTGAAGGGCCGGCACGTCGTAGTGCCGCGGGCTGCAGGGGAGGCTGCGCGGTTTTCCTTCGCCGATCTCTGCGAGAGGCCGCTCGGCGCCCGCGACTATCTTGCCATTGCCGCCCGCTTCTCGACCATATTCATCGACCATGTGCCGGTGCTCGGCGAAGGCAAGCGCAACGAAGCCAAGCGCTTCATCCTGCTGGTCGATACGCTCTACGATCATCATGTGCGGCTGGTGATGAGCGCCGCGGCACCGCCGGCGCAGCTCTATACGGCCAAGCGCGGCAACGAAGTCTTCGAGTTCGAGCGCACCGCATCGCGGCTGATCGAGATGCAGAGCCACGACTGGCTGGAGGACTGGGCGGAGAGGCAGAGGGCGCAGGGATCATCGACGGAGGCACGGCAGGCACAGGCGTGAGGGATAGTACCGAAGGGGGCGCTGCCGCCGGCGCCTATAATCGATAAACATACATGACGAACCCCTCCGCCGGCCATGCGGCTCTTTTCGCGACTCGTAAAGTGCGCGAGCAGCAACATTGTCCGGCTCGGTGCCGACCCACGCCTCCTCACAGCCATGCTCGCGACCGAGTGCGAACATGGCGCCGAGCATCCTCGTCGCAATGCCCTGGCGTTGAAAGGCCGGCGCCACGCCGACCTCGTCTACGTAGAGTTCGCTCACCTTGTCCGGGTGGCGGTGGATGACGGCTGCGCATTGGCCAACGACGATGCCGTCGGCGAGGGCCACGACCATGAAATGACAGGGCTCCGCGAGATAGGCGGAGAGCCGATCCGGCCTGACCGGCTCGTCGAAGACTTCATCGGCAACCCGCATCACAAGGGCGTCATCGTCAGGAAACAGCCTTCTGATTTCCAGTGCCATTGTGTAGAATTTCTCTAGTCGGCTTCAGAATTTTGACGTTTACGTAAGTCCCATTGTTTCTAACCGATTGAAATTATTCACTCCAAAATAATCGTTTGAATTTTTGTGCGGCCGGGGCTATTGCGTGCGGCGAATTTCGCGGTTCCGCAGCATTCCGGCCTCTTCCTCCGACGCCGTCATCAAATCGTCAAGGATTTGGGGCGCCGTCATAGTCAAAGGGAAAACATCCTGACATGGCACGCAACAAGATAGCGCTCATCGGCTCGGGCATGATCGGCGGCACCCTCGCCCACATGGTCGGCCTCAAGGATCTCGGCGACGTCGTGCTGTTCGATATCGCCGAAGGCATCCCGCAAGGCAAGGGACTGGACATCGCGCAGTCGTCGCCGGTCGATGGGTTCGACTCGAGGCTGACCGGCGTCAACGACTATGCCGGCATCGAGGGCGCCGATGTCTGCATCGTCACCGCCGGCGTGCCGCGCAAGCCCGGCATGAGCCGCGACGATCTTCTAGGCATCAATCTGAAGGTGATGGAGCAGGTCGGCGCCGGCCTCAAGAAATACGCGCCGAAAGCCTTCGTCATCTGCATCACCAATCCGCTCGACGCCATGGTCTGGGCGCTGCAGAAGTTTTCCGGCCTGCCCAAGAGCCATGTCGTCGGCATGGCCGGCGTGCTCGACAGTTCGCGCTTCCGTTATTTCCTTGCCGAGGAATTCAAGGTCTCGGTCGAGGACGTCACTGCCTTCGTGCTCGGCGGCCATGGCGATTCCATGGTGCCGATGATCCGCTATTCGACGGTTTCCGGCATCCCGCTGCCCGACCTCATCAAGATGGGCTGGACCTCGAAAGAGCGGCTCGACCAGATCGTGCAGCGCACCCGCGACGGCGGCGCCGAGATCGTCGGCCTGCTCAAGACAGGCTCTGCCTTTTATGCGCCGGCCGCCTCGGCCATCGCCATGGCCGAAGCCTATCTCAAGGACAAGAAGCGGGTGCTGCCCTGTGCGGCGTACCTCTCCGGCCAATATGGCGTCAAGAACACCTATGTCGGCGTTCCCGTGGTGATCGGCGCCGGCGGCGTCGAGCGTATCATCGAGATCGAGCTCGCGAAGAGTGAGCAGAAGATGTTCGACAGTTCGGTCGCGGCGGTGCAGGGCCTGTGCGATGCCTGCGTCAAGATCGCTCCGCATCTCGCGGCCAAGTAAGCCGGCAACCAAGCCCGCCAAGCAAGCTGGAGACATCGCATGAACATCCATGAATATCAGGGCAAGGCGCTGCTGAAGGGCTTTGGCGCACCGGTGGCCGAGGGCGTGCCGGTGTTCAAGGCGAGCGAGGCGGAAGCTGCCGCCAAGGCGCTGCCCGGCCCGCTCTATGTGGTCAAGAGCCAGATCCATGCCGGCGGCCGCGGCAAGGGCAAGTTCAGGGAGCTCGGCGCCGATGCCAAGGGCGGTGTCAGGCTGGCGAAGTCGGTAGCCGAGGTCGTCGCCAATGCCAAGGAGATGCTCGGCCATACGCTGGTCACCAAGCAGACCGGCCCGGCCGGCAAGCAGGTCAACCGGCTCTATATCGAGGACGGCGCCGACATCGAGCGCGAGCTCTATCTGTCGATCCTAGTCGACCGCTCGGTCGGGCGCGTCGCCTTCGTCGTCTCGACCGAGGGCGGCATGGACATCGAGGCGGTCGCCCACGACACGCCGGAAAAGATCATTACCGTCGCCATCGACCCGGAAAAGGGCGTGACGGCCGACGATGTGAAGAAGCTCAACGCCGCACTGAGGCTCGACGGCGACGCCGCCAAGGATGGTGCCACGCTGTTCCCCATCCTCTACAAGGCCTTTGTCGAGAAGGACATGAGCCTGCTCGAGGTCAACCCGCTGATCGTCATGAGGAGCGGCCGGCTGCGCGTTCTCGACGCCAAAGTGTCGTTCGACAACAATGCGCTGTTTCGCCACCCCGACGTGCTCGAATTGCGCGACACCACCGAAGAGGACGAGAAGGAGATCGAGGCGTCGAAATACGACCTCGCCTATGTCGCGCTCGACGGCAATATCGGCTGCATGGTCAACGGCGCCGGCCTCGCCATGGCAACGATGGACATCATCAAGCTTTATGGCGCCGAGCCCGCCAACTTCCTCGATGTCGGCGGCGGCGCGTCGAAAGAAAAGGTGACGGCGGCGTTCAAGATCATCACCAAGGATCCGGCGGTCGAAGGCATTCTGATCAACATCTTCGGCGGCATCATGAAATGCGACATCATCGCCGAGGGCGTCATCGCAGCAGTCAAGGAGGTCGGCCTGCAGGTGCCGCTGGTGGTGCGGCTGGAAGGCACCAATGCCGAGCTCGGCAAGAAGATCATCAACGACAGCGGGCTAAACGTGGTGTCGGCCGATGACCTCGATGACGCAGCCAAGAAGATTGTCGCGGCGGTGAAGGGCTGAGCATTTGGAAAACGCTCCGTTTGCCCATCCAATATGGTCAATATTTATGATTGCCATGGGTATCGGCGGACTGTGGGCCTTTCCCGAGCGGAGAAAGATGTCGGAAAAGATGCGCCGCCACACCTCGTTCAGAATTGTTCTTCCAAGATCGCTTGACCTTGGGGTGCATCTTGGCGTGAGCGTCATGCTCTTCTTGGTGGGCCTCCTGTTGCTGTTTCGGATTATCCAGTGAGAACAGAGCGAGTCAGAGGTCGATAGGCGATGCCTCCGCACAAGATAAACCTCGTCGAGGCGGCGGATCAGAAGATCAAGAAGGTCTTCGATCCGCATATCGCCGGCGACGTGAACGACAGCCAGGTCAAGATCGCCAAGTTCGGCGATGTCTTCGACTGGCACGCGCATGACAATGAAGACGAAGCATTCCTGGTGCTGCGCGGCCGCATCGCCATCGATTTCCGCGACGGCACGGTTGAGCTTGGCAGCGGCGAGTTCATCGTTGTGCCGCGCGCCGTCGAGCACCGTCCGCGCTCACTGAGCGAGGAGCCTGTCGTGCTGATGTTCGAGCCGGCGACGACGCTCAACACCGGCAACGCTAAGAGCGACCTCACCGTCGCCGATCTCAAGCGGCTCTGACCATGAACGCTGCGCCCTTCTCCTCACTCTCGGCCGATCACCAGCGCCTCCGGGCGCTGGTCGGAGCGTGGCGCGGCGAGGAAGAGGTGTCGGCCACGAAATGGGCCGATGGCGGAACAGCGAGTTCGGAAATACTGGCAGAGGCACAGTTCGGCGGCTTGTTCATAGTGCAGCGCTATCGCCAGCGCCGCGACGGCACGGTTTCGTTCGGCGCGTACAGCGTGTTCGGCTTCGACCAGCAAAACAAAATCGTCACCATGCACCAGTTCGATTCGATGGGTTTCGTGCCGATGTCGCCGGCCAAAGGCAGCTGGAACGGCACGGAGCTGGTTCTGGAGCGGTCGTCGCAGCGCGGCTCCGCGCGTGTGACTTATATTTTCGACAATGCCGATGCCTTCCGCATGCGACTGCATTTCAAACCTGCCGGCGGCGATGGCTGGCAAGACATGGTGAGCGGCGTCTACCGGCGCGTCTCGCCTTCCTCGATCAACGGTTTTTAGAAAAGGGCTCCGATGTCCATTCTCGTCGACAAGAACACCAAGGTGCTGGTGCAGGGCCTGACCGGCAAGACCGGCACGTTTCACACTGAACAGGCGCTCGCCTATCACGGCACAAAGATGGTCGGCGGCATCCACCCCAAGAAGGGCGGCGAAACCTGGACCGGCGCCAAGGGCGAGGCGCTTCCGATCTTCGCCACCGTAGCCGAAGGCAAGGCCAGGACCGGCGCCAACGCTTCGGTCGTCTACGTGCCGCCGGCGGGTGCTGCCGAAGCGATCCTGGAAGCGATCGAGGCCGAGATCCCGCTGATCGTCTGCATCACCGAGGGCATACCGGTGATGGACATGATCAAGGTCAAGGCGAGGCTCGACCGTTCGACGTCGCGGCTGATCGGGCCGAACTGCCCCGGCGTGCTGACCCCCGACGAATGCAAGATAGGCATCATGCCCGGCAACATCTTCCGCAAGGGCTCGGTCGGCGTTGTTTCCCGCTCGGGAACGCTTACCTATGAGGCGGTGTTCCAGACCACCAATGTCGGCCTCGGCCAGACCACCGCCGTCGGCATTGGCGGCGACCCGGTCAAAGGCACGGAGTTCATCGACGTGCTGGAGATGTTCCTCGCCGACGACGAGACCAAGTCGATCATCATGATCGGTGAAATCGGCGGTTCGGCCGAGGAAGACGCCGCGCAATTCCTCAAGGACGAGGCAAAGCGCGGCCGCAGCAAGCCGATGGCCGGCTTCATCGCCGGGCGCACCGCGCCGGCGGGCCGCACCATGGGCCATGCGGGCGCGGTCATCTCCGGCGGCAAGGGCGGCGCGGAAGACAAGATCGCGGCGATGGAATCGGCCGGCATCAAGGTTTCGCCGTCGCCGGCCCGGCTCGGCACGACGCTGGTCGAGGCGATCAAGGGTTAAGGGAGTAAGGGAGTACGGGAATAGGGGAGTAGGGAACAAGACGAGGGCATTTGCCCTACTCCCTTACTCCCCTATTCCCTTACTCCCCTCCAACAAAGGAGACGAAGCAAAGGCTTCGACAGTGGACATGGCAAGACAAGATCAGGCCAACGACCAATTTTCGCTTACCTCTTTCCTCTATGGCGGCAATGCCGATTACATCGACGCGCTCTATGCCGCCTATGAGGACGATCCCGCTTCCGTAGATCCCGAATGGCGGGACTTCTTCGCGGCGCTGAAAGACGACGCCGGCGACGTGCGCAGGAACGCCAAGGGCGCCTCTTGGGCCAAACCCTCCTGGCCGATGCAGGCCAATGGCGAGCTGGTCTCGGCGCTGGACGGCAATTGGGGCCTGGTCGAAAAGCACATCGAAAAAAAGGTCAAGGACAGGGCGGCCGGCAACGGCGCAGCGCTTTCCGACGCCGACGTGCATCAGGCGACGCGCGATTCCGTCCGCGCCATCATGATGATCCGCGCCTTCCGCATGCGCGGCCACCTGCACGCCAATCTCGATCCGCTTGGCATTGCCAAGCCGCTCGAGGATTATAACGAGCTGTCGCCGGAGAATTACGGCTTCACCGAAGCCGACTACGACCGGCCGATCTTCCTCGACAATGTGCTCGGGCTGGAATTCGGCACCATCCGGCAGATGCTCGATATCCTGACCCGGACCTATTGCTCGACGCTCGGCGTCGAATTCATGCATATTTCCGATCCCGAGGAGAAGGCCTGGATCCAGGCGCGTATCGAAGGCACCGACAAGGAGATCTCCTTCACCGCCGCCGGCAAGAAGGCAATCCTGCAGAAGCTTGTCGAGGCGGAAGGCTTCGAGCAATTCATCGATGTCAAATACAAGGGCACCAAGCGCTTCGGCCTTGATGGCGGCGAGTCACTGATCCCGGCGCTGGAGCAGATCATCAAGCGCGGCGGCCAGCTCGGCATGAAGGAGATCGTGCTCGGCATGGCGCATCGCGGCCGGCTGAACGTGCTGTCGCAGGTGATGGCCAAGCCGCACCGCGCCATTTTCCACGAGTTCAAGGGCGGCTCGGCCGCGCCCGACGAGGTCGAGGGCTCGGGCGACGTGAAGTACCATCTCGGTGCCTCGTCGGATCGCGAGTTCGACGGCAACAAGGTGCATCTGTCGCTGACCGCCAATCCCTCGCATCTGGAAATCGTCGACCCGGTGGTGATGGGCAAGGCGCGCGCCAAACAGGACTATCTGTTCGGCCGCAGCCGCGAGGAGATCGTGCCGCTGGAAGAGCGTGCTAAGGTGCTGCCCTTGCTGCTGCATGGCGACGCCGCCTTTGCCGGCCAGGGCGTGATTGCCGAAATCCTCGGCCTGTCGGGCCTGCGCGGCCACCGCGTCGCCGGCACGCTGCATTTCATCATCAACAACCAGATCGGCTTCACCACCAACCCGCGCTTCTCGCGCTCGTCGCCCTATCCGTCCGACGTGGCCAAGATGATCGAGGCGCCGATCTTCCACGTCAATGGCGACGATCCGGAAGCCGTGGTCCATGCGACCAAGGTGGCGATCGAATTCCGCATGAAGTTCCACAAGCCTGTCGTGGTGGACATGTTCTGCTACCGCCGCTTCGGCCACAATGAGGGCGACGAGCCCGCCTTCACCCAACCGATCATGTATCGCAAGATCCGCAACCAGAAGACGACGGTGCAGATCTATGCCGACCGGCTGATTTCCGAAGGCCACATCACCCAGGCCGAGTTCGAAAAGATGAAGGCCGATTGGCGGGCGCATCTCGAGCAGGAATTCGAGGTGGGCCAGCATTACAAGCCGAACAAGGCGGACTGGCTGGACGGCGCGTGGTCCGGCCTGCGCTCGGCCGACAACCAGGACGAACAGCGGCGCGGCAAGACCGCCGTGCCGGTCAAGATGCTGAAGGAGATCGGCAAGAAACTGACCGAGGTGCCGAAGGATTTCGAGGCGCACAGGACGATCATCCGCTTCCTCGACAACCGCCGCCAGGCGATCGAGTCCGGCGAAGGCATCGACTGGTCGACGGCCGAGGCGCTGGCCTTCGGCGCCATCCTGCTCGACGGCAATCCGATCCGGCTGTCCGGACAGGATTCGGAGCGCGGCACCTTCTCGCAGCGCCATTCCGTGCTCTACGACCAGCGCGACGAGACACGCTACATTCCGCTCAACAATCTGTCGGCGGCGCAGGCCGGCTTCGAGGTCATCAACTCGATGCTGTCGGAAGAGGCCGTGCTCGGCTTCGAATATGGCTACTCGCTGGCCGAGCCGAAGGCGCTGACGCTGTGGGAAGCGCAGTTCGGCGACTTCGCCAACGGCGCCCAGGTGGTGTTCGACCAGTTCATCTCGTCGGGCGAGCGCAAATGGCTCAGAATGTCGGGCCTCGTCTGCCTGCTGCCGCATGGCTATGAAGGCCAGGGGCCGGAGCATTCGTCGGCCCGGCTCGAGCGCTTCCTGCAGCTTTGTGCCGAAGACAACATGCAGGTCGCCAACGTCACGACGCCGGCCAATTACTTCCACATCTTGCGCCGGCAATTGAAGCGGGACTTCCGTAAGCCGCTGATCCTGATGACGCCGAAGTCGCTGCTGCGCCACAAGCGGGCGGTATCGACGCTGCCGGAAATGTCGGGCGAAAGCGCCTTTCACCGGCTGTTGTGGGACGACGCGCAGCTGCTGTCAGGCCAGGCCATCAAGCTCACCAAGGATTCGAAAATCCGCCGTGTCGTGCTCTGTTCGGGCAAGGTCTATTACGACCTCTACGAAGAGCGCGAGAAGCGCGGCATCAACGACATCTATTTGCTGCGCGTCGAGCAGCTCTATCCGTTCCCGGCCAAGGCGCTGATCACCGAACTGTCGCGCTTTCGCAATGCCGAGATGGTGTGGTGCCAGGAGGAGCCCAAGAACATGGGCGCATGGTCGTTCATCGACCCGTATCTCGAATGGGTGCTGGCGCATATCGACGCCAAGCATCAGCGGGTGCGCTATACCGGCCGGCCAGCCGCCGCCTCGCCGGCGACCGGATTGATGTCGAAGCATCTCGCCCAGCTTGCCGCCTTGCTCGACGACGCGCTTGGTGAATAGAACAGAACCGAAAGAAACGGACAGGCACAATGGCAACCGAAATCCGCGTCCCGACACTTGGTGAATCCGTCACCGAGGCGACCATCGGCAAATGGTTCAAGAAGGTCGGCGACGCGATCGCCGCCGATGAGCCGCTGGTCGAACTCGAAACCGACAAGGTGACGGTGGAAGTGCCGGCCGCCGCCGCGGGCACGCTCGCCGAGATCGCCGTCAAGGAAGGCGAGACGGTCGGCGTCGGCGCACTGCTCGGCACGATTTCGGCAGGCGCCGGCGCGGCAGCCAATGCCGCCGCCGCTCCGGCGGAGAAACAGGATGCGGTGTCACAGGCCTCGGCTCCCACCGCAGCCTCGAGCGTCAAGCAGGCCGCTGCCGAGACGGCCAAGATCGCCGGCGACGCCGGCGCGATCGAGACGCGCACAATGCCGCCGGCGCCGTCGGCGGCAAAGCTGCTGGCCGAGCACAATCTCGCGGTCGACCAGGTGTCGGGCTCGGGCAAGCGCGGCCAGGTGCTGAAAGGCGACGTGCTCGACCTTATCGCCAGGGGCGCGCCGTCGCAGCCGGCCGAAATGCCGAAGGCAGCGCCTGTACCGGCACCCGTTGCCGCGCGCGCGCCGTCCCCGGCCGACGATGCGTCGCGCGAGGAGCGCGTGCGCATGACCAAGCTGCG
This sequence comes from Mesorhizobium sp. M0701, assembly GCF_040320365.1. Classification (NCBI taxonomy): domain Bacteria; kingdom Pseudomonadati; phylum Pseudomonadota; class Alphaproteobacteria; order Hyphomicrobiales; family Phyllobacteriaceae; genus Mesorhizobium; species Mesorhizobium sp. M0701. The sequence goes on from NZ_JAMYPO010000030.1 coordinate 63,860, forward strand.
CCAGACGATCGCGCGCCGCCTCAAGGAAGCGCAATCGACCGCCGCCATGCTGACCACATTCAACGAGGTCGACATGAGCGCGGTAATGGCGCTGAGGAGCAAATACAAGGACGTGTTCGAGAAGAAGCACGGCGTGAAGCTCGGCTTCATGGGCTTCTTCACCAAGGCCGTCACCCATGCGCTGAAGGAGATCCCTTCGGTCAATGCCGAGATCGACGGCACCGACATCATCTTCAAGAACTACGCTCATATCGGCGTTGCCGTCGGCACCGAAAAAGGCCTTGTCGTGCCGGTTGTGCGCAATGCCGACCAGATGTCCATCGCCGAAATCGAGAAGGACATTGGCAGGCTGGGGCTTGCGGCGCGCGACGGCAAGCTCTCCGTCGCCGATATGCAAGGCGGCACGTTCACGATTTCCAACGGTGGCGTTTACGGGTCGCTGATGTCGACGCCGATCCTCAATGCGCCGCAGTCGGGCATTTTGGGCATGCACAAGATCCAGGAGCGGCCGGTGGTGGTCGGCGGCCAGATCGTGATCCGGCCGATGATGTATCTGGCGCTGTCCTACGACCACCGCATCGTCGACGGCAAGGAAGCGGTGACCTTCCTGGTCCGCGTCAAGGAAAGCCTGGAGGATCCTGAGCGGCTGGTGCTCGACCTCTAGGGGCAGCCGACGTGAGCCGGAGCATGGATCTGCGCCGCCGGATGAGTTCGTCTCGTTTCCGGTCCGGTTTGTTTGTCACAATCTGCGCACTCGGCGTGCAGACGGTCTCCGCCGCCCATGCCGCCTGCCCGCTCGAGCTCGCCGTCTATGGCGATCCTGAAAACGCCGCCGAGATCGATTTCAGGCCGACCGGCGAGTCGGCCGCCGTCACCAACAGCTTCAAGATGGTGCTCGACAAGGGCGTCGTGCTCGACGGCATCGTCATGTGGACGGAGGGCGTGGCGCGGCCGCATGGCTCGCTGATGTACAAATGCCCGGCCGGCGACGTCACCGGCGACGAACTCGCCGCCTGCACTGTGTGGGAGGGCGTCATCTACACTGCCGACGACCAGGGCAATATCGCGTTGCTGCCGGGCGAAGGAAAGGATGCGCCGAAGAAGCTGATCCTGCCCGATCTGGGAGCGTCGCTGCAGATGTCGGCGGCCTATGGCGCCAACGGCTTTTCCAAGGTGCCCTGGGACGTCTTTGCCCTGAAGGGATGTCAGGAATGAGCGCGAGCGGAAAAATCCTGCTGGTGACCGGCGGCAGCCGCGGCATCGGCGCCGCTACATGCAGGCTTGCCGCCAAGGCCGGCTATCGCATTGCGGTCAATTACGCGTCGAATGCAAAAGCCGCCGAAGCGGTGGTCGCCGACGTCGATGCCGCTGGCGGAGAAGCCTTCGCCGTCAAGGCCGATGTCGGCAGCGAGACGGACGTATTGGCCATGTTCGAGGCTGTCGATGGCCGTTTCGGTCGACTCGACGCGCTCGTCAACAATGCCGGCGTGGTCGACCAGAGCGCGCGCGTCGACGAGCTTAGCGCTGCAAGGCTGGAGCGCATGATGCGCATCAATGTGATCGCGCCGATGCTTTGTGCCCGCGAGGCGGTGAAGCGGATGTCGACCAGGCATGGCGGCAAGGGTGGCGCCATCGTCAATGTTTCTTCGATCGCGGCAAGGCTTGGCGGGCCGGGTCAATATGTCGACTACGCCGCCTCGAAGGGCGCGGTCGATTCCTTCACCATCGGGCTTGCCCGCGAAGTGGCCGGTGAAGGCATTCGTGTCAACGCGGTCAGCCCGGGCATCATCGACACCGAAATTCATGCCTCCGGCGGGCAGCCGGATCGCGTCGAGAGAATGCGCAAGGTGGTGCCCATGCAGCGCGTCGGCACCGCCGAGGAGGTCGCAGCCGCAATTCTCTGGCTGCTGTCGGACGAGGCGTCCTACACAACAGGCGCCAATCTGGAAATCGGCGGCGGCCGCTAAAGCAAAAGGGACAGTATCATGGCCTATGACGTCGTTATCATCGGATCGGGACCAGGCGGCTACGTCTGCGCCATCAAGGCGGCGCAGCTCGGTCTGAAGACGGCGGTAGTCGAAAAGAACCCGACCTTCGGCGGTACCTGCCTCAACATCGGCTGCATCCCGTCAAAGGCGCTGCTGCATGCGTCCGAGATATTTGCCGAGGCCGGCCATTCCTTCGAGGCGCTCGGCGTCGAGATCGGCGCGCCCAAGCTCAATCTTGGGAAGATGATGGCACACAAGGATGCGACGGTGACGGCCAATGTCAATGGCGTCGCCTTCCTGTTCAAGAAGAACAAGATCGACAGTTTTCGTGGCACCGGCAAGGTGGTTGCGGCCGGCAAGGTGTCGGTGACCTCCGATGACGGCAAGGTCGAGGAGATCGAGACCAAGAACATCGTCATCGCCACAGGCTCCGACGTCGCCGGCATTCCCGGCGTCGAGGTCGATTTCGATGAGAAGGTGATCGTCTCGTCGACCGGCGCGCTGTCGCTGGACAAGGTGCCGGGCCATCTGGTGGTGGTCGGCGGTGGTGTCATCGGTCTGGAGCTCGGCTCGGTCTGGGCGCGGCTCGGCGCCAAAGTCACCGTGGTCGAGTTCCTCGACACCATCCTGGGCGGCATGGATGGCGAGGTCTCCAAGCAGTTCCAGCGCCTGCTGTCGAAGCAGGGCTTTGAGTTCAGGCTGGGCGCCAAGGTGACTGGCGTCGCCAAGGCCAAGAAGGGGGCGACGGTTACCTTCGAGCCGGTCAAGGGCGGAGCAGCCGAGACGATCGAGGCGGACGCGGTGCTGATTGCGACGGGACGACGGGCCTATTCGGACGCTCTCGGGCTGAAGGAGACCGGCGTCGACGTCGATGAGCGCGGCCGGGTCAAGACCGACGGCCATCTCAGGACCAACGTGCATGGCATCTATGCCATCGGCGATGTCATCGCCGGGCCGATGCTTGCACACAAGGCTGAGGACGAGGGCGTGGCGGTGGCCGAAACCATCGCCGGCCAGGCCGGTCATGTGAACTATGACGTGATTCCGAGCGTCGTCTACACCACGCCGGAAATCGCCTCGATCGGCAAGACCGAAGAAGAATTGAAAAAGGCCGGCGTCGACTACAAGGCCGGAAAATTCCCGTTCAGCGCCAATGGCCGCGCGCGCGCCATGCTGCACACCGACGGCTTTGTGAAAATCCTGGCCGACAAGGCCAGCGACCGTGTGCTCGGCGTCCACATCGTCGGCTTCGGCGCCGGCGAGATGATCCATGAGGCGGCCGTGCTGATGGAATTTGGCGGCTCGTCGGAAGACCTAGCCCGCACCTGTCACGCCCATCCGACGATGTCGGAAGCGGTAAAGGAGGCGGCATTGGCGACGTTCTTCAAGCCGATCCATATCTGAGCGGTTGAATCGCAGGCGACGGTGGCGATTGGCGAAAGCGGGGCTGACAGCCAATCTCCCCCCAAGTGCGGGAGATGTCCGGCAGGACAGAGAGGGGCGCGAAGGATCACCACAGACGGCCTCCATTCTGAACCACAGATGGATTCCAGGGTCTCCGCGATGTCGCTTCGCTCCTGCTCCGCGCTGGATGACGAAGATGAAGTTAACCCATGGCTAATCGCAGCTCAGAGCATCGACGGCTGCTCCCCAAAAAAACGGCCCGCCTTTCAGCGGACCGTTCATATATTAAATCAGCAGTCTGATCACTGAGCCGGGGCCGGTGCTGGTGCGGGAGCCGGAGCCGGGGCTGGCGCAGGGGCCGGAGCGGGTGCAGGTTCTGCCGGAGCGGGAGCCGGAGCGGGTGTCGCCGGAGCTGGCGCAGGAGCCGGTTCGGCTGGCTTCATCGGCTCGGCAGGTGCTGGGGCCGGAGCCGGTGTGCTGGCTGCGGGCGGTTCGGCAGGCGCAGGTGCCTCGCTACGTCTTCCAAAAACATAATAGGCGACAATTGCCAGGATAACGACGACCAGTGCAATCAGCCAGCCGCTGCCGCCGCCGCGTGGCCGTGCGGTACCCGGTGAGGTGAATGGGTCGTTCGGATTGGGTGTGTTCGCCATAAAAGTGTCCTCCGTGGATGAAAAACATCAAGTAATAGCCATCAACGTACAATCGTTGAATCGGTTTCACATTAGGCGTTGAAAACGCCGAAAACAGGGCAATTCTGATCCGGAATCGCTCGCAAGCATGCATTTCCACCGCAAAATGGGTTCGATCGAGCCAAACCGAACCTTTTTCGGTTTCTTGGCACGAAGCGCGGCTGGTCCGCCGTCGCGCCACGCGTAAGGGCTGATCCCGCCTCGGCAATGATTCGGTGTGCAACTCCGCCGTGTCGTTCAGTTGACGGCGGTCACCGTATAGCCGGTCTTGCGGAAACCCTCGACCAAGCCTTGCGCTCCGGGAAGGTGCATGGCGCCGACCGCCATGAAGACATTGCCGTGGGCGAGGATCGGCGCTGCACGATCGACCATCACCTTGTTGCGGCTGGTGATCATGGTCTGCTCGAATTCGGCGTAACCCGATTGGTCGTCGACTTGTTCGGGGATGACGGCCCGAAACAGCGGTACATACATGCCAGTGTCGCCACGCCGGTAAAGCACGATCATGGTTTCGTTGACATCGTTCACCTTGTCGCCAAGCTTCAGCGTATCGACCAGCCCCTTCAGGTGAAAGGCGATCGGCAGCGAAGCCATGGCGCGCAGCTGGTCGGCGATTGTCTCCAGGCCCTCGACCGATTTGCCCGAAGCCTCGGCGTCCTTGGCAAGCTTGACGTCGAGCACCGGCGCACCGCCAGCCTGGCGGGCGACTTCGCATGCAGGTAGCGCCACCATCGCCGACAGCAACCAGGGTTTCATCTTGGCGACGGTCGCTGGCGGGATGCCACGCGCATCGAGCGCCTTGTTGACCACCGCCGCATCCTCCGGCGACAGCAGCGACGAAAGCGTCGTCTTGTCGGTGAACATCATCAGATCCGGCTCTTTCAGCAGTGCGGCCATCATCTTCTGCTTGTCGAGCACTTCGGTGGTCTCGATGATGACGGTGCCAGCCGCATCGAATGCCTTCTGCGCGGCGGGTGGCAGCGTGGTGACGCGCGGGTCGGTAACGTGCATGGTGCCGAACAGGAAGGACGGTTTTTCGCCCGATTTTTCGAGCTTCCACAGCAGGCCCTTGCCGTTCGGCGTCGCTGCCGCGTCTGCCTCGATCTTGCGGTAGGCAGCCGGGTCGTCCTTTTGCAGCGCGCTCAGCATATCGCTACCGGCGCAGGCCGAAGTCTCGGCGCGTGCCTTGCCCGCGGCGAGCAGCGCGACGATGAGGAAAGAGAGGAAAAACAGGGCGTTGAGCGCGACGAGCAGCTTCAGCGACATATGGGTCGCGCGGTCGGCGATGGCGATGAGGCGTTTCATGCTGCGGTTCTAGGCGCAAAAAGCGGCAAAACGGTTAACCGGCGCATCAAAATTGTTGCGAGATGCCCACCGACACATGCATCGATCACGTACGAGGATGAGCTGCTTCGTAAATCTCGAGCAGCCTGGCGGTGTCGACGCCGGTGTATATCTGGGTTGTCGACAGGCTGGCGTGGCCGAGCAACTCCTGGATGGTGCGCAGGTCGCCGCCCCGCCCTAGCAGATGCGTGGCGAAGGAATGGCGCAGCGCATGCGGCGTCGCCGTGTCGGGCAGGTTGAGCGCCGAGCGCAGCTTGGCCATGTCGCGCTGGACGATTGCCGGGTTGAGTGGGCCGCCGCGGGCACCGCGAAACAGCAGGCCCTTGGGATCGAGATGCCAGGGACACAAGCGGCGGTATTCGGCAATCGCCCGCAGCGCCACCGGCAGCACCGGCACCAGCCGGGTCTTGCCACCCTTGCCGGTGACGCGCAGCACGGTATCACCAGGTGAGGAAAGATCGGCGCCCGACAGGCCGAGCGCCTCGGAGATCCGCAAGCCGGACCCATAGAGCAGGGTCAGCACGGCGGCGTTGCGCGCGGCAATCCACGGCTCCTCCGCCAGTTGGCCTTCCACCGAGACGACGTGTTTTGCATCGCTTGCGGTCAGCGGCTTGGGCAGCGATTTCGGCTGCCGCGGCGCGCGCAAGGCTGTCGCACCTGCCGCATTGGCGAGGCCGCGCCGTTCCAGGAAACGCAGCAGCGAACGGATGCCGGCCAGCCCGCGCCCGAGCGTGCGGGCGCCGGCGCCCTCGGCACGGCGGGCAGCGAGAAAGCCGCGCAAATCGGCGGGGCGCAGATCGGCGATGTCGGAAATGCCGGGCGAGCCGCCGCAATGGCCGGTCAGGAAATGCAGGAACTGGCGCGTGTCGCGCTCATAGGCCTCGACGGTTTCGGGCGATAGCCGGCGTTCGCGCGCCAGCATCTTCAGCCAGGCCTCGCGCGCCGCCTGCAGGTCGGGTTTTGCCGGTATGAGGAATTCCTGCATTGCACTCTTCCAGTTCCCGCCATCTTCCGGCACGCGGGTTAGGAAGCGGTGAAGAGCAGCGTCATTGAAATGACGACGGGCTGGGGTTAGAGCAAGGCAAAGGATTTTCCGCAGATGATCAAGCCGCAAAACCCCGTCCAGATGGCCGTGATCGGTGCCGCGCATGGCATCAAGGGCGAATTGCGCGTCAAGAGCTTTACCGGCGACCCGCTGGCGCTGGCCGATTACGGTCCGCTCTACGCCAGGGATGGCCGCGCCTTCCAGATCGTCGACATCAGGCCCGCCAACACCGTGGTGGTGGTGCGGTTCAAAGGCGTCAACGACCGCAATGCCGCCGAGGCGCTGGCCGGCACCGAATTGTTCGTAGATCGTTCGGTGTTGCCCGATGAGGGCGAAGAGGATGAATTCTACCATGCCGACCTCGTCGGACTGGAGGTCAAGGACGACACCGGTGCGGTCGTCGGCAAGGTCGTCGCCGTGCACAATTTCGGCGGCGGCGACATTCTCGACGTGACGCTGGCGGGGCGCAAAGGGGTGCTCATCCCGTTCACGCAGGCCGCCGTTCCGGAAGTGTCGATCGCCGGCGGCTTTGTCCGCGTTGATCCAGCCGCCGCAGGGTTGGTCGAGGACGAGGACGGCGAGCCTCTCGCTGACGACGGTTTCGACCCCAAGGGTAGGCCGCGCGGGCCGAGGGACGCCGGAGGCAACCGGTGAGTTTTTCGGCTTCGGTGCTGACGCTCTATCCCGACATGTTTCCCGGCGCGCTCGGCCTGTCGCTAGCCGGCCGCGCGCTGGAGACCGGCATTTGGTCGCTCGAAACAGTCCAGATCCGCGACTTTGCCAGCGATCGCCACCGGACCGTCGATGACACGCCGGCCGGCGGCGGCGCCGGCATGGTGATGCGGGCAGACGTGCTGGCCAGCGCCATCGACCACGCCTCGCCGGCAGGCGATCCACGTCCGCGCCTGCTGATGAGCCCGCGCGGCAAGCCGCTGAACCAGGCACGCGTGCGCGAACTCGCCGCTGGGCCGGGTGCGGTGATCGTCTGCGGCCGCTTCGAAGGCGTCGACCAGCGGGTCATCGAGGCGCGCGGCCTCGAAGAAGTTTCGATCGGCGACTTCATCCTGTCCGGCGGCGAGCCGGCGGCACTCGTGCTGCTCGACGCCGTGGTGCGCCTGCTGCCCGGCGTCATGGGCAATGCGGTATCGGGCGAGGAAGAGAGCTTTGAAAACGGCCTGCTCGAACATCCGCATTATACGCGGCCGCAGGAGTTCGAGGGCCGGCCGATTCCCGAAGTGCTGATTTCGGGCAATCACAGGAAGATCGCGGCGTGGCGGCGGGCCGAAGCGGAGAGGCTGACGAAGGAGCGACGGCCGGATCTGCTGGAGCCTGATCCATCCCAATAAAATCGGGATGAATCAGACTCCATCTTGCTGTTTGACCATGATCTTTTCCGAAAACCGGATCCCACTTTTCGGGATCATGGTCGAGCCGCTCAGCCCTTATCGAAATAGTAGAAAGCCAGGAACAGGCCGACGGCGATGACGAAGCCGCGCACCGCCTTCTGCGGCACGCGCCTGGCGATCCAGACGCCGGCATAGCCGCCCAGCGCGCCACCCGGGATCATGATGATCGCCTGCAGCCAGGCAATGACGCCGCCCGAGACGAAGACGAGGATGGCAACCGCAGCGATGACCACGGCCAGCATGTTCTTCAGTGCGTTCAGCCGGTGATAGTCGCCGGACTGGGTGAGACCGAGCGTCGCCAGCATCATGACGCCCATGCCGGCGCCGAAGAAGCCGCCATAGACGGCGGTGGCGAACTGCGCCAGCGACCCGACCAGCGAACCTACCGCGGCCTCATGCTCCGGCTTGGGCGCCGGCTTCAGCCATGGCCCGGCAGCGAACAGTGCGGTTGCCGCCAGCAGCAGCCACGGCACCAAGGCGCGGAACGACGGGTTGTCGAGCCCTAGAAGGATAAGCGCGCCAGACAGCGCACCGAGAGCCGAAATGAGGCTGAGCAGCAGTGCGCCGCGCCAGAAATGCTTGATGTCGTGCCAATAGGCGAGCGTCGAGGTGATGTAGCCAGGAAATTGCGTCACCGACGATGTCGCATTGGCGACGATCGGCGGCAGGCCGGCCAGTGTCATGGCGCCAAAGGTTATGAACGTGCCGCCGCCGGCAACGGCGTTGACCGCGCCTGATAGAAAGCCGGCGAGAAAGAGCAGGACCGCGTCCAAGATTGGCATGAGGGGTGTCGTCGCTGGAGGAAAATGCCTGTCTTCCGGCTTAGAAAGCTTGACGCGCGGGCGCAACCCCCTAGACCACAAGCGATCACGGGATTGCCACAGCGGGCGCCAGCCCAAAAAGCAGCGCAAAAAAGAAACGGCCCAAAAAAGAAACGGCGAAGACGTGACAAAGCGCCGAAATAGCTGTATGTGCGCGCCGAACCGGAAGAAAAATCTGCCAAGAGCGATCTTCTGGCCCGTCAACAATGACGGTGTAGTCGCCCCTGCCCGATGTTCTCGAACAGACGTTCTCGAACGAAGGGCATAGCCGAGCGGTCGATGCGACTGCAAGGCGAGTGTCGGACGCTCTGACTGTCGGAAGAACAAGAAGTGGATCTATGAGATGGACATCCTCCGTCAGCTTGAGGCCGAGCAGGCCGCCAAGATCGAAGCCAAGCGCAAGCTCCCCGAATTCCAGCCCGGCGATACCGTGCGCGTCCAGGTCCGCGTGACCGAAGGCACCCGCACCCGCGTGCAGGCCTATGAGGGCGTCGTCATCGCCCGCGCCGGCGCCGGCTTCCAGGAAAACTTCACCGTCCGCAAGATCTCCTACGGCGAAGGCGTGGAGCGTGTGTTCCCGGTCTATTCGCCGATGGTCGAGGGCGTCGAGATCGTGCGCCGCGGCAAGGTGCGTCGCGCCAAGCTGTACTATTTGCGTGACCGTCGCGGCAAGTCGGCCCGCATTTCGGAAAACACCGGTGTGCGCGCCCGCAAGCTAAACGACGAAGAGCGCGATGCGCTGAACGCCGAGAAGGCGCGCATCGAGGCCGAGAAAGTGGCCGCCGCCCAGGCGCTGGCCGCCGAGAAGGCCGCGCAGGACGCCGCCGAGAAGAAGGCCGCCGACGAGGCCGCCAAGGCCGCGGAAGCAACTGCCGCCGAATAAGGCGTCTTCAAAACTCATGGTTTTGGAAAGGCGGCTTCGGCCGCCTTTTTATTTCGCGAGGTGGATTCGATTTTGCCGGTCCGCAATCGATACGGATCGTTCTGTAATTGCCGCCGTTGAAAGCATTGGAATTCATTTTCGTGCCGAGCGCCGCATCGGAGCGGCTTGCAAGGCGCCTGCGGAAAGCTAAAGTCGGCGCCGGATTTCCTACATGCCTCGGTCGATCGAGGCGGTTCAGTTCCTGGGGAGCATAGTCATGATAAATTCGAAACTGCTGCTGGCCGGCCTGCTGGCTTGCCTTCTCGTGCCGGTCGCGGCTCTGGCGCAGGCGCTGCCCGACCTCGGCGGCAAGAAGGTGGTGGTGGTGACCGAAAACGCCTATCCGCCGCTGCAGTTCATCGATGCCAAGACCGGCAAGCAGATCGGTTGGGAATATGACGCGATGAACGAGATCGCCAAACGGCTGAATTTCAAGGTCGAGTACCAGAATACCTCTTGGGACGCGATGATCCAGGCGGTTTCCGACAATCAGTACAACATCGGCATGACCGGCATCACCATCAAGGACGACCGCAAGCAGAAGGTCGATTTCTCCGACCCGTATATGCGCTCGGAACAGTTCATGCTGGTGCGCGGCGACGAGAAGCGCTTCACCGATGCCAAGACGTTCGCCGCCTTCAAGGACGGGCTGATCGGCGCGCAGGCCGGCACCACGCCCTTCTACACCGCCGTCTACAGCGTGCTCGACGGCAACGAGCAGAACCCGCGCATCAAGCTGTTCGAGACATTCGGCGCGACGGTGCAGGCGCTGAAGGCCGGCGACGTCGACGTCGTGCTCACCGACGGCACTGCCGGCAAGGGCTATGTCGATGCGTCCAACGGCGGCCTTAAGCTGATCGGCGGCCCACTCGGCACCGAGGATTTCGGTTTCATCTTCCCCAAGGGCTCCGACCTGGTGAAGCCGGTCAACGCGGCAATCGCCGCGCTCAAGGCCGACGGTACGCTCGACGCGCTCAACAAGAAGTGGTTCCTCGACTACAAGATGGGGCAGTAGGCCCGCTTGTTGCGCGCATTTCATGACGATTGTGCGCGGGAACTCGCGCTGACTCTGCGCTCGTACACCCCCCTCTGGCCTGCCGGACATCTCCCCCTCAAGGGGGGAGATCGGATTTCGCATCGGCTTTCGCCAATTTTCAGTGTTGCAGAACGGGCCGCGAGGTCAAAGCTGCCGATCTCCCCCCTTGAGGGGGAGATGGCCGGCAGGCCAGAGGGGGGTGTGACAGAACGCTGCCTTCGTGACTCTGTTATCGGTACCGCTTGATGCCGTCGGCGCCTCTCGCCTCAGCCAAATCCGACTTCCCGTGGTGGCTTGCCGTGGCCGTGGCGATCGCCTTGGCCGCCGCCATCTTCATCGCTGCCAGCGACCTCTATGCCCAGGTCTTCGCAACCGTCGCCAAGGGCATCGGCGTCACCATCTTCGTCACGGTGGTCGCCTTCGCGCTGGCTTGCGCGATCGGCCTCGGCGTCGCGCTGATGGGCCTGTCGGGCTCACGCTGGCTCAGCCAGATCGGCCGCTTCTACGTCGAGATCATCCGCGGCGTGCCGATGCTGGTGCTGTTGTTCTGGATCGCCTTTGCCGGGGCGCCGGCCTTCGTCGCGGCATGGAACGCGCTGACGGCGCCGCTGCAAAGCGCCGGCCTCTTCGGTGAGCTGCTGGTACGCGACGTGTCGTTGCTTTGGCGCGCCGTCATGGCGCTGACCATCGGCTATTCCGCCTTCATCTCGGAGGTGTTCCGCGCCGGTATCCAGGCGGTCGAGAAGGGGCAGATCGAGGCGGCCAAGGCGCTCGGGCTGACGCGCACCCAGCTCTTCCGGCTGGTCATCTTTCCGCAGGCGATCCGCACCATCCTGCCGCCGCTCGGCAATGATTTCGTCGCCATGGTCAAGGATTCCTCGCTGGTCTCGGTGCTCGGCGTCGCCGACATCACCCAGATGGGCAAGATCTACGCCGCTGGCTCGTTCCGCTTCTTCGAAACCTATTCGATCGTCGCCTATATCTATCTCATCCTGACCGTTGGCCTATCGTTGGTCTTGCGGGCGCTGGAGAAGCGGCTCCGCCACCAGCATGGGGAATAGAAGGCAGGCGAAAACGGCGCTACCATCGATCGGACGCGACCGGGGAGGACCCATGATCATCGACAAGGCCAATGCGGCGCTGGAAGCGGTCTATACGGCCGACACGCCTGAGACGCTCGCCAAGGCCTATGCGCAATGGGCCGCGACCTATGACGGCGAAACCGCGGCGCTCGGCTATCTCCTGCCGTTCCTGATCACCGCCTGGGTGGCGCGCCATGTGCCGGCGGGCGAAGGGCCGCTGCTCGACGCCGGCTGCGGCACCGGCCTGTCGGGGCCGTCCCTGAAGGCACTCGGCTACCACGATATTGCCGGGCTCGACCTGTCGCAGGACATGCTGAAAATCGCCGGCAGCCGGCAGGCCTACAGCGAGCTGAAACAGGCGATGCTCGGCGGGCCATTGCCTTGGGCGGACGGGTATTTCCGCGCCTTTTTCTCGACCGGCGTGTTCACCATCAGCCACGCACCGGCGTCGGGCCTGCATGAACTGGTACGCATCACCAGGACGGGCGGCCACGCCATCTTCACGGTCCGCGACCAGGTGTTTGAAAGCGGCGGGTTTCAAGCCGTGTTTGGCGAACTGGAGCAGGCGAAAAAATGGCGGCCGGTCGAGGAGAGCCCGTGGTTCCGCTGCTACGCAATCGCCGAGCCCGACGCGCTGGTGAAGACCTTCGTGTTCGAGGTGCTGTGAGCGAAGGCAGACGCGATTGCTGAAAAGCCAAAACATTGATATGAGCAGCGCCATGGAAGAGCTTTTTGGCGATCCGGCCTATAAAGGTTTCGTGCTGCAGGACAGGAAACGCCTGCCGTCGCGATTTTCCGCGCGCGTCTGCGGGGCGCTGACCAGCCGACTTAGCTAGGGCAGACTCGCCAGGCTGTTTCGCCGGTCCGACCGGCGTCGTTTTCCCTTTTTAAATCGACGGATTTACGCAAATGAGCGCACCCCGCACCCTCTACGACAAGATTTTCGACGACCATGTTGTCGACCGCCAGGACGACGGCACCTGCCTGCTCTATATCGACCGCCATCTGGTCCACGAAGTCACCAGCCCGCAAGCTTTCGAAGGCCTGCGCATAACCGGCCGCAAGGTTCGGCATCCGGAAAAGACGCTGGCCGTGGTCGACCACAATGTGTCGACCTCGCCCGAGCGCAAGTTCGGCATCAAGAACGAGGAAAGCCGCATCCAGGTCGAGGCGCTGGCCAAGAACGCCAAGGATTTCGGCATCGAATATTATTCCGAGAAGGATATCCGCCAGGGCATCGTCCACATCATCGGTCCCGAGCAAGGCTTTACGCTGCCCGGCATGACCATCGTCTGCGGCGACAGCCACACCTCGACGCATGGCGCGTTCGGGGCGCTGGCGCATGGCATCGGCACCTCGGAAGTCGAGCATGTGCTGGCGACGCAGACGCTGATCCAGCGCAAGGCCAAGAACATGCTGGTGCGCGTCGACGGCGCACTGCCGGAAGGCGTCACCGCCAAGGACATCATCCTCGCCATCATCGGCGAGATCGGCACGGCCGGCGGCACCGGCTATGTCATCGAATATGCCGGCGAGGCAATCCGTGCGCTGTCGATGGAAGGCCGCATGACGATCTGCAACATGTCGATCGAAGCCGGCGCCCGCGCCGGCCTGATCGCGCCCGACGAGACCACCTTCGCCTATGTCAAGGACAAGCCGCGCGCCCCCAAGGGCGAAGCCTGGGACGCCGCGCTCGCCTACTGGAAGACGCTGCAGTCCGACGAAGGCGCGCATTTCGACAAGGTGGTCGTGCTCGACGCGGCAAAGCTGCCGCCGATCGTCTCCTGGGGCTCCTCGCCCGAGGACGTGGTCTCGGTGCAAGGCATCGTGCCGAACCCGGACGACATCACTGATGAGAACAAGCGCACCTCCAAGCAGCGCGCACTCGACTATATGGGCCTGAAGCCGGGCACCAAGATCACCGATATCGAACTCGATCGCGTCTTCATCGGCTCCTGCACCAATGGCCGCATCGAGGATCTGCGCGCCGCCGCCAAGGTGATCGAGGGCAGACAAGTCAATCCGCGGGTCAGTGCGATGATCGTGCCGGGCTCCGGCCTGGTCAAGGAACAGGCAGAGGCCGAAGGCCTCGACAAGATCTTTGTCGCCGCCGGCTTTGACTGGCGTGAGCCGGGCTGCTCGATGTGCCTTGCCATGAACGACGACCGGCTGAAGCCGCATGAGCGCTGCGCCTCGACCTCGAATCGCAATTTCGAGGGGCGCCAAGGCTTCAAGGGCCGGACGCATCTGGTGTCGCCGGCAATGGCCGCGGCGGCGGCGATCGCCGGCCATTTCGTCGACATCCGCGAGTGGAAATAGGGCAGGCGCGCGCAGTCGGATATGAGGAGCCCGAGCCGCAATGCGGTTCGGGCATTCTTCAGTCGGGCCGCCTGACGAATTCATGGAATCCCTCACGGCGGCCGGGTTGGTCCTTTGCGACGACCAGCGCCAGTTGGCGCTCGTCGAAGAGTTTGAACCATTCGTCCCATTCGACCAGTTCATAGCCGCCGGCATTGACCGGGCGTTCGGCCTCATCCTGGTCCTGGTAGGCATGCTGGCCGAAGACCAGCCTCAGCATGGGCTGCGTTCCGGCTTCGGGCGACACGTCGACGATCGCCGGAAAGCCGGCGCGTGCCGCGGCCCATGAGCGAATTGCATCGTGATCGGTCAGCATGATCGTGTCGGCCATCGGAGCGTCTCCTGGTTGCCGTCGTGAAACGCCGCTCGCCGTTCGCGGTTCCGCCCAGCGGCTTTGTCGACGCACCTGTCGTATATTCGCTTTCGCTTAACCGCTTGTTTGGGCTTCCGCTCTAAGGTGCTCCAAGGGGAAGCGAGGGGAAATTACAGCGCTTGGACACCGGCCTGCTCATAGCGCTGCTCAATCCAGGCATCGCCCTCACACTCGGCGCGGCATTTCTCGTGCTGTGGTTCTATCAGCGCCACCGTCCCTATCTGGGCGTGCTGGCGGCGGGCTACTCGGCCTCGGCCGCAGGCTTCCTGCTCCAGTATTTCACGCTGCCGGTCGGCATGGCACCGACCAAGCTCATCTCGATCCTGTGCTTCACCTTCGCCACCTGCTGTCTCGCCGGCGCGGTCATTGCGCGCTATGGGCGGCGCGTGCCTTACCCGGCGGTCGGCATTCTGGCCTGCGGCGGCCTGGCCGCGTTCTCCTGGTTTCTTTTTGCCCGGCCGGATCTCACCTGGCGCATCCTTGCCATCAATTTCAGCTTCGGCGGCATCAGCCTGGTTGTCGCCGCCGAGTTGCGCGTGGTGCGCAACAACGGCCCGACAGAAATGATCCTGTTCGTGCTGTCGCTGCTTTCCGGCCTGAACTTCCTGGCGCGGACGCTTGCCGTCGTCATCGCGCATGGGCCGTTCACCAGCTATGAAGGGCTTTACTCCTCGTCCTATTGGACGACGGCGCTGCTGTCGCATGCATTGCTGTCGCTGCTTATTGCGCTTTGCCTGTTCGGCGCCGCCGCGCTCGATGTGATGAAGGCCCTGAAGACCGAAACCCTGACAGACCCGCTGTCGGGCCTGCTCAACCGCCGCGGCTTCGAGGAGCGCGCCATGCTTGTCCTGCAGCACTGTGCCACGGCGCAATTGCCGGTTGCTCTGGTGCTTGCCGATCTCGATCATTTCAAGGCGCTCAACGATCAGCATGGCCACGCGGCCGGCGATCGCGTCATCGCCGACTTCGCTGCCCAGCTTCTGTCGGCTGCAGGTACGCGCGGCGTTGCCGGCCGTATCGGCGGCGAAGAGTTCGCCGTGCTGTTGCCGCTCAGCGACCTTGGCGCGGCAAGACTGTTTGCCGAAGCCATTCGCACGGTCTATTCGGCGGGCAGAATCGACGGACTTCCGTCCGACACAAGAGTGACCGCGAGCTTCGGCGTGGCCGCCCGCACCAGCGACGAAGGGCTGGACCCGCTGATGCGCCGCGCCGACGAAGCGCTCTACAAAGCCAAAAGGAGTGGCCGCGACAGCGTATGCCTGTCCTATCAGCGGCCTGAAACGGTCGTCCTTCCCAATCGGACCAGTGCTGGCTGAGCGTCAGCGGCGGCTTCGAATTAACGTCTTTTTCGCGCGTTGGTGATTTGCTGTTCGGGGGGAGTGCCAAAACGCCATGGGCAGCGCTAATTTCATCCTGCTGATCAACCTGTTCGTTGCCGGGCTGCTGGCGGCGGCCTTCATGACGATCGCGGTCTATGACGCCGGCCGGGTGTCGGCACGCTGGCTGGCGTTCGGCTATGTACTCGGCACGGCTTATTTCGCGATCGAGTTCAGCATTCCTGCCTTCGACAATGCGCGCCCCGTGGTTGTCGCCGCCTTTGCCGCCTTCCTTGGCGCTACCGTCGCCTTCAATGGCGGGCTTGCCCATAAATACCGCGTTTCGCCGCCTTGGCCGCCGATGCTGTTCTTCCTGGTCTTCGCCACCCTCGCGGTCTACTTCGTGCAGGACCTGCCACGCCAATCCTTTGTGCGAATGGCGGCCTACCAGCTTCCCTATGCGGCCATGCAGTTCACCGGGCTGGCGATCGTCTTGTCGTCCAGGCAAAGACGCGAGCGGCTCGACTATATGCTGATGGCTGTCCTGGCGGCCAGCACCTTGCAGTTCGCCAGCAAACCCTTCATCGCCCATGCGCTTGGTGGCTGGGGCGCCAACCCGCAATCTTATGCGCAGACCAGCTATGCGTTGGTGTCGCAGTCGGTCGGCACCGTGTTCGGCCTGGCGCTTGCGCTGGTGACATTGGCTATCCTGGTCCGCGACGTGCTCGCCGAGGCGACGTCGAAATCGGAAACCGACACGCTTTCGCGGCTGCTCAACCGTGGCGGCTTCGAGCGCCATGCCCAGATCGCACTGCGTGACGCCATGCGGCGCGCCGTTCCAGCGGCACTGGTCATTGCCGATCTCGACCATTTCAAGCGCATCAACGATACTTACGGCCACGCGTCGGGCGATCGGGTCATCGAGACCTTTGCCGGTTTTCTCCGCGATGCCGCGGCCGACCATCAGGTCGCCGGCCGCATCGGCGGCGAGGAATTCGCTATTTTCCTGCCGGGGACCAATCTAGCCGCCGCCCGGCTCTTTGCCGAGGGCACGCGTAGCGCCTTCGGTGCCACGCCGATCGACTGCCTGCCCGCGGATCACCGCTGCAGCGCCAGCTTTGGCGTTGCCGAGCTTGGTCCGGGCGAAAGCTTTTCCGACCTGCTGCGGCGCGCCGACAAAGCGCTCTATCAGGCGAAGGGCAGCGGTCGCGATTGCGTGCGTGTCTCGGTGGGGCCGGCTGTTGCCCTGCCGGCGCCGTCAACCAAGGGCGGCGTGGCCGTCAGCGGCAGGGGCTGAGCTCCGGCATTTCGCCGTCGGAGAGGCCGTACATATAGCTGCGGCCCTTAACGAAAACCGGCGGCCTATAGCAGTCGCCGCCGCGGACATCGTCCGATTCGTTTTCGTAGATCACGTCGGGCTGGCCGGCGCTGGTGTAGTCGGACAATTCCTTGGCCAGCTTGCCCTCGCCAACGAGGATACGCTTGTAGCCGGCGGCGCTGTCGATGACGAGATTGCCGAAGGAATCGGCATAGACGCGGTCATGATGACGCGTCCCGCCGAATGCCGGTGCGACGACGCCGACGGCGAGCGCCGCCAATAGGAACCAGGGAAGGCGCGATCCTGCTGAATTCGAATGCATGGCGTGCTGCTCCATTGCTGAGAGGCAAGCCTCCTCGAATCAGAAATTAACCTTTTATTAACCTTTGTTAAGAGGGCAACCGCAGCAGGGGCGAGGTCTCGGAAAATATGGTTAATACTCAATCGCCCACCGGCCATCATTCGGCCATGCCTTGTTTCCACCATCCCCAGCATCGGGCGCGACTCAAAAAGCATGAAATCCGGTGGCTTGCCGGAGCATCGCGGCGGGCTCGATACGCGGTGGGGAAAGCAGCAAATGAGATTACGCCGCACGTTTCGGATGGCGCTAGCCATTCCGCCGCTGCTGGCTGCAGCCGCCTGCGCGCCGCAGACCAGCGCGCCCAAGCTCGGCAACACGGCCGCCGCTTCCGTGTCGCTTGCTCCCGCGGCTAGTGAACCGACGGCACCGCAGCCGCGCACAGCTACTTACAACTGCGCCGACGGTAGCGTGATGACCATCGAGAATCTCGGCACGTCGGTGCGCGTCCTCGGCCAGAACGGCGCCAGCGCCGAGCTGCCGGCGTCACCGGCCAATCAGACCAGCCGTTACGGCGAGGCGCATGACGCAATCGTGATCGATGGGCGTGAGGCGCTGGTGATGAAGGGCGGTGCATCACCGCTGGCCTGCAAGCGCTGATCCGCCGCTTGCGCCAGCCATATTTTGCAGTGCGGCGACATTGTGCCGGCGCAAGGCGACAGCCCTAATCGATTGAAGCTGAAAGCCTCGCTTTCATCAGACTAAATTACGTTTTCGAAACGGTTTTCCGGCTTTGACGCGGTGCAAAAAGAGCATTAGAAACCGGCTGTCCGAAGTCGCAACCGGAAGCGGTAATGCCGCATTCCCACCTGAGGCTCCAGAGACGCCGAACTGGGGGAGCCATGAGCAAATCACCAGCCACCCGCGAATTTGCCAGACGTGAACGGCCGCTTTCGCCGCATCTGACCGTCTATCGGCCGCCGATCACCATGACGATGTCGATCATCCATCGTATCACCGGCGGGGCGCTCTATTTCGGCACGCTGCTGGTCGCGCTGTGGCTGATGGCGGCGGCGAGTTCGGAGGCGACCTTCAATGCCGTCAACTGGGCCTTCGGCTCGTGGCTGGGACGGCTGGTGCTGTTCGGCTACAGCTGGGCGCTGATGCACCACATGCTGGGCGGCGTGCGCCATCTTATCTGGGACACTGGGGCAGGGCTGGAAAAGCATACGGCATCGAGGATCGCCTGGGCGACGCTTGCCGGCTCGGTCACGTTGACGCTGCTGATCTGGATCGCCGGCTACATGGCGCGGGGAGCCTGACATGAACGGCAAGAACACCGACATGCGCACGCCGCTGGCCAAGGTCCGCGGCCTCGGTTCCGCCCGCGAGGGCACCGGCCATTTCTGGCGCCAGCGGCTGACGGCGATCTCCAACATCCCGCTGGTCCTGTTCTTCGTCGGCTTCCTGATCGCACTCAACGGCGCCAGCTATCTCGAGGTGCGCGCCGCACTTGCCAATCCGTTCGTTGCACTGGTGCTGGCGCTGGTGCTGTTGTCGGTGCTCTACCACATGCGGCTCGGCATGCAGGCGATCATCGAAGACTATGTGCATGGCGAAGGCACCAGGCTGGCGCTGCTCGCCCTCAACACATTCTTTCCCGTAGTCGTCGGCGTCGCTTCGGTCTTCGCCCTGCTTAAACTGGCATTTGGAGGCTGATTTTTTGGCCAAGGACGCGAAGAACGCCAACACGGCTTCCGCCTATAGCTATGTCGATCACAAATTCGACGTCGTGGTCGTCGGCGCCGGCGGCGCCGGCCTGCGCGCCGCGCTCGGCATGGCCGAACAGGGCCTGCGCACCGCCTGCATCACCAAAGTGTTCCCGACGCGCTCGCATACGGTTGCGGCGCAGGGCGGCATCGCCGCCTCGCTCGCCAATATGGGTCCCGACAACTGGCAGTGGCATCTCTTCGACACCGTCAAAGGCTCAGATTGGCTGGGCGACACCGACGCTCAAGAATACATGGTGCGCGAAGCGCCGGCGGCGGTCTACGAGCTCGAGCACTACGGCGTTCCCTTCAGCCGCACCGAGGACGGGAAAATCTACCAGCGGCCGTTCGGCGGCATGATGATGAATTTCGGCGAGGGGCCGCCGGTGCAGCGCACCTGTGCGGCCGCCGACCGCACCGGCCACGCCATGCTGCACACGCTCTACGGCCAGTCGCTGAAGCACAATGCGCAGTTCTTCATCGAGTATTTCGCGCTCGACCTGATCATGGAGCCGGACGGCACCTGCACCGGCGTCGTCGCCTGGAACCTCGACGACGGCACCATCCACCGCTTTTCGGCCAAGATGGTGGTGTTGGCGACCGGCGGCTATGGCCGCGCCTATTTCTCGGCCACCTCGGCGCATACCTGCACCGGCGATGGCGGCGGCATGGCCGCACGCGCAGGCCTGCCGCTGCAGGATATGGAGTTCGTGCAGTTCCACCCGACCGGCATATACGGCGCCGGCTGCCTGATCACCGAGGGCGCGCGCGGCGAGGGCGGCTATCTCGTCAATTCCGAGGGCGAGCGCTTCATGGAGCGCTACGCGCCGTCAGCCAAGGATCTGGCTTCGCGCGACGTGGTCTCGCGCTGCATGACGCTGGAAATCCGCGAGGGCCGCGGCGTCGGCCCGAAGAAGGATCACATTTTCCTGCATCTCGACCATCTCGACCCGGCCGTTCTGCACGAGAGGCTTCCGGGTATTTCGGAATCGGCAAAGATCTTTGCCGGCGTCGACCTGACCAAGGAGCCGATCCCGGTGCTGCCGACGGTCCACTACAATATGGGCGGCGTGCCGACCAATTACTGGGGCGAGGTGCTGAACCCGACGGCGTCGAATCCGGACCAGGTGTCGCCCGGGCTGATGGCGGTCGGCGAAGCCGGCTGCGCCTCGGTGCACGGTGCTAACCGGCTGGGCTCCAACTCGCTGATCGACCTGGTGGTGTTCGGCCGTGCGGCGGCAATCCGGGCCGGCCAGGTGATCGACCGCACATCGGCGATCCCTTCGCCCAACGAGGCCGCCGTCGAAAAGATCATGGACCGCTTCGACCGGCTGCGTCACGCCAACGGCTCGACGCCGACAGCGGTTTTGCGCGAAAAGATGCAGAAGGCGATGCAGGAGGACGCGGCGGTGTTCCGCACCCAGGAATCGCTGGAAAGCGGCTGCAGGCGCATTTCGCAGATCTGGGGTGAACTCGGCGACGTCAAGGTGTTTGACCGCTCGATGATCTGGAACTCCGACCTGGTCGAGACGCTGGAGCTGGAAAACCTGATGGCCAACGCCATCACCACCGTCTACGGCGCCGAGGCGCGCAAGGAAAGCCGCGGCGCGCACGCGCGGGAGGACTTTTCGGCCCGCGACGACGCCAACTGGCGCAAGCATACGCTGGCTCGGCTCAACGAGGCCGGCGAGGTGGCGCTCACCTACCGGCCGGTGCACACCGAAACGCTGCTTAAGGAAGCAGACGGCGGCATCAACCCGGCCAAGATCGCGCCGAAGGCCAGGGTGTATTGATCATGGCGCTGGCGGTTGCGGGATATTCCGGCACGCCCCTTCCGGCCAAGCTCGGCCTGAAGGACGGGATGATTGCCGCCTTCGTCGCCTTGCCGCCCGAACTCGACGATCTGGCAGACGCCGTCGAGTTTGCCCACGTCGACCGGCTGGCTGACTGGTCGGCGATCTCTGGCGTTCATGACAAATACGATGCCGTGCATGCTTTCACCCGGCAGCGTGTCGAGATCGAGGACCGTCTTGGCGACATCGAAGCAGCGATCAAGCGGGATGGCATGGTCTGGGTCTCTTGGCCGAAGAAGGCATCGAAAGTGCCGACCGACGTCACCGAGGACGTTATCCGCACAGAGGCGCTGAAGCTCGACCTCGTCGACGTCAAGGTCGCCGCCGTGAACGAGATCTGGTCCGGGCTGAAGCTCGTCATCCGAAAGGACCTGAGGTAATGGTCGAACTCACGCTTCCGAAAAACTCGAAGATCATGGCCGGAAAAACCTGGCCGAAGCCGGAGGGCGCGACCAATCTGCGAGAATACCGCATCTACCGCTGGTCGCCGGACGATGACGAGAACCCGCGCATGGATACGTATTTCGTCGACATGGACGATTGCGGGCCGATGGTGCTCGACGCGCTGCTCTGGATCAAGAACAAGATCGATCCGACGCTGACGCTGCGCCGCTCCTGCCGCGAGGGCATTTGCGGCTCCTGCGCCATGAACATCGACGGGTCGAACACGCTGGCCTGCACCAAGGGCTGCGACGACATTTCCGGCGCGATCAAGGTCTATCCGCTACCGCACATGGCTGTGGTCAAGGACCTGGTGCCCGACCTCACCAATTTCTACGCCCAGCACGCCTCGATCGAGCCGTGGCTGAAGACGGTGTCGCCCGAGCCGGCCAAGGAATGGCTGCAGAGCCATGAGGACCGCGAAAAGCTCGACGGGCTCTACGAGTGCATATTGTGCGCCTGCTGCTCGACCTCCTGCCCGAGCTACTGGTGGAACGGCGAGCGCTATCTCGGCCCGGCGACGCTGCTGCAGGCCTATCGCTGGCTGATCGATTCCAGGGACGAGGCGACGGGCGAGCGGCTCGACAATCTCGAAGACCCGTTCCGGCTCTATCGCTGCCACACCATTATGAACTGCGCCCAGACTTGCCCCAAAGGGCTCAACCCGGCCAAGGCGATCGCCGAGATCAAGAAGATGATGGTGGAGCGACGGGTTTAGGCGGCGGGCGGGTTGCAGCCGAGATCGTCTCGTCCGCAGCGATCCTTCGCGCTCCCCTCTGTCCTGCCGGACATCTCCCCCTCAAGGGGCCCTCAAGGGGGAGATTAGCAGCTTGGAGGACAGCGCCCTTTCTGCAGCCTTGAAAAGTGGCGAAGCGGTGATGACAGCCAATCTCCCCACTAGAGGGGGAGATGTCCGGCAGGACAGAGGGGGGCGCTGTCCCGCCGAGTTGGAAAGGATAGCAAACTTATGACCGATATCGACCTTCCCATCCTCTCTCCCATCGAAGCCCGCGTGCTCGGCTGCCTGATCGAGAAGAAGGAGCTGACGCCGGACGTCTATCCGCTGACGCTCAATGCAGCACATGCGGCGGCCAACCAGAAAACGGCGCGCGAGCCGGTGTTGTCGGTCGAGGTTGGCGAAGTCAGAAGGGCGCTTGGCCAGCTCGAGCAGAAGGGCCTCGTCAGGCAGGTGTTCGCGTCGCGCGTCGAGCGCTATGAGCATGTCGTGGCACAGCGCTTTTCCCTGACCTCGGCGCAGATCGCGCTGCTCGGCCTGTTGTTGCTGCGCGGCCCGCAGACGGCCTATGAATTGCTGGCGCGAAGCGAGCGCCTGGCGCGGTTGCCGTCGATCGAGGAGCTTCGCGGCAATCTCGATCTGCTGATCGGCCGCCGGCCACCGCTGGTGCAGCAGATCGACCGTGGTCCCGGCCAGCGCGAGGATCGCTATGTCCATCTGCTCAGCGGGCCGCCGCAGCTGCCGGCTGCCGCAGCGCCCCTGCAGTCGTCCTCGCCGGCGTCGGATCTGGAGACGCGCGTGCAGGCCCTCGAGGAAGAGGTCGCGGCATTGCGCGCCCGTCTCGACGCGCTGTCCGGGGATGGGCGATAAGGATTTTCGAGACGTCGGACGGCCCCTCAGGTAACGTGTTCGTTGCCTACTTTCGATTGGCTGGCGCTGCCCCGCCTGCCGGCGACCTCTCCCCGTATAGGGACGAGGAGAGGGACGCTCTTCGACGGTTTCGTCAATCATCAACGTCGCAAGAAGAGTGCCGCCGCGGCGGCCAGCTTCTTTCTCCCCGTCACTTACCTAGGCGATTCACACATTTCGAAGCGCCCATCCATGGGCGATGGACAGGAAGTGCTGCAATCCGTGTCGGAAGGTGATGGGTCCT
>NZ_JAMYPO010000031.1:0-81516 GCF_040320365.1 Mesorhizobium sp. M0701
ACATTTCTCGACGGTGGCGTGCGAGAGCGGCCTGCCGATCGTCGTCTACGACAATCCAGGAACGACGCATTTCCATTTCACCCCAGCACTCGTCAGCCGCCTGGCAAAGGTGGGTGGGATTGTCGCTATCAAGAATCCGACAGACAAGGGCGATGCGATCAAGAGCCATCTGGCCGACCAGAGGCGCACTGTGCCGGAAGGGTTCTCGATCGGCTACAGCGGCGACTGGAACGCTGCAGAGGCCATGATCGCCGGCGCCGACACATGGTGCAGCGTCCTCGCCGGCATCCTGCCCGAGGTCTGCGTGAAGATCGTCACGGCGGCGCAACAGGGCGATGCGGCCGAAGCGCGACGGATCGATGCCACGCTTGCGCCGCTCTGGAGCCTCTTCAAGGAGTTCTCGAGCCTTCGCGTCGTCTATGCACTTGCCGAATTGCTCGACATTTGCCGTGCCGACCCCCCGCGTCCCATCCTGCCTCTGCCCTCAGCAGCGAAGCGCCAGATCGCCGCCGCGTTGGAACGCTTGCCATCGGATGCCAGCCGGTGAACAGCGAACCCGGCGGCCAGTGAAAGGAACTGTCATGTATTTACCCGCTCATTTCGATGAACCGAGCCGAGAAGTCCTTTACGAACTGATCGAGAACAACGCACTCGGCGTTCTGATAACCATGGCTGGAGCGGTCTCGACGCCGATCACATCCCCTTCGAACTCGACACGTCACAGGGAGAAAACGGTACCCTTCGCTGCCACGTCGCACGCAACAATCCAGTTTGGCAGGACGTGGCGACCGGCGATGAGGTGCTCGTGGTGTTCCGCGCCGCCGACGCCTACATTTCGCCGCGGTGGTATCCGAGCAAGCAGGAGTTCCACAAGCAGGTGCCGACCTGGAACTACCTCGTCGCACATGCATATGGACGGATCACAATCCACGACGACGAACGCTATGTCCGCCGCAATGTCGCCAAACTGTCTCACAGGCACGAGGCGACTGAGCCTGTCCCATGGAAGATGGGTAACGCACCGAAGGACTTCATCGACACTATGGTCAAGGCGATCATCGGCCTGGAGATCGAGATCACCCGCCTTGTAGGCAAAGCCAAGCTCAGCCAGAACAAGGAGGCACGTGATATCTGCAATGCCGGCGAAATGCTGAACGCCCAAGGCGACCGGCGCGTCGGTCAGGCGATGCTTGCAGCCGCCCGCCGGAAGCCCGAACAAGGCTGAAGAGCGTGGCCCATCGCACTTTGATGAATGTCAGCAAAGCTTGCCCTACTGGATGGTACTGCGAAAAGCCGAGCGAACGATAAGCGCCTGGCACACGAAATTGCACGCCGCCTTCCAGAGACCGGTCCAGCCGACCCAGCAACGTCAGCCTTCCAGGCGTAGCGGTCGGCCCAATTGAGCAGTCAACGACGAAAACGGGTCACGCTTTGCCCTTGAAGTTCCCAGAGCGAGAGTTTGCAAAGCGTCGGAAGTGCTCACTACGCTGGCCGACTGATGCCCAGTCGCCTCATTTCGGCGATAGACGGTCGATCGGCCGAGACCCAGTGCCTCGCAGCTTCGGTCGGCGACATGTTGGCCTTGATCAGCTTGATGGCGGCCTCGACCTTTTACATGTCGAGCGGTTGCCGACCGGGTTGTCTGGCTTTCGCCCGTGCTGCAGCCACGCCATCTTTCGTGCGCTCGGAAATCAGCCGTCGCTCGAAATGAGCGATCGCACCGAATACACGGAACACGAGCTCGCCTGCGGCTGAGGATGTATCGATCTTCTCTTCCAGACTGAGCAGGTCGATCTGGCGTTCGCCTCGACGCTGATCGAGGCCTTGGAATTCAAAGGCGGGCGGAGAAGCGCCCGCACGATCGCCGGAATCCGTATGCTCCGCGAACTGAAGAGATCGGGCAAACGCGATGTTCCGCCCGATGCGCCGATGCCATTCAAGAAGGACTGGCGCAAGCTGGTGATCGGCCCGGATGGCAAGATCAATCGCCCGCTCTATGAAACGGCAATGCTCGCCCATTTGCGCAACAAGCTGCGTTCTGGGGACGTGTGGGTGGAACGGTCTTCCGCGTACCGTCGTTTCGACAGCTATCTCTTGCCCGAGCCGGTGGCCGCACCGATCGTTTCGAAACTTGGGTTGCCGTCAGCCGCCGACGAATGGCTCGATCGGCGCGGCCGGAAGCTCGATTGGCGGCTGAAAAAATTTGCGCACCGCCTCAAGCGGAACAAGCTCGACGGCGTGCGCCTGGTTGAAGATCGCTTGCAGATTTCTCCTGCCAAAACCACGGCTCTTCGCGGACGTAGGCATCCTGCGTCCAGACGAGTTGGTCGCAGGTGACTCCTTGACTTGCGGCAGCCATGCGGGACAGGCCGAGATTCGTGGCATCGGCAAGGATGGTGGCCAACAGTGCGCTCTCGTTGGGACAGTTTTCGCCGGTGCGCATATTGGTGAACGCCGTCATGAAGCCTGTTTCGCGGGCGACTTCGTGCAGAAGTTCGGTGATGCGAATGCGTGACATCATGGCCGAGCCGGTCGGCGAGCGCTTCGGCATCGGCGGGACCGTGGTTTTGGCAGGAGAAATCTGCAAGCGATCTTCAACCAGGCGCACGCCGTCGAGCTTGTTCCGCCGGGCAGCCGATGCGTCTCAAGGAACTGGCTGTCGCATTCGGCAAGGCAACGTCGCGGTGCTCGGCGGCGTCTCGTCGGCCTTCATGCTGCTCGCATGGGCCCCTTTTCGATGTGGGAAGTCGCGGGTCGCCTCCAGGCCGGCGCCACGGCCCTGCACAAGGCCAAACCGGCGTGCTGCTTGGCGGTCAGTTGAATAGGTGTTCTCCCAGTTGCGCGGTACGAACCTGGTTCTGCGGAATCGGGCGGTGTGATCTTCAAGCAGCTCAAGCGGCTCGGCGCATGCTGCGACTGGTCGCGCGAGCAGAGGCAGAAGACGCTCAGCCATGCTCAACGATATGCCATTGCGGGACCGCTCGGCGATACCGGCAATTCAAGCGGTCGCGTGCCGCAGGCCTCCATCCCTCAACTGGGCTCATCAAGGGAAGCACAGCCGCCGCACGCCGGTGGCGGCGGGGCGATCTTGGGCGCCTCGGCGCTGCAGCCAGGTCGTTCAACAACAGTTTGCGTAGGTGCCGATAGGGCGTCCTCTTTACTCCGAAGATGCATCCCTTATCGAGGGTCTCAGGGCGGCACTCGTCGACCGGGGGAACAAAGAGGTAAGACGATCCGACTGTTTCGCCGCGTGGGCGGAGAAGAATTCGTCCTGGTGTTGCCAAACACATTAGCTGCTGCAGCGGAGCTGATCATCGCAAGGATGCTCAACTGTGTTCGCAACTCACGGCCGCTCAGGGAGACTTAGAATTTGGATACACCTTCTCGGCTGGAGTCGCTACTGCTCGCGCGGGCGACACCACCACCGAGATATGCTGGCTCGGGCTGATACGGCTCTCTATTCCGCCAAGATGGCGGGGCGCAATCGCATCCATCTTGCAGCTTGAACCAATCTGCGCCGATACTGCGTTACATAGGTGAAGAACGCCAAGGTGGGTTCGTCTTCGTAGCCGTGGGAGTGGCTCAGACCCAGTCAATCGTAAGAGTGCACAAGACCTAAAGCGCTAGGACCAACGGAGGGCTCAGCGGAGCAGGTTGGCCCCCGAAAGGTGCGACTCCGGCCTCGTCCCGGGGACTTGCGCCGCTGGAGAATGCGATGTTTGGTCGATCTGGCTGCCACACAGCGGGCCACCTTGGCTGGCTTACACAAACTTTGCCATCAGGTCGGCATGAACCTGTGCTCCAGCTGGAATGCGTGTACCCGAAATTCGCGGACACCGATGGAGAATCCGGTTTTTGGGTCGGAACGCCGTTGTCGTCGGAATCCGCACTGACATCTAAAGCGTGGTGCTCGGAATGGCTGCCGCCGCGAACGAAGCAGGCCGGAAATCCGGCATCGAACTTGTCTTTGATCTGCGTCAATGCACCTGCAGCAGACTCGAGTTATTCAGGGGATTTCCCTTGCCTTCGGGTAGGGGAGTTGAGTTCCAATTGAATCGAACACCTTAGGACAGTATGCGAGAGCCCCGACAGACACAGCAATCACTGCTAGACATGATCCATGATGTAATCAATACGGCTCCGAATGCGCTCGCACGTATAGCTCTGTATATTGAGCAAGATCCGAAGGCTGTTCTAACGATGTCCATCGCCGACCTAGCGCACGACACCGCAACTGGGCCTGCTTCAATAATAAGATTTTGCCGAAGGCTGGGACTCTCGGGATTCCGCGAGTTTAAGATTGCGCTCAGCGGCGACATTGAGCGGGTAACGCTGATTGAGCTGGCTGAACGCGCCGCACCAGAAGATATAGACGTAGCACCGGGGGTCGCCGCTCTCAGTACTGCTTTACAAAGCTCAATTGCCGCGTCCGCTCGAGGTTTTGACGATCTTCAAATTACTGGGCTTGCCAACCGCGTCCGAGCGGCCCGTCGCGTCGAAGTGTTTGGCGCGGGGCCGTCTTCAGTCTGCGCTGATATTTTGGCCATGCGGCTGATCTGGCTAGGGTTCCCCGCGCATTCCTCGGGGTCCGCCACCATGTCTCACGCTCTTGCGCGGAGACTTGGCTCGTCGGGCCTTGCTCTTGGCGTTTCCTCGCTTGGCCACACTGAGGAAACCAGGGCTTTTCTGGCAATTGCGCGCAAAACCGGAGCATATACGATTGCCATTACGACCCGCGCGGACTGCCCGATCGCTCAGACTGCCGACGAGGCGGTCTTGTTTACCTCGGCTGGAGCTTGGCCACAGTCCGGGTCGGCGATGCATGTTCCGCCTGTAGTATTGCTGAGCGAATATCTCTGCCAGTGTCTGCAGGTGAGGGAAGTTTGAACGCCTGACTAGGCCAATCCGGCCAGTTTCGACGCCATACCCGAATCTCACTTTGGGCACGTGCTCGAGCCAGAGGCGGCGAACATGAACCGCCGCGTTTCCTGCGAAGGTCGAGCCGCGCCACCTGGTGCTTGCTGCCAGCCCCCAGCACCGGAGATGAGATCAGGCAAGGGGGACGAGCGTGAGTAAACTCGACGAGCACCCGCCGCAACAGACATTTTAGCCTATTTGGCAAGCCACGGCCTAGCCGGAACGGTGCTGGGTCCAGACGGTATCATCAGCGCAATAGCTCGAGGATGCGAAGCGACCACTTTGTTGATCGTGCCGTGGCTCGAAAGAGGGTGTCAACTGCTGTCGGGCCTTTTCGATTGCCGGCAATCTGCGCATTTCGCAAAAGCCGGACAGGGGTGGGGTACACTCCAGGGCTGTGTCCGGGAATTGCCGAAACACGCAGGCAATCTGCACTATGGGTCGGCGAGTCAAGCAGCGGGGATTGGTCAAGCCCCGTCGTCATGACGCGGATCAAAAGACGATTTTGAGCTGATTCCGAGTTCGCGGGAGCGGTTGCGCAGGACCGACTACGCTTCTCATCCTGTTGGAGGTTCTTTACGAAGCCCTGTCCGAGCAGTCCTCGAAAACAGATGTGCAGCCGCATGGTATTGAGCCTTTTGCGATTCCTTTCTAACCTGGGCCTGATTTGCCCCGCAGATGCGCACATCGCCACGAGCGGGGGCTTGCGGACCTTAATCGGGACCTCGTCTTGGAGACGATGTTTCCTCTCCGCTTAGCCCGCGTGTCGAAGGAAATTCTCGACTTCCGATTCTTACTTCCGGAGCCCGATGTGATGGTGAAATACCCAGACGTTGAACCAGGCCTTAAAGAGGAAGTCCCTTGGTCCGACAGCCTGACCACCTACGATAGGGAGCACTTCAGGACCTATCTAAGGTTTGTCGATGCATCTGCCGACAACGCCAGCTATGAGGAGATGGCTCAGATCATCCTCGGCATCGATCCGGTGGAAGAACCGGAGCGCGCGCGGAAAGCCGCGCGAAGCAATCTCGAGAGAGCGAACTGGATGGCGACCGCAGGTTACAGGGAATTGTTCGCCGACTGAGCCGAACAGGCAGCAACACCCTGCTCTTGCCAACGGCAGATATGATCACGCGTAAGGGGAAGAGGCGACGCAAAAGGGAGCGCCCCAATCTGGCGAAGCCGGAAGCTTGCGGAAAGCCGGAAAGCCAATGAATGGTTCGGTGAGCGACATGATGGATGAAGGTTCCGCTATCGGATCAAGCCGTGGACGAAGTTCTCTCGTCCGTCAGGAGTTCTGTCAGAGCGGCCGAGCAGACCTCATGTGCCGACCTTTAGGTTCACATGTATAGTCTTAGTCTAGTCTATGAAAGATCGTTCCGTGACTGGCCAAATGTGGTCATATATCGATCTGTGCGGGCAAGAAGATTGGATTTGACCCGTGTCCTGCGAGCCCTGGACTAGCGCGGAAATCATAGCAACCAATTTGTCCCGGCTGATTTCGGGAGCCATTAAGGCGGAATGATCCAGGAGTGCAAGCAGATCATCCCGATGCTTCGAATGATGGTCCTCCAAGCACATCTCAATCTTTCGCGCGATGACGTCCGCGAAGCTCGCCCGTGTCCCAAGAAGCGGATCATCAACTAACGCCGTTGGTCGTTCCTCTTCGAGAACCCAATTCAGCGCCAAGGTCCCGTTCGACCTCAAAAACACGATCTCCAACTCCGCGCCGGCAGGTCGCTGTGAAGCGATGGAGAACCCGGCGTACGCCAGAGCCCTTGTATCCTTGTCCACAGCTTCCGTAAATGCGTCCAAATTGACATGATGAATGTCAACATCACTCGGCACACGATGGATGAATTGCGAAAGGACGCTGCTGCCGGCCACCCAACTATCTTTGCACCGATTGGGCGAAATAGCGACAAATCCAGTGTGCATCAGGTCGGAAATCATATCCTTATATCCTTCTTGGATATTGAGAACAGCCTGTAAACTACCTTCACGTGGGGATAGGTTCCGGACCGCAGCATCACAGTTGTGAGATCATTCGAAGCCGCAATGTGTTCAAGGAGATCGTCACGGGCATTAGTCCCGAATCCTAGAACGATACGACCTGTTTTTGTAAGAAAATTTGGGCCTTCCGACAAAAAGCGCTTGAGCAAATTATACCCTGGATCAATCGCGCCACATTCGATGTCATCCACATACTTGTAGTCTTCTGCAGCGAAGTTCGACGGGTAATTCCAAAATACAATGTCGAATCTCCTGCGACGGGGGATGTTTGTGAATAAATCGCTTTCGATAGCTTCCACGTTCTTGATGCCGTTTCTTTTCGCATTCTCCAATGTGTTCGCGACCGCCCTCTGGTTGATGTCGCAAGCTACTAACGACCGCGCACCACTTTTTGCCAACAGAAGGCCGGGAAGACCGAAGCCGCAGCCGATTTCCAATATGGTCTTCCCGGCGAATGGGGGGAAATTCTCGCTGATCCAACGCCAACCCTCGAAACTCTCAGGAGGAAAAACCCCTTCCAGTACGATCAGATCAAGCCCGAATTCCTGCAAATGGCGCGGAAAGTTGCCTTGTTGGCTTGTCCGAAGCATTGTCCTGATACTATCGAGTTCGCTCATATGTGCTCCCCCAGATGGATACGGTAGTCGTCGCTACCTGATTCAGGCTCGACGGCATCGACGGTTCGCTTCAGCAGGGAATGCCAAAGAGGCATTGAAAACAGACCGGCCTCAAGAACGAGGCGATCCCAAGATGAGCGGACAGACGCATGCTGAACAATACCTTCTAGACCGGCTCGATCCCCCTGAAGGTACCGGTGGACGGCCGTTGTCAGGCCCCTCTTTGATGCGAGTAGGAGTGCTTTGCCGTAACTTGATCTCGCGTGAGCAAAGGCGCTACCATCACCCCCATTGTCCGGCATCGGCACAGATCCCCTGTCGCCAAGAACGTGTAACAACATCTGGAAAGATGAATGGGCGATTTGGCCGGTATCGAGGGAATTCCAAGCGGCTACTTCGTTGCCCAAGAATTGGCGCCGAAGTATTGTCAGCTCGGCCTGCATTACTTCTGGACTGTCGCTCACATGGAGGAGGTTCGTCACGGGATTGTCGCAAAAAAAGAGACTACGTACGGTGCCGCTTCTAGCATGGGCCGGCTGTGTATTACCCTTTCGTCCTTGCGATAGGTGCAGCGCATTAGGTCCGCTCCAGATTGTGGCGCAAACCGGACGCATGTCGAACAAGTCCAGCACCAATGGCCAATGGTTCCCGCCGGTGGAATGTGTCAGGGTATAAAACGCATCGATCGATCTACGATTGTGGATTGAAAAGAATCGCTCCGCGAGTTCCAAGCCGGTTCGCCTGCGAATAAACTCGTCGAGCAGCCACGTGATTCCGGAGCGAGCGACTTCTGGGCCATAAACTACTAGTGCCGTGGAGGGCATCATGCCGCCCCCCCAGATCCTCGGTTCCGATAGGCTTTCCTGCTTCCGACGGTGATATTGGTCGCTTTAACGCGCTTCCCTTCGAGCCAATCAGAGAGACGAGAAGAATGACGAGCGTTAATCACCACGCCGGGGAGGCGTTTCTGTGCCATGAACTGGACCGCGCACGCGTCAACCGACGTGTGGCCGAGAAGGACAAGATCTTGAGCAGCGATCTGCTCTATAAGTGCAGCGGGATCTTCGGTTGCTCCACCACGATACACGCCATCAACATCTGTCAAAATCACCAGCCGTGGTGCTCCGGTGAGCCAAGCGACCCACGCGGCAACGGCGTCGGATGTAACATCCCAACTCCATTCCACTGGATCAGCTGCAAACAGCAAACGGGAAGGTAGCAGGACTGGAATCTTTCCGACTCTCGCGAGAGTTCGGCACTCACCTAGGCTGGCCGATGGAACAAGCTTGGAAGAGAAGGCGGCGTCCGCAAGCAAATACCCCGTTTGGTCCTGTGCTAGCGCACACGCATGATGCGCCGTAGACGACTCCAATGGCTTGGCCGCATCAATCATTTCAATTGCTTTGTCTGGGATGCCGCCGCCCGGAACAAGTAGTATTCGATGGCCGTCACCGGCGAGACGCTCAAGTTCAGCCAGTGCAAGCTTACACACCGCAAGATCACGCATGATGCTCCCGCCGAATTTCACAACAATTGAAAAGCCATATGGCAGAAAGCCCTTTATTAAGCTGTCCATCGTCTCGCCCTCCTGCCCTCTGGCCAAACACACGATCTAAGGGAATTTTGAGGTTAGATTTGGAAGCGCTGCCCAGACCTTTTGAAATGCGGCTGCGTACAATTTCATCACTTCTGCGCCGTTTGGCGGAGCGATCTCCGACACGCAAAACATAGTGTTCAGTAGCATCATCGTGTTTGGGAAATCGGTCCTTGACCATCTTTTGCTGACATCCGGGAGATAGTCAAAAACGGGCTTCGTCAGCCAAACCATGACCGGAACTCCCTCGGCTTGAAGGAGCTTAACGATGAAATCCCTGGCCGAAGGGCCAGCTAGAAAACCGAGCTTTTCCGGCTCAAGACGCAGCGGGAGACTAAGCATTGATTGTTGATCAACTGCTGGATCGAAAAGAGGCAGAAGCCCTGAGAGATGGCCAATTTCCTGCCAGAGGAACATTGCGTTGCTTCGCCTCTTTTTGAGCTGCCGGTCTAGGCGCTTGAGCCTGTGATTGGCTATAGCAGCAGAGAATACGTTGGGTCGGTAATTGTAGCCTTTCGAACTCGGGGAGAAAATTCTAGCTCCACATCGCGACGAGCTTGTCAGCGAAACCTTATCGACATGGTGAATCAGAGCAGGGTCCCTTGTCAGAACAAACCCAAGCTCACCCGCTCCGAGGTGTTTGGCCCCATTTCCTGAAAGAGCAAGTGCGTCGGTCTCTAAGTAAGATCCATTGACAATGTTTTTCGCAACGCCAATCGATTGACAAACATCGTCAATAATGGCCACGTCACTCGCTCGCGCAGCCAGCCTAAGATCCGGAACCAAAATGTTATTTCCGAACAGATGAGTTATGAGCACCACCGCGTCGCCGGGCTCGATGAGAGCGGCCGCCATCTTCTGATCAACTCCCGCAAGGTTTGGCTCTACATCGACAAACACCGGCTCGAGTCCGCTGATCGCGATGGGGCCGACGGCTCCTGGCCAGTTCAAAGCCGAGGTGACAGCTCGGCGGCCTCGATTCCGGTAGTAGTCGAGGGCCACGTGAATAGCGGCTGTGCCGCTTCCAACAGCGCGCACAGACCAGTTGCCCGACCACTCCGCTAGGCGCTTTTCGAGCTCAGTGACAATAGGGTGATTAACTCGATGATATTTGCCGCTTTTGACAACACTGGCGAGCGCCTTCAGATGCTTGCGTTTGGCGGCTGGCCAAGGGACAACTCGCCCGGCCGGCACTGTAGGAATCCCTCCGAAGAGGGCGAGAGAAGTGTCGTTCTGGTGAATGCGCGTTGCATTTGCTTCCGAGACTAAGCTTCCATGCTTGTTCATATAGTCCTCCAGACGCCAACCTCATCGTGGTGTCGGCCATCGGCCACTCGCGAATGCAGAGCCGAACCAACCCACCTTTCGATCGCTTTACGCGTCCGAGCGGAGGCTCGGCCCACGGCGGAACGGTCAAGAGCTGAGAGTTCGCCCCTGAGAGGAAAACCGGGTGCCGTGACACCCTCGGCACGTTGAGTTCAGAAAGGCGGCTTCAAACTCGTGACCGGCGTTTGTGTGGTGAGAATTATCCTCACAAGGATCCGTATCAGATCTGACATGCTGTCTGCTTTCCTTCATTTCATCCGTTGCGTTTCGCACCACAGGAAGCTATTCGGCAGCTTTCCTTGCTTTGTACCCGGGCAGCTCAAAACTCGTGCCACCTTGACTGGCTCTGTCCCAAAGTTGGTACTCTCGGCGAAGTCAGCACTTCGGGCTCGACTGGTGGAGAGGGCCGTTGATTTTCTGGGTATTCAACCGACCCGAGGGGTATTGCCGCTCTCGTCCGGCGACCCCGTGAGGCCGGCGTAGCGCGCCACGGCGCGGCGGTCGCGCAGCTTGCGCGACAGCATCTCGTTGACCAGCATGTCGGCGGTCTCGACGCCGATGCCGATGATCCGCGCGAGCAGGCGAACCATCGCGTGCGGGCCGTTCGCCGCAGCCGGAGCCGCCGCCAGCCGGCGCAGGCGCTCCTGTTCGATGGCGCGGATCTGCGCGCGCACGAGGTTGAGCCGCTCAAGGAAGCGGTAGAGCTCGGCGCGGGTGTTGTCCGGCAGCGGCGTTCCCTCCGCCGTTCGGATGCTCTCCAGCCTGTCCGCCGCCTGGCGCAGGCTCAGCCGGAAGCTGCGGACGCCGAAGCGGGCGAGGATCGCCTTGATGCGGTTGATGAGCCGCGTCTGCTCGCCGACCAGGGTCCCCCGCTCGCGGTTCGGCCGCCGCGCGTCCTCCTCTTCGAATGTCGGGATTGCCGCCATGGAGCAATGGCGCTTCTCGCCACGCAGCCAGCCGAGAAAAGCGCGCATCAAAAGCTCGGTGTCGAGACGATCGGTCTTGGCGCGCTGGTGCTCGCGCACACCGGAACGCTTGAGGGATGGATGGCATAGGCCTCGATGCCGTGCGCCCGCAACCAGCGCGCCAGCCAGAAGCCGTCGCCGGCCGGCGACGGCGATCCGCTGGACCGTGTGCCCGGCCCGGCCGGCTTCGTCGCGCCAGCGCTGCAGTAGCTTCAACAGTGCTGGCGCGACGGCATCGATCTTCTTGAGGGGCTGGCGCTTGAGACCTGGAATAAGCGCGGCGACGAGCCACTTCCCCTTGCTCATTTCGATGACGGCGATGATCGTGTTATCCTGTTCAAGAGCGGTAAGGGAGCGGCTCGTGTCAAAAGATTGCGACATGGGACGCCTCCTTCTGATGGTGGTTGAAACAGCGAAGGATGCCACACCCTCGCCGCTCCCCCCATAGCATCTACTCGGCGGGCAAGATTCACCGATTGCTTGCTTTCTCCTGGAAAGAAGTTCACGGTCCGATCCAAGACAGAGGCAGGACAATGAAAAGCCGGCTAGATCCCTAGTGAACGCGGAAGTGTCGTCGGTAATTAGCTCATCGGCAGCTTTCGTAGGCGTCTTCGGGCGACTCTGAGTTTTGACATGACGTATGATTGTCTCTCAGCGACGATCGCCAAGCGGGGCGAGCCAACGGCGTGCCGATCTCCTTCGCTCTCAGCTATCGGAATACCAGCGCAGCGAGCTGGCCAGAATCGTCGCACATGGCCGACGCTCTCAATAATTCCGTCACTCATGGGCGGCGACAACAGGGCGCGACTGCCTTGGGCCAAGCTGGCAGTCTCCGAATGTATCCACAGTCCGCATTTGCTACCTTGATTGCTTAACACCTTGCAAAAGTGAGAAGATACGCAATGGTCCACCCGCTTCCAGAAGAGCTGCGCGTTATCGCGGGTCAAAATTTTCCGCTTTACCCCTGCTCAAATGAAGCTTGGTCAATTAAGCCGACGGGCGGCGCCACAAGCGCGCGGGTTATGATTTGTTCCATTCCGAAGGCGGGCACCCACCTATATGCCGGTCTGCTAACCATGCTCGGGCTTGAACAGTCCGATGTGTTCTTTAATAAAGAATATCTGGGAGACTTCCGCTTTGTGGATGTCGAGAGAGCTCGGTTCACTCATTCTGAAAACATCCTGTGGATACCGATCGAGATATCATCTCGCTTTATTCAGCCCGGTCAGTTTGGCTATGGGCATCTGCCGTGCGACATGGGCATTCGCCATTGTTTGGCGGATTTCAAAGTCATCTTCCTTTCGCGTGAAATGCGTGCGGCAATTGTGTCGCAGATGCGATATGTCGGGAACAGCGACTGGTGCCCGCCTGGGAGGGCTGAGATCAAGTGGCGCCATGAGCCGAACGGGCCCGAGAAAATGCTGAAGTACTTTGATGAGATTGCGCCTTTCATTTTCAACGAACGCTGTCACCCGTTGGTGCCGTGGGCAGATGAGGAGGATGTTCTTGGATTGACCTATGAGCAGATCATAGGTGACCAAGGGCACGAAGTTCAGCTCGAGACCATTCGCAAAATTGCTGAGTTTTGCGAGATCCAGTCACCGCAGAAGCCGGAGCTGATCTTGAACCAACTTATTGGAGAGCAGACCTTTACCTTCTCCGGCAGGCGAACTTCGTGGGAGGCTTGCTGGAGTCCGGAGATTGAGGCGCGGTTTACCGCGCTCGGTGGGTCAAGACTCAACGAGCGATTCGGATTTTGATCTGGAAATGGCCGACGAAAATGGAAACCCCTTTCCTTGGGAGAACCATGGTGTCCTGTTGCTGCTGGCCCGGCTAATTGATGATCTTTATCGACGATTGCCGGAACGATCACCGCGCACCTACGCTGCGGCTCGATCGCGTCGCTCACCCTTTACGAGCCTCGACTAAACGACGCGACTGCGCATACTCTCTGCGGCGTGGACCCGGATGGGCGGCGGGCATGGAAGCCTGGCTTGATAGCTCAGTGCCGCCGGTCGGCGCGAGCAACACAAGGACACGCACGAAAGGCTTTGGACCCTGGCTGGCTTAAGAATGTTGAGGCGTCGCATCACTCCAACAGGATTAATTGAAAGGCGTTCATCGGCGTCAGACGCCGACCGCAGTGCGACGGTTTTGGCTAGAGCGGGATGAATTTAGGTTGGCGCATAGCCGGCCTCGATGAAGTAAGTTCTGCATTCGGTTGAAGTGACGGTGCCGGGGATATGTCCAATGGCATCGCAGACGGCCTCGACCGTTCGCTTGGCAGCTTTGCGCAGCCAATGCTTAAGCTTGGCGACGAGCTTCTCGATGGGGTTGAGGTCGGGCGAGTATTTCGGCAGAAAGAACAACTGGCGCCGGCCGAGCGGATGGCGCGGCGCACTGCCTTGCTCTTGTGCGAACCGAGATTGATGGGGTTGTCTAATCGCCGCTGGGACGTCAAGCATGTAATTGCGTCGAGACGACGCTGCCGGGTGCATGGTTGTCTTCGCGGTCGACATCAGTCGCCGCATGATGGAGCTCCGCGGACGAGCCTTCAATGTGGACGACGCACTTTGCTGAGACAGCGGTGCAACCCCATCAGCGGAATGGCTCGGCTCACGTCCCGGCAGGGACGTCTCAGGCGCTCAGATCCTGAACGCTATTCGCAAGATTTCATGCTGTGGCGCCTGCATTTCGATCAAAGAACTCACCGGTCTTGAGCATCGAATGCATTATCACCGCCAGTTTGCGCGCCACAGCCACGGCAGCTCGTTTGAAGCCAACCCTCTCCCGGAGCTTGAGGCCCCACGTGCGCAGGCTGCTGTCGATCGAGCTGCGTGTCAGGATGACCGCCGCAGCCTCATAGAGAAGTCCCCGCAAATGTCGATCGCC
The DNA here is from genome assembly GCF_040320365.1 of Mesorhizobium sp. M0701. Lineage (NCBI taxonomy): Bacteria > Pseudomonadati > Pseudomonadota > Alphaproteobacteria > Hyphomicrobiales > Phyllobacteriaceae > Mesorhizobium > Mesorhizobium sp. M0701. The sequence goes on from NZ_JAMYPO010000031.1 coordinate 14,325, forward strand.
GCGTCGGGATATATGGCCGTCATAATCGACTTCTCCCGATTGGTAGCGGCGAGTTGTCAGGCCGATCCAAGCGGCAACAGAGCGGGACTTCTTGAAGTTGCCCGGATCTTCAATGGCCGTGGCGAAAGAGGTTGCGGTAATGGCGCCGATGCCGGGGATCGACATGAGTATGCGGCATGCTTGGCTTTGGCGTGCATCTGCGACAAGCTGGCGCCCGAGCTCGGCGGCACGGATGCGAATGCTGCGCCAGGCTTCCAACATCGGTAGCACGACAGGAGCAAGCTCGCTCTGATCGATAAGAAGGCTCCGGACATTCTTTTCGAATGTAGATCCCTTATCGGCGGGAACGAGCAAGCCGAACGTTTTCGTGGTCCCTCGGATCTGGTTGGAAAGCTCCACGGTGATCCGAACCAGCCGGGTGCGTGCTGCCACGAGCGTGCAGGTCAACATACTGTCGAAGCCTTTCACGCGCACCTCGCGAAAGAACCCTGCTTCAGCAAGACGCGCCAAACCATCGGCATCATTCGCAATCCCTCGGCGCGCAACGCATGATAGAACCAAACTGACAGCGGGCCGGTTTCGAACATGACGCGCTTTGCGGCCGGCGCCCGCTTGCGGACAAGCTTGGCAATGATCCTGGGATCAGATGCGCACTTCCCGCGCCAGATCCGTTCGCCTTCACGGCGGATCGACACTGCCGTCTCTTTCATCGACACGTTGAGACCGATATGTTCTTCCATGGTTGTTCTCCGTTGATGCTGGGCCCGGCGTCCAGTCGTGAGCCCGTATTTCATCTTATCGGGGAACAGCCACCCTCCAAGGCTATGATCGGTTCCAGGGCGCGTCGCTCCCGCGATTACCCCATGTGGACGCCCCTCACGGCATCGCTGTGCCAAAGTGGTGTCGTTGATCATCACTTGAACGGAGGCGTCCATGTCGGAAGTTAGCATGATCGGGTTGGATCTAGCGAAGAACGTGTTCCAGGTGCATGGTGCAGATGCATCGGGAGCTATCCTGTTTAGAAAGAAGCTTCGCCGCGATCAGATGCTTAAATTCTTTGATGCGCAGCCGGCTTGCACGGTTGCCATGGAGGCCTGCGGCAGCAGCCATTACTGGGCGCGGGAGATCACGAAGCTGGGACATAACGTCCGGCTGATCGCTCCGGGCTACGTCAAGCCTTTCGTGAAGAGGCAGAAGAACGATGCCGCCGATGCGGAGGCGATCTGCGAAGCTGCGCAACGGCCGACGATGCGTTTTGTGGCAGCCAAGAGTGAGGAACAACAGGCTGCGGCGATGGTGTTTCGCGCTCGCGATCTTCTGGTGCGCCAGCGGACCCAGACCATCAATGCGATACGTGGCCATCTTGCCGAATTCGGGCTGGTGGCCGCGCAGGGCCTTTTCCATGTGGCCAAGCTTGTAACGGCGATCGAGGATCATGGCTCCGCCATCCCAGAGGCCGCCCGTCCGATCCTGTGTCTGTTCGTGGAACAGTTGCGCTCGCTGGATGAGAGGGTGGCTGTGCTCGACCGCGAGATCGCCCGGCGCGCCAGGGAGGACGCGGAATCGAAACGACTGATGACTATCCCGGGGATAGGATCGATCACCGCGACTGCTCTCGCCGCTCTGGCTCCGTCGGCTCAGACCTTCAAAAGGGGGCGTGATTTTGCGGCCTGGCTGGGGCTCACTCCGTTGCAGCGTTCCACGGGCGGGAAGCAGAAGCTTGGCGAGACGTCCCGCATGGGCGAACGAACTCTGCGCCGCCTGCTCATTATAGGGGCCAGCGCTGCCGTGCGCTGGGCGATGCGGAAGGGGAAATCTGCGGACCCATGGCTCATGCGCATGCTGGACCGTAAGCCGCCCATGTTGGTGATCGTCGCGCTTGCCAACAAGACGGCACGCATCGTCTGGGCATTGATGGCGAAAGGCGGAACCTATCGGGCTCCGGCGGTGGCGGGTTAGTTCCGCTCGGCCGGAAGGCCTCGAAAGTGTGAGAAGGTCAAACGGAGAGTATGGCGCAACGGTCAACGAGACGGGATCGGGAAAACCCGCCGGGCTTGAGGGTGGGGACGAGAACCTTATCGACATAGAGCTGGACACGCTCGCCGTTGATCGGTCCGTCGATGAGCCATGGTGCATCGACACGGTCGTGGCGCAGCGCCGCCAGGAAGGTCATGGTCTTCCAATGGCCGTGCGGCACCTTGGCTTTGATTCTCTCGCCGCGCAGCGCCCATCCCCTGAGCGGTGCCATATGGGTCTTGGTCCATGTCTCGTCGATGAACACCAGGCGGGAAGGATCGATACGGTCCTGATACTTTGCCCACTGTGCCCGCCGGCGCGCTACATCCGGGCGATCTTGCTCAGCCGCGATCAGCGTCTTTTTTTGTGACTGAGCTTGTCGGCGTGGACGAACTCCCACACCGAGCGGTAATCGACCTTCAAGCCGCGCTCGCCAAATTCGGCCACCAGTCCACGCAGCGTAAAATCGGCGGCTCGGCAGCGCACCAGCAGCCAGTCCCGATGCGGGCCAGCAATCTTCTTCGGCCTGTGCCCACCCCTTTTTGCCCGGCGCAAGACTGTTCGTCTCGCGAACCGGCTCACCCATCTGACCACGGTGCTGATACCAACCCCATAGCGCGCCGAGGCTTGCCGTCGTGACAGCCCCTCCTGCTCAACCGATTCAACAACCCGTTCGCGAAGATCCATCGAGTAAGGTTTGCCCATCCATGCTGACCTCCTTGCCCAGCAAGAAGGTTGAATCAGATTTGCGCGTCTAAGGGAATCTCCCGCCGATTCAGCCTCAATTCATTTCGCTCTAGTCGCAGTGGTCGCCACCGGCTTTGGCATTTGGGCGAGGCATTTGCTAATGTCGGCCTCCTGGCCCACGTTAGGGAGCGGCTATAAGATCGCTTCGAGTTCATGTCGTTGCTGGTCGCGATCCCTGGGGTCTCACGATCGACATCTCGCCACGCGTCCACATGGGTGGTGCGCTCCTGGTAGGCGGCATCGCGGCGACGCACTACACCGGTATGCCCGCATTCGAGACCGCTGGCTGCTCGTTTGGGATGTGCCGCTCGTGGCCGCCTCGCTCATTCTTACTTACCAGGCTTGTCCGGCGGTGGCGAACGGGGATCTGGGTATTTCCTCCCCTCCCTACGCTAACCTTCAGATCTGCGTTGCCGCGATGCTCACATGGCGCGTCAAAAACATTGCTCGGGAATAATAGATATGGTCCAGCCTCATCCTGTCGCGCTTATTAGCCGTTCCGGGGTGCAATGAGCGTCGAAAGGTGGACGTTCGTGGAGGCCGAGTGTGTTCCCTAGCCACGAAGGCGTTGCAGCACATGCTACTACCGGGTCCCTTCTGCGATCTTTGAACGCGGCTGAACCTCGCTCGTCATCAGCAATACGCCAAGTTCTTCAGCTGATCGCGCGACGACAGCAGCGCCGGCTGAGAGCAATCGTTGACCGTGGTCCTCGAAACAGTGGCCGCCCGCCGTGAAACCGATCACCGTCATCCCAGCGGCCACACCGGCTCCGACGCCGGCAATGCTGTCCTCCACCACGACGCAGCGCGCCGGCTCAGTGTCCATTTGAGCCGCAGCGAACAGGAACAGGTCCGGTGCAGGCTTGCCCGCCTTTACCATGACGGAGCTGAACACGTACGGATGGAAGTGCGGCCAAAGCTCCGTCAGTTCAAGCCCCAGTCGCAGCTTGTCGGGGCCGCTGCTTGAGGCGACGCAGCGAGGTAACGACAACTGATGCAGGAGCCGGTCAATACCACTGATGGCTTGCAGTTCCGTCCGGTAGCTTTCCTTGATCCGGGATTGCACGATGGTGTCGAAGTCGCTGGGGAGAGGGCGGCCCCAGTCTTCTTCGATCATCTTCCGCATGGTGGCTGACGACAGGCCGGTAAAGCGCAGAACCACATCAGAATACGACGTGGGATAGCCGATGCGGGTAAGTTCCTCGGCATCAATGCGACTTGCCAGCGTCTCGCTGTCGATCAGAACGCCGTCGCAATCGAAGATGACCAGTTCATAAGGGTTCTGTTGTTTCATTGCACGTCCTTCGGAACCGGGCCCGCAACGGAGACCTCAACCACATGTCGGTCGTTGACTTCGAAACGGTGGACAAGGACGCTATCATCGTCGATCAGTGCGACGTCGAAAGCCGGGGCGTCCTCGACAAAATCCGCATCCCTGCGCGCTAAGTGTGGTATGATCTGATGTGCAACCCCACGGCTTGCGCTGAACGGAATGCCGCTCCAGGTGCCGCTGACATCGACGTGCACATGACCATGGAAGACGTGCCGCACATTGCCGGCCCCCACCATTGCCCGCATAGTCTGGCGCCAGTTCTCCGTATTCCAAGGCTCAAAGTGCGGCAGGCCGATCGGCTGTAGCGGATGATGGGCGAAGAGGTACGCCGGCGCCTGCGGCCTCTCGGTGAGCCGCTCTAACAGCCATTCCAGTCGTCCCTCGTTCAGCGCGCCATGCCCAAGACCCTCCACCAGGGTGTCGAGGAAGATGAGGCGCCCGACCGAGGTGTCATGGACTGACTGGACAAAACCGTTCCTATCGCGCGGCTCGCCGGGGAAAGCGCGTAAGAAGTTTTGACGACTGTCGTGGTTGCCGAGCAGAAGCCGGATGGGCACGCGCATCTCCTGAAGCAATTCGCGTAACAGTTCGTAGGAAGCGAAGTCTCCCTCGTCGGTGAGGTCGCCGGTCAGCACGCAAAGCTCGGCATCGGCGTGATCGCGGTTGATGCGCTCGATGGTCTTGCGCATTCGCTCGGCCGGATCGAAGCCAAAGAGCATAGCGCCGGCCGGCACAAGGTGGAGATCAGTCAAGTGGATCAGTTTCATTGGTAAATCCGCGAAAAAGGGAGAGACGCCGCACGGCGTGCAGCGTCCCGGACGAGACGATCAGTTGGTTTTCGGCAGGAGTGCGCGAACCTGGGACGCCATGTCTGCGAGGGCGGCCTCCGGTTCCTTGGATCCAAGCGCGATGGCCGTCATTTCGTCGCGTAGGACCTCGCCGATCTGAACACCGTTGTCACCGGGCCAAGAGAACCACGGGCGGGCGCGGGGCGTCTGGAGCACGCTGGTGTACCAATTCGGATGCTTGTCGTAGAACGCGCCGAGATGATCCTTGTCGAGGGCAAGCGTGTTCGTCGGCATATATCCGGTATTAGGTACGACAATGCTCTGGCCTTCAGGACCAGTCGCGAACTTGACGTACTCCCAGGCGGCGGCGCGCTTGGCGGGATCGTCGGTGAGGATTACTGCGACCATGCCGCCCGTCGGCATCGTCGCATCTTCAACGCCTAGCGGCTGCTTGGCGGTGCGGAGCTTGAACCGGTCTCCAACATCAGCTTCAAAGCCACTCACACTGCCGGCAGAGGCGAATAAGAAACCAAGTTTGCCGGAAGTGAAGAGCTGCTGGGCAGCGCGCGAGTCGATCGTCGGCTGAGCACCAGCGGTATGGAATCTCTTGAACAGCTTGACTGCGGCCTGGCCGGCAGGACCGTCAAAAGCGATGTCGCTTTGCTTGTCGTTCATCATCCGTCCGCCGAAGCTGCGCACCAGGTTCTGCGTGGTCCAGTCGTCCGAGCCAAGTTGGTAATACATGCCGGACGTTCCATTGCCGAGCGCTCCAATTTTGCCGGCAAGTTCGACGAAGCTATCCCAGTCGCCTGGGATCTTGTCAGGATCGCCACCCGCCTTCTTCACGAGATCGGCATTGTAGTAAACAACCGGCGTCGACATGGCGAACGGAAGACCGTAGAGATGGCCGTCGATTGTTGCGAGAGAAAGGACCTGATCCGTGTAGCCTTTCTCGGCTAGGTGATCCGCGGCAGCGAGATCGTCGATGGGCTTCACGAGCCCACGCGCCACGAGCGGACGCAACACATTGAAGCCGACGTAGTGGACGTCCGGCAACTCGCCCGCCATGCTCTGGCGGATCAACGTTTGGACAGCCTCATCATAACTCGGCGCGGCGACGCGGAAGTTGATCTTGATGTCCGGGTGGTCCTTCATGAAGCGATCGGCAATCGGCTTATGGATTACTTCGTGTTCGGGCCAGGCGTAATAGACATCGAGTTTTGTGTCGGCTTGCGCCGGCATGGCTGCCAGCGCGGCAGTGATGCCGGCGGCGAGGATCATTGCAAGGGTTTTCACATTGCTCTCCTGAGGTTCGAGATGAGGTTTGGAAACGGAGCTAGTGTCGGCCAAGCACCAGGCCCCGGATGAAGTGTTTCTGCATGAGAAGGAAAAGAGCGACTAAGGGCGCGGTCACGAGAACGCCCCCGGCCATAAGCGCACCGACATTTCCGGCGCCTTCGCCCGCCTGCCGGAAATAGGCAATTCCAAGGGAAGGCGTCATCATGTCGGGAGTGGTGATCACCACCAGTGGCCAATAGAGATCGTTCCAATGGGCCACGACAGAGAAGATCGAGAAGGAAGCGACGGCCGGCCATGCTGCAGGCAGCATGATCCGCCGGGCGATCGAGAGCTCGCTGAAACCGTCCAGCCGCGCCGCGTCGAGCACCTCGTCGGGAAAAGTCACGAAGAACTGCCGGAACAGGAAGATGGCAAATACCGAAATGATCCAGGGCAGAACCAGCGCGGCATAGCTATCGAGCAGCCCGGATTTCGCCAGCGCTATGTAGATCGGGATCGTTGGTATCTGCACCGGCACCAGAAGACCGAGAAGGACGGCCGCAAGCAGAATTGGGCGGCCGGGGAAGGATAGCTTGGCCATCGCATAGCCACACGGGATGGCGATCGCGACCTGCAACACAAGAATTGTCAGGCACACGACAAAGCCATTTCCCATGAACCGAAGAAGCGGAATTGCCGAAAGCGCGGTGCTGTAATTGTCAATCGCGCCGTTAAGGGTCGGGGTTGGCAGCAGGCTGCCGTCGAAAATCTCGCTCTGTGGAGTCATAGAGGCAAGGATCATCCACACAAAAGGGAAGACCATTATGATCGCGCCGGTCACAAGCACGGCATGCAAGGCAATGCGGGATGCGGAAGATTGCGCCAGGATCATCATCATCGACCTCCACTTGCTTTCCAGCGCGCCCGGCGCTCGGAGACGTGCATCTGGACGAGCGACAGGAAAGTCACGAAGACGAAGAAAGACACGGAGATCGCTGACGCATACCCCACCCGGAAAAAGCGGAAGCCCTCTTCATAGAATGTGTAGAGAATGACGGAGGTGGACTTCATCGGGCCGCCCTGTGTGAGGACTGCAACCGTTTCGAAGACCGAAAAGGCGCGGATGATTGTCATTACGGTGACGAACAGCGTCACCGGCGCCAGCATCGGCCAAGTCACCAGCAGGAAGCGCTTCAGCCCCGTGTCCGCTCCGTCGATCGCCGCGGCTTCGTAGAGCTCCTCCGGAATGGTTGAAAGACCGGCCACGAAAAGTATCATGTTGAAGCCGACCAGCTGCCAGACGCCGATCGCCGAGAGCGCATACATGGCCGTCGAGGGATCGGACAGGAAGCTGACCGGCGATGCGCCCAAAAGCTGCAGCAATGAGTTGGCGAAGCCGAGACTTGGATGCAGGATCGCTTCCCACGCGGTTGCGAGAGCGACCAGGGTCGCGGCCACCGGTAGGAAGTAGGCGGTGCGATAGACGATGGCAAATCGTGACCGCGCGATCAAGAGAGCAACCAGCAGGCCCCACCCGATTGATGTCGGCACGACCACAACCACATAGAGCGCGGTGTTGCGCAGGCTCTGAGCAAAACCTGGGTCCGTCAGCATGCGCGTATAGTTCGCAAGCCCGATGAACCGGACACCGGCCAAACCAAGCGAAGCATCTGTAAAAGACAGAAAGAAAACTAGAACGGTGGGCCCGATGACAAGAGCGGCAAGCAGCAGCGTCGCGGGTGTGGCCAGGATCATTCCGGCTTGTGCCTGGGCGCGAGCAGGGCGGTAGCCGCCTGAAATGTTCTGAGCCAAGCGACCGATCGGATTGTCGTCGACCACGGCCATATCAGGCTACCCTGCTGTGATCGCGACTCTGGCGCGAGCCGTCCCAAGGAAAGAACCATGCCTTTTCCGAGTCGATGGTCAGTCCCAAGTTGTCGCCGCCACGCAGTGATTGTGCTCGCTCGGCCGAAATCCGGGCGACGAACTCAGCGCCTGCCCCGGCATGGACAAAGACGTGAGCGTCCATCCCTGCATGCTCGATGCGCGTGACGCAAACCGGCAGGGCGCCCGGTCGGTCCCTGTCGACGAGGGATGCATGCTCCGGCCGAAAGGCCAGCGTTCCGGCCTGTCCGGATCCGAGCGCATCGCGAATGATGATCCTACTGCTGTCGATGATGAGCGCGCCGCCGACAGGGGCGGCCACCTCGACCTCGTTCAGGAATGGCTGGGCCAGGAACCGGGCAACATCGAGATCGACGGGTTCGCGATAAAGATCGGCAGGGGCTGCAACTTGGCGCAGCTCGCCGCCAAAAATGACGGCGACACGGTCGGAAAGTGCGGCCGCCTCGGCCTGGTCATGGGTAACGAAGATAGTCGTCGTTTGCATTTCCTTGTGGAGCCGCGCGATTTCGCCACGCGTATGAATGCGCAACGCTGCGTCCAGATTTGCCAAGGGTTCATCCATCAGGAAGATCTTCGGCTTGCGCACCATAGCGCGTCCCAAAGCCACGCGCTGGCGCTGTCCACCCGAAAGCTCCGCCGGCCGGCGGTCGAGCAGCGCATCGAGCTTGAGCAGCGCCGATGTTTGACGGACCCGCTCCTCGATCGAGCGATTGCGTTGGCCGGCCCCTGGCAGCAGGCCGCCAATCACCGGAAGCCGTTCCAAGCTGGTCAGCTCGCGCATGACCAGCGGGGCTGCGATGTTGTCGTACACACTTAGATGCGGATAAAGGGCGTAGCTCTGGAACACGAAGGCCAGGTCGCGGTCCTTCGGCGCCACGGTATCCAGCGCCTTGCCCCCTGCACGCACGTGGCCCTGATCCGCGCGCTCCAGCCCTGCTATTATGCGAAGAAGCGTGGACTTGCCGCAGCCGGAGGGCCCAAGCAGTGTCACAAATTCCCCGGCAGCAATCCTTAGACAGACGCCGCGAAGCACATCAGTCGCGCCATACCGCTTGCCGACATTGTCAATGTGGAGATCCAACGCAGCCATTCCGAGTTCCCTTTCGGTTGGCGACAGGGCTTAATGGAGCTTTATTTCATATTCATGACAATACGGAGTTTAATTTCATTTCGCAACCGATTTCTCCATCGCCTTTCCCAGTGCCAGCATCAGGCTTTCGATCACGAAGATCTTGCCGATCATCGGGGTCAGCGTGCCGCCGATCGGATGGTCGTCAAGGCCGGAGGCCTGCAAGATGAAGTCCGCCGACTTGCCGAGCGGGCTGCGGGCGCGGTTGGTGATGGCGACGGTCAGTGCCCCTGCGGAGCGGGCGCCCTTGAGGAACTGAACCGTATCAACGGTGAGGCCGGATATCGAAAGGCCGATCGCCACGCATCCGGGACTGAGTCCGTTGGCGACTTCGTGAGCCATGTTGGAGTTTCTGAACGCCAGCGCCGTAAGCCCAACTCGCAAGAGCCGATAGGCGAGCAGTTCTCCCGTCACGCCCGACATTCCTGCTCCGTAAAGATCTATCCTTCTGCTCGCCGCAATCACTTCTGCGAGCTTCTCGAGGGCCTCGAGATCGGCATTGCTGTGTGCGATCCTTAGATTCCGAGCCATCGTGTCGTGCAAGGTTTGCAGGGCGGCGTTGGGCTGCTGCGCGGCGGTGGATGGAGGCCTGGGGCGGCCAATCTCTGCCGCCAGCGCCAGCTTGAAATCGCGAAAGCCGGAAAAGCCGATCTGGCGGCAAAGCCTCACAATGCTGGCTTCCCCACTACCCGCGAATTCGCCTAGTTCCCCGACCGAGTGGTGCAACACTTTCTCAGGATTTTCCAGGATGTATTTGGCGATCCGAGCGAGCGCATTCGGCAGATGATCGATGTCTTCCTGCAAGCCAGATAAGATGCTCTCGCGCTCTGCCGCTGTCGCGGCGGGTGAGTTAATGCTCATCGTCATGATACCCATACCTTATGAAGCCGCAGAAAAGAGAGCCAGATGCCATCGGCCCGTCCGACGATTGGCTTCCGAAGCGCGCGCGACCAGGGGCCGACTTCGAGATTGGGAGAACAGGACTAGCCAGTGCTCGCCCGACTGGGAAGACTAGTAGTCCTCAATTCTGTTCGGGCCGGATCCACTTCTGAGCATCATAGCGGAAAAGCTGCGCCCTAAAAGGTCGCATTTCAAGCCCCTCTGATGGGCGCTATCCCAGAGATCATAGTGCTCATTGGGGTCTTCTTTATGATCGAACAACTCTCCTATTCCAACATCATGATATACATTTAGCTTATAGCGTCCATCATAGTACATTGATGCGCGTGACCCCCGGCTCCCGTGGAATCGGAGAGAATTGTGATACTCGCTGACCACGTACGGCTTGTGGTATTCCAATGAGGTGTTGCCAAGCAGCATCTGGTCGAGTGACAGCCCCTGCATAGCGCTGGGGATCTCAAGACCCGACAACGAGAGCAATGTGGGTGCAATATCAACCAGCTCGACGAGTGCATTCGACACCGATCCTTGGGCTGAGCTGCCGGGCACGGAAATCATAAGCGGGACATGCACCAGACCCTCATAGAAACGGCAGCCTTTGTAGAGCAGGCCGTGGTCACCCATCATGTCACCATGATCGCTCATGAAGACAATGATGGTGCGATCCAGCTGGCCGGTTTCCGTCAAAGCGTCCAGTACCCGGCCGACTAGATCGTCGACTTGAGCCACCTCCGCATGATATGCCGCTCTCATCTCCCAAATGTCGAAGTTCGTGGGTGGCGCTTCATGCGTAGGCCCGGCGATCTCGTCATTGTGCGCCTGACCGACGGCTGCTGCGGCCTGCCACGGATCCACCGCGAATTTTGCCTGCTGATCGACTCGTTCAAATTTCTTCTGATGCTCGAGATCGATCGGCCTGAAGACAGGATCAGGCATATCACTTGGGTTGAAACGCCTGAGGTAGTCAGGCGGGGGATTGAGAGGCGGATGAGGTGCGTCGATATTAATGCCTAAATACCAATTACGACCAGAATGCATCTTGATGAAACGCTCTGCCCGATCGCCTGCCCAACGCGCCTGCCGATATTCTGCGGCCGGTCCCGGGCCATAATGTTGGTCAAGATACGGTTTGAAGTAGGCTACGGGATCGACCCCTTTTGACCACATCCACGCATGATAGTCATGGTTGCCTGACCACTCCGGAAATGGCTCAGGGCTCCAGTAGAACTCGGCAAATCCATCGTCGGGGCGCTTTTCTATCATGCCACGAGTGGCAGATAGGTGCAGCTTCCCTATGTGCCCCGGGTAGTATCCGGCATTCGCCATCAGTTTTGGGAGCAAAACGAGATGCGAAGGAAACGTGCCGGCGCCGTTTTGATGCACTTGGTGTGCGATCGGATACAACCCCGTCAGAAAGCTCGTTCGGCTCGGCGTGCAGATCGGGCTTTGACAATACGCACGAGCGAATGCTGTACCCCTCGCGGCCAGACGGTCGATATTGGGAGTTTGCGTGCCCTTGAACCCGAGACACCGCAGCGTGTCCCAACGTTGTTGATCACTGCAAATCCAGACAATATTAAAGTTGCCCAACTCTGATCCTCAAACGCAATAGAGGTCTAATTCGTTCGCCACCGGCGCGTCAATCGCGCCGGTGGCCGGGTGCGTGAAGACTACTTCAAATATCCAGCCCGTTTTAAGATATCCACGGCCTCAGTCTGAGCATCATCCAAGGCGGCCTGGGCACTTTTGCTGCCAACAACCGCCTCCTGCAGGGCTCGACCGAGGCGGTCGCCGATCTCCTTGAATTCAGGGATTCGAGGATAATACCACTCCGGCGCGACCCGAAGAGTTTCAGCATATGTTGCCGCGAACGACCCGTGGCCATAATTGTAGTCGTGCTTGGCACGTATCTCCGGATCGTTCCACAGGGACGATCTCGTGATCGCGACAAAGGTGCTATCGAGTGAAATGCGTTTCATCACATCTTTACTTGTCGCCCACTGAAGGAATGCGGCTGCGGCTGCCTTGTTTTCTGATGCCGCCGGGATGACATAGGCCTGTCCCGCAAATGGCGGGAACCTCCCACTTACTCCGCCGGGCGGCAAAGCGAATCCAAGCTTACCTACGACTTTCGACAGCTTGGGGTCGAGAATGCGGCCGGCAGTAGGAGCGCCTTCCACCGTCATTGCAATGCGGCCCTGCTGCATCGCAATGACGACGTCATCAAACGTTGCTGAGGTGCTGCCAGGCACGGTGAACCTGGTCATCACGTCTGTGTACCATTTCAGCGCCTCCACAGCGGCGGGTGTATTGACCGTGGGCGTCAGATCCGCCGGTTCGTGCGCGAAATATTTGCCGCCGAAAGCATACAGGACCTGGCCCCAAAACCAGATATTCTCACCGGTGTCGGGTTGCCCTCTTAGTGCGGTGCACTGAATATCAGCCTTTTTCAACAGCTCGCAGTCATCGCGGAATTCCTCCCACGTTTGTGGTGGCTGTTTGATACCGGCCTTCTCCAATAAGTCGGGACGATAGTAAAGGAGCTGCGTCGCCGCGAAATGCGGCAATGCCAGTTGTTTGCCGTCCTTATTGTACAGGCGAAGCACGGGAGCGATGAAATCCTGTACATCGGCACTCTTCATGTCGATGTAGTTGTCGAGCGGCTCCAGGATATCGCCAGATGCGTATCGCCCGAACTCCTCGCTCCCTAAGTAGACCACGTCGTAGCTGTTTGAACGTGTCAAGAGCTCGACCGACACCTTCTGAACGGTCGGCGCATAACCGAAGAGATCGAACTGCACTTCAGCGCCGGTCTTCTCTGTGAACTCGTGCGCAAATTTTTTGAGCTCAAGATCGTATGCTGAGTTTGTCGATAGGATCTTTATCTTTACGCCGTCGTACCGCTGCTGAGCCGATGCTCCCCCGCCAATGGCAACACCTAATGCGACAGCAAGAATTCCGATGTACCTCATTGCTTCTCTCCTTGAGCTAACGTTTCACCCTTTCACGGAACCGGTCGTTGTTGAGCCGGCGACGTACTTCTTTACGAACGGCACGAAAACCACGATCGGAACCAGCATAAGCACGCAGGCGGCTGCCGCTTTGCCCCAATCAGTTCCCTCAAACGGCATGAAATTCAGAATTGCGACGGCTGCAGTTTTTGCGTTATCGCGTGTTAGCGTCAGCGCGAAAAGAAACTCGTTCCAAGAACCAATAAAGACTAATATAGCCGTTGCTAAGATGCCGGACCTGGAAATAGGTATCGAGATAAGTGTCATCACCTGCAGCGTTGACGCGCCATCTATGGTAGCGGCCTCTTCGATTTCACGAGGAACTTGGTCAAAAAACGCCGATAAATACCAAATCGCGAGCGGGATAGCGAACGTGGTGTTGACGATGATCAGCGCAATCTTCGTGTCGACCAAATCTACTTGGCGGAAAAAGAGAAAATAGGGGATGATGTAAATCATCGCTGGCGCAGCCCGGAGCGCCAATACCAACGTCAACAGCCTGCGCATGGAAGTCTTCTGCAGATGGGAGATGCCAAATGCCGCCGGGACCGAAAGCGCCATGGTCACTACAATGGTGCTGCATGAGACCACAATTGAATTGATGAGCGCCGAAGAAAAGTCCTTGTCGGCGATTATCGCGGTATAGTGCTGAATGGACGGCTCTCCCACGATCACCGGCGGCCATTGAAACATCTCTGTCGGCTCTTTGAGAGATGTCGAAAGTGTCCACAGGATTGGAGAGAATAGGAATAGCGCGAATGCAGCACAGATGACATATCCGTAGATGTATCGTCCAAGGTCTCGATGCATGATCAGCCCCCGACTCGGCCAGCCGAGATTCGGCGAACAAACCAAAAGCAAGCCCCGACGATTGTGGCTGTGAACGCCACGAGAATTGAGGCGGCATAATCGAGGTCAAGATATGTAAATGCGGTCAGGAAAGCGTAGAAGTTAAGGGGCTCCGTCGCCCCTGCAGGCCCGCCTCCAGTCAGCACGAAAATCACCGGGAAAATGCCGAGGACCTCCAAGGCTTGAAATACTGCAACGGCTCCCATTGCAGGTAAGACAAGCGGTATGGAGATATGCCGTTGGGCCTGAGCCCAGCTTGCACCGTCGAGGCTGGCCGCCTCATAAATCTCGTCGGGGATTGAATCCAGGGAGGAAAGAAGCAGCAAAGCAACTATAGGAACCCCAAACCAAACCGACACGATGATCACGGTAGCAAGCGCTGAGGCCTTGCCTCCCAGCAAGTCGGCGTCGAAATTGTGTCCGAAGAAGCTTGCGAAATAAGACAGGCCGCCCACACCAGGAATGACAAACAATTTCCACACAATTCCGCCTACCGCTGGCGGTACTACGGAGGGAAGCAGGGAAGCTGCTCGCATCCACCGTGTACCGATGAGCTTCTCCTTCAAAGCTAATGCCAGCGCCAACCCACACAGGAGTTGAAGCGCGACGGGCATAACGATTAGGGCAAAAGTCACGAAAGCAGCGTTGATAAATCGGCCGTCGGACAAGAAGCGTGTGTAATTGTAAATGCCGATGAAGGTCGTCTTTCCGGGGAAGGCGATGTTGAAATCCACGAATGAGAGCGCAACGACAGCCGCAATCGGGACGAACGTCGCAAGGCATAGGAACCCGATCGCGGGGGTAACCAGCGCCCAGGACACATTAAGCCGGGAATATGCCATGGGTCCGTTCCTCCTTGATGTCTATGCCCATGTTGAAAGCCTGGCCTGGCTGGCATTGGCGAGCTGAATGGGACCGAGTGCGTCAAAAGTCCGGCTAGGAAGGAGGTCCGGAACGTTGTTATGTCCGGACGTGCGAGCTCAGATCTGCGTTTCCGTTTCGTCCATCGCAACCTTTGTGTCCGTTTGGCTATAACGGAACGGGACATCCGTAAGTCCGGCCGCGTCGGACAGCTCGGCCGCCAGCAGCTGGGCGGGCAGAATGTCTACGATGGCCCGGGCAACACGGTTCTGCAGTGGAGGCACTTTCACAACTGTCAGGGTTTCGTGGTCGTGAGGCAATTCGCTCGCGGTTACTAGAAGAACTGCACAGCCGATTTCGGCTAACTCCTGCGCCAACCGCACTTCGCGACCATCGCCGAATATCAATATCCCAGTCGCCCGATCCATAGATTCCATCGGACCATGCAAGTAGTGCAGCGTGTCGCTGGCGCCTGCCGGAACCCTGACAGCCTCACGAATAAGCAAACAAGCTTCGCCCGCTGTACCAAAGGCGGATATTGCGCCAACGCAGTCGATGGCTCGCTGGTCACGGAAAATTTCGCCAGCACGAGCCATTTTCTTCGCCGAGGTCTTCAGGACCTCGCTTGCGATGTGGGGAATGTCGTTCCAATTAAAGCTCTCTCCACCGCCAAGAGCATCAACCAGCAGCCCGCCTGCCAAAAGCGACCCTGTGAAGCCGGTACTTGATGGCAGCGAATCCAGCCCGGACTCATACCGAATTGCCGTTGAAGCGGCGCGCGATAGCGGGTCATTGCCTTCATTCGTGATTGCAAGGGACGGCAACTGACTGTGCACGTTAAGCGCAGCAATGGGCTCGACGCTCCTTCCTCCGACAGAAAGCACGATAATGGAATCGCCAGGATCTCCCGGCTCAACGAGATCGACAGCGCGCCAGGTATTTGCCCGCCTACCGCGACGCTGAAGTTCGCCGGTCACCACCGCCGCAGCTTCGTAACTCGCGCCTATCCCTGTAACGACCAAAGTTCCGTTTTTGAATTGGGAAAGATCAAGTTTCCGAAGCTGCGGTCGGACAACTTCCAACGCATGGCGAAACTGATCAGGCTGACGGGCAATCGCCGATCTGTAAGTCATTGAACATCCTTGTGTTGAGGCATGATTGGACCTTCAGTGCTGGCCCCACCCGTGCGAAGTTGCTGCGCCATGAGGCAGGCTCCCAAGACCGGCGGCCTGTTAAGGAAAGTGACGGCTACTGTGGCCCCGAAGCGGCTGGCAATTTCGTGAGAAAATGCGTCGGCTAAAAGCGGTTGAGCAAGAATGACCCCACCGCCCACCACAACATGTTTGTCGTGCACGCCGCCTAACATCAGATGGTGGACCAGCTGAGCCAAGGCAGAGGCACCCTCGTTGATGACGCGTTTGGCCAACAGCGAACCGGCATTGGCTGCCTTGAAGACTACGGGTGCGTGGCGGCCCAGAGCGGACGCGCTGCCTTCCTGCGCGATTGAAGTGCCGATGTTTGTGGGGCTGGTCAGCCCAAAGGTTTCACAAAGTGCCTCTACAAGGGGCTCCGTCCTGGCGCCCCCCAAATCAATATGTAACCGCACCGCACGGCCCGCTTCCCGCATCAAACCAGGTGCGCTCCCTTCGTCTCCGATTGCCCATCCCCAGCCGCCTGCGACATGCATTTTGCCGCTATCGTCGCGAGCGACTGCGATCGAGCCAGTGCCCGCGACGACACCTATTCCGCTGGAAAATCCCATGGTGACGGGCAAAAGCTCCGCATCATTGACGACCTTTAAGGGACAGGCGAAATGATTCGACAGTTGCTGCTGAAGCAGGCCGCACTCGGCATCGTCATCGCATCCATGAGAGCCAATCGCGATGCTGTTGGGCGTGGCGTCAGCAGCAAACCGGCGGACTAGCGCGATGAGTCCAGGGATATTGTGGTCACAGGCACCAGAGCGCCACTCACTGGTTGGCACGATCAGGTCGCGGGCCGTACCCTGGTCCGAGCACCCCCTCAAATGCGTTTTGGTGCCACCGATATCGACACCGATCGAGATAGAACACATCTCTTCATCTCTGTTCGTAGTCGCGTGCATCAACCGCGTTTCCAGTTTGGCGGCGGAGAATATCACTATCTCAACTCTGATGAAAGATGATTTTTTTCATCATAACGACGTCCGGTGATTGGGGTCGGTCGGCAGTCCGGAAAAGGTAAGCGGACGGTAGCGGCTCCCTTACGAGAGGCTGTTCACTGCTTGGCTTTCTGCTGAAAATTTCCTATAGCCAGCGGACCTGGACCCTCGTGATGCACGGGATTCGTTTTTAATGCAGGAAAACATTTTAGCGCGATTGCGATCGTCTCAGCCGAGCCTCAGTCCGGCACTCCTTCGCATCAGTGAGTACGTCCTCAAGGATCCCGCGAAGGTCGTGCACCAGACCATCACGGAGGTCGCTGACGGATCTGGATCGAGCGAAGCGAGCGTTTTGCGGTTCTGCAGAGACATCAAATTTTCGAGCTTTCAGCGTTTCAAACTGGCATTGGGAATCGAACTGTCAACTAACCAGACAATCAGACATGCCAGCCCGTCCGGCGACATCATCGACGATACGCTGTCTATGGCCGTCACGGCACTCAATCAGACAAAGGACCTGTTGAACCAGGCCGCCCTTGAATTGGCGGTAAAACATATCATACGAGCGAAAAGTATCGATCTCTACGGTTTGGGCGGCTCTGCGAACGTAGCCCGATATGCGCATTACTTGTTTATTAGATCTGGACTGATGTCGCGCGTGCTGGACGACCCGCATCTCGCCGTCATGAGCGCGGTGAATCTCGGACCCAAGCACGTGGCGCTGGCAATTTCGGAATCTGGCTCAAGCAAGGATACCATCAACTCACTCATGGCAGCCAAGGCTGCTGGCGCGTTCACCATAGCAATCACATGTCACATACGCAGTCCAATCGCTGCCAAGGCGGACGCTGTGCTGGCAGCATCCTCGACGGACACCCCCATCATGCGAGGAGCATTCTCCCGGGTCGCTGGACAATATTTGATCATCGACATCCTCGCCAACATGATCGTTAAAGATGGCAGCAAGTTCCAGGCGGCTATGCAGCGAACCGCAGAGGCTACCATAGATAAAAGCTTTTAACCGAAACGTTCGCGCAGGTAGTCGTTCAGGAAACGACCGTCCGGATCAAAGCGAGCCCTTTGGGAAACAAAATCGCGGTACCTTGGGTACAAGCCTTCGATCTCCGGCCGCCCCAGACTGTGAAGTTTGCCCCAGTGCGGACGACCGTTCGCGGAAGAAAAGATTGTCTCGCAATCACGAATGAAATCCCAGTAATCTTCTCCTGCTGCGCCGGACACGGATATCATCGCAGTCTTTCGTTCAAAGTATGGACTCAGCCAAATGTCGTCAGCCGCTACAGTTCTATACTCCACCGGAAATATCTGCGACGGGTACTTTGTCTTTATCAACTTGCGCATTTCGCGGAATACCGACGGACCGTCCCCGTAAGCCACCGCGTACTCGCATTCATTGTGGTTCGGCATCGGAATTGAACCCGGAAATATCCGGTAGCTCGGCCCTATTCTCTCGCCGACCCGATCTTCGACAGACTCCGGCGATTGAGCCGTGACGTTCAGCGTCCTCAGTTCGCAGACATCGGATTTGCTGCGAGTACGTCCCATGCCAAACGTGTTGGGCAGGCTGTATAACGAGGCCGAGTGTTCGGTCGGGCACCAGAAAACGCGGAGACTCCGGTTTTGTTGGCATAGCTGATCCAGGTGATCCATGCATTCTTCGAAATCCTCACGCCATATTTTGTCATGAAGATCAAAGGCGGGAACAAGCTTCATCGTGACGGAAAGTACTACGCCGAACATTCCGATGGAGACTTTTGCAGCGTTGAGGGCATCCGCGTCCTGTGAAGCATCGATATTGACGATTGATCCGTCGCCAGTAGCTATTCGCATTCCAACTATCGGCCCCGCTAAGCATTTTAAACTGTCACCACTGCCATGCGTACCCGTCGATACGGCCCCGCTTATGGTTTGCAGATCGATGTCGCCTTGATTCGGCAACGCCCAACCTGCAGAGCGCAGTTCAGAGCCGACGTCACAAATCCGCGTTCCGCCGCGAAGCGTCACCCGGCCGTTGGCATGGTCGATGTTTTCGATCCCGGATAGGCGCTCCGCGGAGATCAGAACGCCGTCCGTGGGGACAATTGGCGTATATGAGTGCCCCGTACCAACAACGCGAATTCGCAGGTTGTTCAAGGCTGCTGCCTTTATCGTACTGCAGACGTCATCGTCCGAGCTTGGCATCTCGAAATGCTTTACCCTGCAAACCTGATTGCTCACCCAGTTCCGCCAAATCAAGCTCGGGCCGAGTGTCGGCGATCCCGGTTGTGAAGAAGGCAATGGAGTTCTCCTGGTATGTGTTACTGGGTCCTTTGACGGATACGAGCACGGGCGTGATGGGTATCATCATCGCGCTGTATATAAAAGACGATTTTTTTCATTCTTATTCGAATTGCACCGAGGCGGAAATCCGACTCTCATGCGTCACCAATCGAAAACCGTCTTGAACGGTTTCCAGGCCTCATCGGAGCCGGGCTCTGCTCATCTCAAGCCTTGATGGCTCCCGAACTCAGGCTCGGAAACTAGAGCCCCGCATTATGCGCGGAGGCAGCGGCAGTCGATGGACCAGTGTTGAATTTCGGCTGCATGCGAGCTCAGAAGGGAGGTATCCAAGGGAGCAATAAACATCCACTGTCGTGCCGGACCGAACCTCAGCAGATGTTCTGCCAACCGCACGTATAGGGCTTAAGCGTCATGTGCTTGCTCGTTGTCGAACTTGATTTACTCTAAGACATCACGATTCATCCTTTGATGACCTGCCCGCGCTTTTCATTGCATGCAGGATACCGTGGCTCCCGGAGGTAGCTTCAGTGCGTCACCGTGCCTCATGCTAGGGTGTTACCCCCACAGGTGCGGGCGGAACTCGTCCACGCCGCTGCTAAACCTTCAACATTGGGCAAAGCAAGCCTCTAAGCTCCTCCAACGATGCCTTGGGCTCAAACATTCCTCAGCTGACTGTGATGATGGCGCGCGCGCACTAACGCGCATTAGCGCATATTTGCATTTCGCGCGGCATTAAGGCCGATGAAGCCGTCCTGAATGAGAACGCGCTCGCTCGCAGACACGCCCATAACTTCGCGGCTATCAGCAGCACGGAAGGGTGGGGCTTGCGGACACCGATGTTATCGGAGGAGAAGAGCCGTGGGCTTGCAAGCCCCAAATGTCAGCGGCTCTCATGCGGTGGATGAGTCGAAACTGATGTACTCGATACGACACAAAGGGAATGGTAAGCCAGTGGAGCAGTTCAATTGAGCAGGTGTCGCCAACAGGCTCATCGAGGGGCCAGCTGGATCTCAACCTCGACTGTTTCCATTAAGTGTTCCGGCCAGCTTACACGCCATGACGCTTAGTATAGGCGGTTGTTGATCGTCTCGCTCAATTCCGGAGAGCGTTGCCTGATTCCTTCCGGATGTACCGGGACACCTTCTGCGGCGAGTTTTGTCGAACACCTCGGATGCTATGATTTTCGTCTCCGCAAGGGTGCCCGTCAAAATCGAAGATGATCAGTCCAGGCCGAGGCCGATCGGAGGTCGTGATTGAGGATGCGACACTCATTTCGGGTCACCCGGACGAATAACGGGCAACAAATCAAGTCCCTCGTGACGATGGACGACGACATCCGTTCCGTCCAACATGATGACGTCGTATGAGGGTGCAGCCGCGACGAATATGGGCTTGCCATATTGTTCCCAGTCCAGAACGATATGCTGCGCCGTGCCACGGCTGGCAGTGAAGGAGATTCCTGACAGACTGCCTGCTGCAGCGACATGCCGATGACCAAAGAGCATGTGGCGGACCGATGCGTTTTTCTTAACAATGGAAAAGAACCGCTCGGTCTCCTTCATGTCGCATGTCCTAAAGCAGGGCACATGCAAGTCCGATGGTGAATGGTGCATAGCAACCACGACTGGTCGGCCGGCGCCACGGACAAGCTGCTCTTGGAGCCATTCAAACCGGCCACCGTCGAGACAACCGCCAGGACTAATGTCGTCCTTCGAGTCGAGCAAGACGAGGAGCCACTCGTGCAGGTCTACAGCCGCCTGAACGAAGCCTTCTCCGCCGAAGACGCCTCGAAACGCGGTGCGGTTGTCATGGTTGCCGATGGTCAGATAGACGGGGAGCCGGACGTCCGACAAAATCTCGCGCAAGAGCACATAGGCGGCCGGATCCCCCGTGTCAGCAAGGTCGCCGGTAATAAGGATGAGTTTCGCATCTGCGTGTACGCGCGAGACGTGGTCCAAGGTGTCGCATAATCTCTGCGCCGGATCGATGCCGTAAAGCATCTTGCCAGGTGCGACAAAATGGGGGTCTGTTATATGAATGATTTTTTGCATTGCTCCACACTTACATAAGCCCGACTCCGGAAGGAAATGGGGCAAGAAACAGGTCTTAGGTTGGACCAGTAAATGACCATTCGTTATGGGGACCATTTATCGGCCACAAAAGCGACGATTTCAGCGGCGCTGACATGGACCGGGCGCCGCAATATGTTGCCTTGAGGCCCATTATGCGACCGCCTTCGTCGCTTCGTTACACAGGCACCTCAAAATTTGTGCCATTTCCGCCCGTTCAGAGTGGACGGCTGCGTACCGCTTGCAATCGTTTCGGCCGGGCCGGTAGAATCCTCGACCTCCCGCTAGGTCACCTTGATTCATGGAGTGTCAGGCGAAAAGTTTCCATGCGGAGCCGGCCCCATTCGAGCGGCCGGGTTTTACTTTCCGGCGTCCTGCACCAACGCAACGAGGCCCGGCGTCGGCGTCGGCTCCAACTCGGGGAAACCGCGCAAGCCTAGCAGGGCCAGGCACGCCTTGTTGCGGGCATCCACGACCGCCTGCAGCCGCTCCAAGGATGCCGCCCGCCTGTGCTGAATCAGCGCATCCACGATCGCGCTACGTACCGGTTCCCTCCGAAAATGGTCAGGGGCCACTCCCACTTCGATGTGGGTCCGCCGCTGGCTTGGGGCTTGGGGCCGGTTAGACCGCGCCGAAGCCCCGCGGGCCTTCACGGCCTAGATGAATTTTGAACGTGCCTCTCTTCCGGGGCTGCCCAGCTTTCTATGAAATCCAGCGGATCTACGCTTTCCATCATTGCCCTCGCGAGCGTCATACGGCGCCAAACACGGCCCTTGATTGTCAGAAAAATAGAGTATGAAAGCGAGGGCACCATCAGCGTCAGATCAGATTATGAAGCGCGCGCACGCCAGCGGCCGCGGCAGTGTTTTCACGCCCAGTGATTTTCTCGACATTGCTGGCCGTGCGGCAGTCGATCAGGCTTTGTCGCGTCTGGTCCAAGGCGGCAAGCTCCGACGCCTGGCCCGCGGCCTTTACGATTTCCCCAAAGTGCACGCAAAGCTTGGTCCGCTATCACCGGCGCCAGACGACGTAGCTCAAGCACTCGCCGGTGAGACTGGATCGCAGGCACAGATCACTGGAGCCCGGGCAGCAAATGCCCTTGGCCTATCCACGCAGGTGGCAGCCAAGAGCATTTATCTCACCGACGGCCCATCCAGGCGTGTTGTGCTTGACAAGCGAACCGTCGATTTGCGTCACGCTTCCCCGAAGCATCTGATCGCGCCGGGTAGCCCAGTCGGGACCATTGTCCAGGCCCTGCGGCATCTTGGTCCCTCCCGCGCCATCGATATCGCTCATGTGGCTGCCCGCAGTCTATCTGCCGGCGACAAGAAGGTGCTTCCTAACAGTGCCGTACAAGCCCCAGCTTGGATGAGGCCAACGCTTATGTCTATCGCTCTAGGCGCGTCCGGGCCGGCTGATGGATAAGGTTGCTGTTTCAAACCGCTCCGATCGCTCCGCGCTGTTCGGCCAGGCAGGCGCGGCGCGTGGCGTCGACAACACCATCATCGAGAAAGACTTCTGGGTCTGCTGGACGCTGAAGCGGCTCGTCGAGTTACAAAAAGAAAACGCACCCGCCCTCGTGTTCAAAGGCGGGACGTCGCTGTCGAAAGCCTTTACACCTCTCCTTCGATCGGACTGACCTTGGTTACACTGGTGAGCGCGATCCCGAGAAAGAAGGCCTTAGTCGAAAAGCTGCGGGCAAACTCATCGATGCCCTCCTAGCCGATACCGAAAGGTACATCGCGGATTCAGTTTTGCCGCCACTTCAAGACGCCATCGCCCTCGCACCTCGGCATTCCAGATGATGGTGGATGGTCACTGGGAATCGACGGTAACGACCCCCAGACCGTTAACTTTCACTGCCCCACTGCCCTGTCGGCGGGAGAGTACGCAGGCATGACTTACATCACACCTCGGGTGAAGCTAGAATTCGGCGCCCGAGGCGATCCATGGCCGACCGAACAGCGGACCATTCGCCCATATGCGGCCGACGACTTTCCGGATTTCTTCGACGATCCAGACTGCGCCGTAACCGTGCTGTCGGCACGACGCACATTCTGGGAAAAGGCCACTGCACTTCATGCGGAGGCACACCGGCCGGATGAAATTCCGACTCCGCAATACTTCTCGCGGCACTACTATGATATCGCGATGCTCCTAGAAACTGCGGATGGGAAGGCCGCAGCGACCAACTTCGACCTCCTCGAGCAGGTGGCGAGGCACAAAGCAGTATTTTTCCGCTCGGGGTGGGCTAACTACGATACCGCCCGGCCCGGCACGTTACGACTGATGCCCTCTGAGGCCAGGCAGAGAGACCTCCGCGCTTCTATCGCGACATGTCTCCGATGATGTTCGACGAGAAGCCATTAGCATTCGACGAAATCCTTGCCCGGATTCAAATGCTGGAGGGCGAAATCAACGCCCTAGCCTCGGCTCCCTAAATTCCTCCGAATAGTAATGTCGCATTCCGCTACCGAGCGAATCTATTCCAAGCGTTCCATCCCGTCTTAGGCCTGTTTTCCAGTGTGAATGTTAAAGGGTTAGTATGCGCTCGATTCATTCCCCATTCTGAGCTGTAGACAAGCGTCATCCGTTCTTGACTTGTTCCGAAATCATCACGCATATCAGTTACCCAAAGCTGGCGGAGCAGACGAATGAGCAATTTGGAGTTAAAAGAATTTCATTCCTTCCTTGAAGAGTTGATTGAGGAATCGTCACGCGAGGGACGGTTCTCGGTCGACAAGACTATTAGCACGATTGTAACCCGGTACCCCGAGCGCATTGCGAATGTTCAGGATCACATCAACGACCTGGGTCTCAGGGCGCTGGTTCGAAACAACTGTCGCGCTAAAAATAGCGCGGCCAGCACCGGCCCTGACATGTTTGGCCACTATCGCCTCGGCAAACGTATTTCAGTATCGTACCGAGATGAGAAGGGCAAACTGCGCTGGGATAGGAAGCGGCGCAGCGAGTTATCTTTTGCTGACCTCGATGAGATCGTGGCACGCTGGAGTGACCGTCCCACCCGTCAGTCGCAGGAACGCCGGGATTTCGACGATATCGCTAGAAGGACGAAACCATATCGCAACGAGGCGCACAGTGTCGGCGAGGCCCTCGAGATGGCGCAGCGAGACGGCCGATAGACTAGCATCCCGCGTCGGGCAGCAGCCTATTTCCGCTGAAACTTCCTAGCCTACCAGATGCTGGACTTATGCGGGTTCTACAACAGCTTCCGCATTCGCTGCGGCCTTTTTCTTACGCTTCTTTTTCATTCCTTCCGCGTCGGCCGAGTTGTCGGATACGAAGGTGTAGCTGCGCTCTATGCCCCGCACATGAAGAGCCTTCATAGTTCTCATCATGCTGATGCGGGAAAAGAGAGGCAGATTGAGCGACCGGTTTGCCGGGTCCTTTCGGGTAACAATGACAAACTGAATATGGCACTTGCCATCGGCTAGGAGAGCCATTGCGTTTTCTGACCCCTCGGCATCCAGCGCTGCCGTAAGGAGCACCGCCAACCTTGCGACCGCTTCGGTATCCAGCCGAAGAAGCTCAATCGCGTTGATCCCTTGATTGAAAAGGTGGCTGAGCTGAGCCGAGAGCGTCGAAATCTTAACATGATAGAATACCGCACTTCCGTTCTGGACTGCCAGCAGGTCGCATGGTTCCACCTGCGTCTGGCCTTCAGGAGCGATGTTCGTTTTGTCGAGGCACGCAATTCCGGCCTGGGCCTGGGCAACGGCCAGATTGTACGCACCTTCGCTCAACTGCGTATAGGCGGGAAGATTTGCGGCGATGTAGAGCGGATCGAGATAGGTGGTGAGGCGGGTAATGTAATTGTTGTCGACGCGGTACCATTGTCCTTCCGAGAAGTGGAACGTTGAGCCACCCGCAATCGCGAGCGTTGTATCGAACACAAGGCTCTTGAGAATGCTGTACCTGTCTCGCGAGGCCCCGTCCTCATCCGTGAGGACGAGGCTGTGGTGAGACAGGTCATTAAGACCCACGTCGGCCAGTTCGAAACTCCTGCTGGCGAGGTAGTCATAGTAGCGCCCGATATACACGTCGTCATATATGAGGCTGGGGCCAGTGCCAGAGAAGGCGACGAACACGTTGTCGCTGTAGTTTATAATCTCCGGGACCGTGAGGTTTAGGTCCGGGTCCTTGGCATGTAGAGCCGCCAACAACTGTTCGTTCAGAGCAACGAGTGTTGCCGGATCCTTCACTGGCACGATGTTCTGTATACCTGGAAATGATACTTTGAACTGCTCGGCGCCGTATAGCTCCAGCAGCTTCTCGCAGAGCTGAGCAAGACCCTCAGCGAGAGTGTCGGTGCTGATGCGCAGATTGCTGGCACCGGTAGCATGGCGAAATAGTTCCTTGTGTTCGTCTCGCACTTTGCCGGTAAGGCTCCGCAGGATGGTGCTGTCGCGATCGAAGTCGAAAAGTGTCAGCTCTGACTCGATCGGCAGCTGCGTACGCTGGCGCTTTGCCGCGCTCGGCTCGAGCGTGTCCGTGCTTTTCAGCTTTTTCGGATCGAGGCTGTTGAGCGTGACACGCAGGCCGAAGTCATACTCGTAGCTCGTATCCCTGAGATTGTGTGCTACATGTCCGAACGATAGCGCGAAGCACCTGCCGCCAATCGGAAGAAAAACGAGTGCACCCTTGCTCACTTGGTCGAGATTCTTCTGGACGCCGAAATAGCCCCTCCACCAAGGTGGCCGCGGGTCACTGTCGAGCACGAAAAGTGTGGCCCCCTCGGGCAGGAAGCCAGCTTGGACCTCTGCATCCAGCGGATGGTCGTCGACAAGCGCATTTGCTTGGTCGAACCCCGGCTTGAGCAGATAGATTGAAAAAGATCGACTCTTGGACATGCATCCCCCCAAACTGTAATGGTAAGGGGATGGGAGGCAAAATACAAACAGCGTGCGCTACTGATTATTGAATATCCGCGTGGCTTTGGCCTCGTGGCTTTCGCTGGGCTGCTCACCGGGGACCGTCAGTCGCGCTAACTGCCTCGATTGCGGCAACATCGACCTTCCTCATGTCCATCGTCGCCTCAAACATGCGTTTTGCTGTGTGACTTACCCCACTGAGATGCTGGAGTTGCATTCAGCTGAAGGCCACATCAATAAAGCCCTTTCCCTCCCTAATTCGTTCGAAGTCGGTGCGTAGGGGCTGGGCTTTATCGAGCCATTCCCGTTCATATGTGTCAAAGTCAACTGGGTCCTTCGGTTTGAAATTTTTGAGATCAGGCTTGTAAATCCGCGTATCGCCAACGCGCCGCGCGATTTCCGTCATCAGCAGCCCGCGCGGAATCGTGCGATATTTCCCACGTTCGGTCGACACAACCGCTATTGCTTTCGACTGCTGGCCGGCCGCCGGTACCGGCAGGATTGAATCCAGGATCGCAGTCGCTTCGCTGGGCTTTCCTTTGCCCATGTCCCAAGGTGTGCTGTTTTCACTACCATGATGGCCTATCTTGAGGAAGTCGACGGCTTTGCCGAGCAGATCTTGGCGCTCGTTCCACATCACATTCCACGAGCCGTTCATCTTGCTCTCTTTGAAGTCGCCATGCCATTCGGCGTCGCCGACAAACAGCAAGCGCTTCTTGTTCCATTCGATCAGCAACACAATGCTGGAGTTGTTTTTCAGCGTGCCATCCAGTTCCGCGAATGCCAGTGCGTTCGACTGCATGCGGGCGCGAAGGGCACGAAAAGAGGCTGGGCTGATATTGCGTGGCAAAGGTGGCTCTTGCGCTTCTTCTGTGACATCGAACTCTTTTTCCGCGTCGAATGCGGCCGCTCCCAGCACGCCCTTTAATGTTCGCTGAGCGGTCGCGCCGAGATAGAAACGATCGAAATCAGCCTCCGGGCCAAGGATGTTGATTTTCGTCTTATGGAGTTCAATGCCATGCGTTTCATTGGTTTCGCCGGCGTGGACATAGGTCGGCTCCCCGCCATCGAGCAGCGTCTTGCGCAAGGTCTGCATGGCGCCTTTGTTGTCGATCTGGAAAACTGACAAGAGCTCGCTTGCGCGAGGGCTGAGACTGGGGCCAAGTGCTGCAAGCCCCCGCATGGCCTGCTCAGCGACCCCTCTAATCTTGCGGGTCTTTCCCGCCTGCGGATGTTTGGGATCCATTGCGCAATTCATCCAAACCCCGCCGACCTTCATGTTACCGAATAGCTTGGGATCGAAGCCCGCTATGTGATCCTTGTGTTCATGCGTGACAACGACAAGATCGAGCCGCTTTTTTCCGTCCTGTGCGTCTGGCAACTCGCTCTCGAGCTGTTTCATCGCCGCGGCAAGATACTTCTCTTCGCTCCAGGTGCCGCAGTCGATCAGCATATGGAAGGCGTCTTCCTTTTTGTCGGTCTTGCCGGGGATGCGGACATAAATGCAGTCGCCCAGACCGACATCGTAGAGGCGGATCAGGAGCTCATTTGCCATCTAAGCGCTCCCAGGCTGGAATCATCGTCATCGTAAACATGAAAGTGCGGTGAGAGTTCAAACCGAACTGAGCCGTCAACTTCGCGCGCGATCAGCGGCGGTGTAAGGCTTCCAACGAGACCTTCGGGGCCGGCGAGTTCCTCACCAACCATCCCCTCGTCGATGCGCCTGACCAGCGCGTCGAGATACTCCTGCTTGCGCTGCTTGCCAGCCTCTAGTTCAGCTAAGGCTGCCTGCTCGGTACCAAAGAGCTTTTTCCCTGCTTTCACCTTCTCCATAGCCACGCTTGCGGTGGCAAAGGGTTCGCTGCCTGGCTTGCGCGCCCAATAAAGCAGGCTGCCATTTACGTCGAAGACCATCGTCCCGCCACAGAGGAGACTGGTCGTCTTGCCATTAAAGGAGCCAAACTGCGTGCCCACCAACGCCAAATCCTCGCGCCACAAATATTGGAGGATGATCTGTTTGGGCTGGAAGAGGCCCGGGCCGACCATTTTCTCGGAGGTGAAGACCTCATCGACGATGATGTCGATATGGTCGGGAATGGAGAGCTTGTCGCGGTTGTCATCGAGATAACGATAGGCAGCGGCACGCGAACTCCCGATGAGCTCCGGGTCGTGCGTAATTGTTCCTGGCATCCGATCGTACAAGGGCGCGCGCACCAGCAAGTCGGTCCTCTCCTCTGCGGTCATGATCTCGCGGTGGACGAAAATATCGGCGATCATCTCGCGATAGTTGTTGGGGTCGGTTGGATTTGCGATCGCGAGGTTGCGTAAGACAGCCCGCGCATAGTCGTTGAACGTAACCTCGACTGGCGGCAAAAGATCGAGCGCCTGGATAGCAATTATCTGCATCTGAGCGACGGCATACTGTAACGATTGAGCCGGTGTGTGTGTCTCCCCGTCGCTGCGCTCTCGCTTGAGATATTGCTCGGTCAACGCAACGAAGATGTCGAACATGGCTCCGGTCATCACCTCCGAGAGCACGTGAGGTTCGATCTCATCCTTGTATTTGCCCAGCAAATGATCATTGGCCGCGCTACGAAGGTATGGTTGTCCTGACACGGCGTTGCCGAACTCAGTGGCGACCGATGCGATGAGTTCGTCGCCGGATTTCGTCTTCAAGTGGCCCTTGGTCCGGACCGCAAGCTCCTTGCGGAATGAATTGTTCCGCAACGTCATCAAGATTGCGGTCAGGTCACCAAGGAATTCGTGAAAGGCACCCGTCTGCGGCGAGACCGCTTCCAGAAGATAAGGCCGAATGCCATCCAGCAGTGCATGACCAAACTCGTGATTGACGATATCGCTGGACAAGCAGGTGTGAATGCGCTGACCGCGGTCATCGTCAAAATAGTAGAACTGCAGTGATTTGCTCTCTCGGTCGTAGTAGGCGTTTGCACCGTAACCGGCATTCGGCGTGACCAGAAGCCGATTGCCTTCGAACGCCCAGGATATGCGCCGGCCGAGCCCGCTTGGGCTCTCGAAGAAATCAAGTGTGCTTTGCAAAATTGCCCAGGTGCTGACCTGGCGGAAGTGAGCGGTTTCTTTCAGAACTTTATCGACCTTGCAGCCCTTAGGATCGAGAAAAACCTTCTCGCCGACGCTCCATTTCGCCGGTTCTTCCAGCGTATTTGTGGTGCTGTCGTAATCAACAATAGCGAACCTCGCGCTTGTCGGGCCATCGCCAATGCGCGGCTCCCAAGGCACATAAAAATCGTCATCGATTTCCAGGCCGGGATTCTGCTTCGCGACAAGGGGATCCTTGTAATATGTGTCGAAGCGAACCTTGAGGCCGAGCTTCTTTTGCGTCGCCCCATCCAGAAACCGCCGGGAGGCATAGACATCTCGCGTCTCAGCAGGCGAAAGGCTCACCGCTACAGCCTTTTCGCCCTTCTTAACGGGACTGCTCTTTTTCGCCATCTGCATCCCCCTCGAATGACTGCGAATCGGCCCTGCAATTGTGAACTTGAAGATATCACGGCTGCCTGCGCTAGCTGCCGGCTTCTTTAGCCAACCGATCTTTCATGAGGTCACCATAAGGCTCAACATCGAATGCCGTTGGAAAATTCTCAGGCTTATATGCCGAGATGGCCGCCTTCCGATCCAGAACCGACTGATGAACAAACGGCCGCGGCTCCAGTCGCTCGATCGTGCGAGGCTCGGCCTGCGGAAGATAGAAACCGAGCGCCGATTTTCGCTTCCATTCACGCCATTTGGCCGATTTTGGAATCCACTCGAGCGGCTTCCAGCCCCAGGTCATTGAATCGTGCACGGTCCCAAGTGGATTGGGGCTGACGAAGTTCATCTTCCCCTCACCCTCTCCTGTTCCGAAGACGAGGCGCTCCCGCATCCGAGAATTGATCTGCAATCCAAATGCCGTGGCTTCATCAATCATCCAGTCGAGCGGAAATTTAGAGATAGCGCTGTCCTCTTCAGGATAGCCACTACCGACATCCGAATGACATCCGGCGAACCAGACTTGCCTGATATCTTGCTGGTTTGCCGGCGCAGTTTTGTCGAAAGGATTTTCGACGAACGGCTGCGGCTCGACCCACCGGTTCAGGCGGAACATGCGACGATGCTCATCGATCGCAATCGCATGGCGAAAGACCTCGACACTCGGATTGGTCCTTGTATGCGGCAGTGTCAGAAGCTGTGGCAGAAGTCGGTCTCGTCGCGGCACGATGACCGACGCCACCGTGTCCCATACACCAAGAAATTTGATGCGAGCGTCTCGGGCTCCTGAGACCTTAGAAAAGTGCCAGGCAACGCTGAGATCGTGCTCATCGCTGGCTTGCTTGTAAGAGCTCACGGCATACTGGACGATGTTGAGCTGATCCGGTTGCAGCAGGCCGATCATGTGGATCAAGCCCGCAACAGCTCGAGCTGTGTAGGCTCCTCGGCTGAAGCCAAAGAGGAAAATTGCGTCCCCTTCTGCGTAGTGTCGGCAGATGAATGCGTAGGCACTGGCGATTTCAGCATCGAGCCCATACCCGGTCGCAAGCTCAAACACAGATTTGGTGTTTTGTCGCCAGCGGGCCCAGGCGTCGCTGGCCCCGATCGTGCCTATGCCAGCGTCGTAGTAGACGCGCTGTTCCTCGCTCTTCTTCAGGATGCGGAACAGCTTCAAAACGTTCGAAAGATTGCGCTCGATCTGATTTCCCGTACCGTCGCAGCAGACAACGATGTTTTTCCCCACCTTGTTTTACGCTCCCCCACTGATGCATCTAGACTAAACTGGACGATTTTGAACCTGTATCGTCTAGCACGGTTTTTCGGTCGGACCTTCCTCGAAGCAGTCTAAATCTCCGTTTTAGGTTCGCGTTTCCTGCGGATACGGGCCGCAGGTCGGAAGCATACCGCGAATTGAAGTGCGACAATTGTTGCGCTCCTCTAGGATTCTGTAATCCGAATCACTGAGTGTAAGTTATTTCGTGGACAGCAACACCGGCATGGACATCCAAAAGGCGATTTCTAGCCTCCTCAATCCGTCGAAGCTAGGCGCGCACGTCGCCTGCGCCGTCGCGCACGACGCGCCATGCGAAGACGACGGGCCACGGACCGCACTACTCCATGTGCGTTTCAAGGAGGACGAACCGCAGATCGATGCCCTAGCGGAGTTTCTGTGGGGCCAGTGCATGTACTACGCCCTGCCGCGAAAGGGGCGGCTTGAGTACACGGCGGCGATCGAGAAGGATTTCACACTGATCGCCCGGTGCATCAGGCTGTCCGGGCGGCGCCTGGTGAAGCACTGCCGGCCCTTTTCAGCCTCTGGCGTCCGCCTTGGCCATCCGGGACCGAATAGTCTCCTTGCCGTCAGCGAGCTCTCCCGGAGGCGCCGGAGGAGCACGTAAAGGAATGCCAGCTAGCGCATGCCCCTGATGAACGTGGCCGCGCAGCTCATTGACGATCGCCATGTATGCGCCGAGCGGGATCGCGTCGAAAACCTCGAGCACGGCGGCCATGCCCCGCTCCACTAGGTCCGGACAGGCCAGCAGCAAGTCAGAGACGGCCGTCAGGCTGCTTTCTTCGATGAGCGCGTGGTTGGCCGCGGCCCTCAGCCAAGACACACAGGACCAACCGTGCATGCTCAGCGCCATGATTGTCGATCAGCCGGCGGATGGAGCCGACGGCGCGCGTCTAGCTTTCTTCGGATAGCGGCCCTTGGGGACGATCTCTACGTCGAACTCGCCACAGAGCGCGTCAACTCGCGGGTGACGTAGAGTGCAGATCCGCGGCTCCAGCCTTCTCGCGCAAGCATTCGGCGTCTCCGCATGATCGAGGCACGATGTTTGCACAAATGTAACGGCCGCTGCAAGAGTGATGCACGATGGACAGTGGTGGGCACGCGTTGACGAGACGTCAAGCGTTCAGGATTTTCGCTTCCTTGGCGGCGCTGAGAAATGCCACGCGCGCTATCTCCGGTGCGCTGCCGCCGCCGAGCACCTTTATGCACGCCATGCGAGCCTGGATGCGGCGCCCGGTTTCTCCAATGGGCCAGCGGTAAAGCAGCATTTCGGCGGCTTCGCGGGTGCTCGAAACACTGACTTTGCCCGAGGACAGCAAAACGGTCACGGGCTCTTCGAACGTGCCGACGTCTCGTTCGCAGGTCATATGCTGGTCTCCTTTCGCAACCTCCCCAAGACCTTACGGGTGAACCCTCCGTTCCGTTGCGTCACGTTTGTCCCGGTGGGCGAACATTCTGTGAGGATGGGAGCTCGTCCAGAGCGCGGGCTTGATCGCTCAGACTGGACTCGCCAACGCGTTGCGGTTCTCAACAGCGAGAACCGTCCTTATCGCACGGGCCACTTGCCGGCGCAGGCATCCGCAGACGGAAGTCAATACTCATTTCTGGGGATGGAAATCTCGCGTGCAGATCGGCGAAGCTGGGCAACAGGAGTGAACGTCATGACCGTTATTGCCCATAGCATTGCCAGCGACCCCCACGGAACATGGCGGGTTGTCTTCTTGCCTGAAGAGCTGCATCTCTACGTGGAGTTCAATCGGCCAGGCGCCGGCACGAATCCCGTCGACTGGATGAGTCTCGACGACTTCCCTGCACGGCGCCCAAAAGATGCTCTCCACCAGCGGGCGCGCGACAGACTGGTCTCGCTTATTTGCAAGGCGCTTGGGGCCTGTCCCGGCTGACGCCCAACCGTTCTATCGACTTGGGAAATAGCCTGTACTTCTATCCAAAGGCGATGGGGGAAAGCGCTATGGGCAGGCGGAAGAATGATCGCGGTTTTGGCCGCGGCTCTGGTGATTACCGGTTGCCAGAACAGCGGGTACTTGCTGAAAACATACAGCGCTTCTGTCGCGCGCAAGCACGTCGTCCAGACCGCTGGCGGTTCATTCTGGGTCTTCGATCGTCCGGACCTTGGCAAGATCATGACGTTCGCCGCGGTTCGCACGGTCATGCGATCGGTCGACGAGATCGTGCGTGACGACCCAGTCCAGCTATTCGAGGCTGAGCGAGAAGATCGAGGGCGTTTCATTGCAAATACTGATCGAGAGCATGTCGAAGGAGATGCTGAGCCGGCATAAGGAAGGGTTTTGGCAGGCTTATTTCTTCGAGAACCCATTCGTCCTCAAGGTTCTCTTCGGGCTGCCGGTGGTCATGTACACATCACAGGCCTCGGTCGGCCGCATGGGGCCTGGGCGCACCGGAGAGAAGTATGCCGACTACCTCCTCGAGGCCGGCATGTCAGGCAACCTCGCCATCGTCGAGATCAAGACGACCGAGACGCCGTTGCTAACCGAACTCGACCAGCAGCGGTCATTCGAAATTTTCCGCGGCAGTCAGCGGGATGTGCTGGTCATCACCTTCAGAGAGCTTCTCGCGAAACTGAAGGCGTTGCACGAATTCCTGATAACGAAACCAGGGTCGCAAAACCTTCTTGAGTTCTTGAGTTCGACGACCCTTTTCATTTTTGTCGCCAATAGGTGTGGTCCGCCCGTTGCCGACTAGGGCAGCCGTGGCCGTCGCATCGATGACGATGGCCGCTGTAGGTACGCGCGGTTCGCCACCCTGCACGCCGCACCCGACAACCCGCGCCCGAGTTGTCTGCACGATCGTTGTTAGCAGCAGGATTCTGGGGTCGTTCCTACTATCCAGCAACCATGCCACCAGCCATCGACTCCTCGCTTGCAGCCTTGGCGACAAGGGTGACTTCGATCTTTGGTTTGCCCGGAAGTCTGTCGGAGTTGGGTTCGCCTAACCGGCCTCGAAAGATTGCCGATAGGAACCATTGCCAGCTCATCATATCTAAATCAAACGGCTTCCTGGTCCCCAATGATCGAACGGCCACCGCTGGCACAACTTGAATCCCATTGGTGCTCGAATAAATGAGCAGGAAGGATTCGGTTGTATGGGCGAGCATTTTGTTCAGCTGCTTCGTCAGGCGCGCATGATCACCGGACGTCATCGACCGCGTGGGCTCGAGCTTCTTAGCCTGTATGACAGTGGTGGTTTTGATCTGCCACTGCGGTTCATCGCAACTAAACTTTATAAAGACATCGGCTCCATGCTCTGCTTCATCTCGCTTTTTCGTAAGCTGAGCCCTCAGCTCGATCCCATGCCTACTTTTCGCGAGGCCTGTTCGAGAGACAGCCATAGCCGAATTCACTAAAGCGCCAAAAAGAGCCCCGGTGGTCGACTCTTCATCTGGCCAATCGTCCGTAAAGGATTCGGAAAATAGTCTATGCGACCTAGCGCCTAAATCGAATGCAAGGTCGTGCAACGCTTTCTGGAATTGGCTCGCATCCATCGAGTAAGTCCTGTTCAAGTCCAACCAGCCCATACGTGTCCGCCATCTTCGTGGAGACGCTCACCTCCAGATCAGTCGGCATTTCATTCGTCAGATAGAACGTCCAAAAGGAGTTGTTGCCGATATGCGGCGGCAATTCTCACACAAAGGTGGAATGTTCGGTGTACAAGAGCTAAAGGTCATCCCCATCCGCCACAACGGCAAAGCTGGCGCCCAATGAGAAACAATCGGCGCGCGCACCCAACAGCAAAGCATCGAGTTGCTGCATACGCCTTACTGCCGCGTCGGTCGGCTTTCCATCATCCATCTTCTTGCGTATAGCGTTGAAAACCGAGCGGCGGACGCGCGGCTGAAACACGACCACCTTTTTACTGAGGTTGAATCCGAGGCCCTTAAGGACCTGCAGAAACGCCTTTCGGTCTTTTTGTCTCTCGCCCTTGTACCAGACCGCATCTTTGAGCACGCCCGTCGCGTTGGCGCTCAGCTTGCTTTGAAGCAGCCCCCTGTCAATGTGGCGAAGGTTCTTTACCGCCTGGCCAACGACGACTTCGTAATCGGATACGGAGAGATCGCGCTTGGCATTCGCCGAACCACTTCCTTTGACATGAATAAGCGTTAGCCCGGGCGGGCTAACGCTGTCGTCGAGATGGATGAAGTCAGCGGACTCCATTGCTCCATCATCACAGACCAGCCAGCCGGTCGGCTTGCCCCTTACATCCATGTTCGGCCAGTGCCGGGCCACCAGGCCGAACAGGGACTTGTCTTCAGCCTTGCCGATGTCCTCGACCGCAAAGCGCCTTCCGACCAGAGGTTTCTCGTTCTTGAAGATGGTCTTGTCGCGATCCATGCGGACCCATTCCCAATCCTCGAACCGAGCATCCCGGAGTCGCGTCTCATAGAACAAGCCGCGCGAATATGTGTGGCCGGTGTCGAAGTAGATCGTCAGGTTTTCCGGGCCTTCACAGATCTTCAGAAGTGCCTTCTCGACCTCATGTCCGTCGAAGCCATCGATCTTGCGCGACTTCAATCTCGCATCCGATTCGGACGTGGGCTCGAACTCGTAGGCCAGCCGGCCGAGCTTCGCGTCTGCCCAGAAGACGTCGGCTTCAAAGTTTGGGCTGCCAGCCGCGGTGGTTATCTCAAAACGAGCCGCATCGCCAAACTGTTGAAGCCACCGCGATTCACCATCAACGTCTGCTCCATTTCCATCACTGGCCTGCTCGGGCACGATGAAGGCGATGTCATAGGGCCGCTCGATCCCTTTCAGATCGACTGAGGGCGAGGCCAAAATCGGCAGCGGCGTGCCCGACCTCCCCTCATCGTCCATATGCTTTGCCGCGCGTGCAAAAATCGCGTCGACCAATCCCGTGAAATCATCCCAGGACTTCGTGGGTCCGATCCAAAGCCGGGCGCCACCAGGGCTGGCGCCAACGACCGTCGGCCTCTCGCCCTCCGCCAGCGGCATCGTGCTTCTCACCGAGCTGAAGTAGTAGGATTGGTCGCCCAAGGGATCGAGGGATGTTTCCAATTCCAAACCCGCAAGGACCTTCGAATCGGCCTTTATGACGGTTCGCCGCTGGGTGCCGCTCAACCACAGCGTCCGCACCTGCGTTTCCACAAACGCCTTGTTGATCTGCGTAGCAGACAAGCGCTCGACTTCAGACAATGCCCCTTTTGCAGTCGACCCGAACTTCCTGGCGACGGCGGCCCTGAGCCCGTTGTCGGAGAAAAGAAACGCATACAGGCTGCCACGCTGCGCGACGATCACGAGATGATTCAGGATGTCTGTAACGCCATCTCCGGTAAACCAGCTCGGCGGCCGTTTCTCGACATAATGAACCCATTCGAAAATCGTCCCGTCCTTCTCGACAAGAGGATTTTCGGCGGCAATGAACCGTGGACGGTCGAGATCTTTCCTGTCCGCGATCTCTTTGGAGACGTCACGAATACCATCGATGAGATCGCCGGGGGTCGGCGATTTTCCGGCCTTTGCCTTGCAGAGCGACACCGACAAATACGGGGCGCATTGATCAAATGAAACGGCCACTGCGATACCTCAAACAGCCAGGAAGAAGCGCGACATAGCAATGTTATAGAACTTGCGAAGCTAACATAGCTCAGAGCTTCTACCCTCTTACTCCGCAAAAACTCTTCTGGCATGTTTGGCAGAGGCCCCCCGCTCTTAGCACGGTCAATTACAGATTGATGAATGCGAGCGCCGGACGGTATCGAGCGGCGAGCGAAGAAAGGAATGATCAGCCTCCCTCTCTGCGATACCCCGTCGCCCTTTCGTCGCCACTGAGGAATGAACTCCAGCAGACTCCATGCCCAGGTCATCGAATTGTGCTGGCTGGCGTGCGGATCCGGCGCAACGTAGGTCTTGTCGGGATTCTGGCCCAAGACGAGATCGTTGACGGTCTGGGTCCTGTAG
This sequence comes from Mesorhizobium sp. M0701, assembly GCF_040320365.1. Classification (NCBI taxonomy): domain Bacteria; kingdom Pseudomonadati; phylum Pseudomonadota; class Alphaproteobacteria; order Hyphomicrobiales; family Phyllobacteriaceae; genus Mesorhizobium; species Mesorhizobium sp. M0701. Next base: position 51,290 of record NZ_JAMYPO010000031.1, read on the forward strand.
AACAGTCCTGTGGGTCGGGTCTGTTCAATCATCCATTGCAGCGCAATTTTGGTCAGGCCGCTTTCGGCCTCAGGATAGCCGCCACCGACATCACCGTGGACGCCGGCGAACCATACCTCGCGGACGTCCTGAGGTTTGGCTGCGGCCTTGTTGAACGGGTTGCCCCAGTAATCCTTTCCTTGCGGCCATAGCCGCGGCCGGAACATCGTGCGGCGCTCGTCGATCGCAACAGCATGGCGCACACTTTCGACGCTCCAGTTTCGCTTGGTAAAGGCATGGGAACGCAGCCGAGGTCCATAGCGACCGTGCTCAATGGCGGAGGCGACCGTGTCGAAAAGGCCAAGCAGACGGATCGGCGGACGGTCCGGCGCGAGAATGCGTTCGTAGAGCCTGACTTCTCCGAATTTGTCTTCGCCATTCTCGCCGATTCCCTTGTAGGCTCGATAGGCATAGTCGAGAAGATTCAGATTTCGTTTCTCGATCAGACCGACAGCATGGACGAATCCTGCGAGCACACATGCTGAATACGCGCCCCTGCTGAAGCCGAATATGTAGATGCTGTCTCGGGAACTCTGGCCCCCTCCTCCATCTCGCCCGTCATCATAGTTTTCTACCAGAAACCGGTAAGCTTCCTTGACGTTGTGATCCAGACCCCATCCGGTGACCAGACCCCAGACTTCAACGGCCTTCCTCCAGAACCGCAGCCATGCATTTTCGGCTCCGAAGGTGCCTACACCAGGATCGTAATAGACAAGCTGTCGATCGCTTTTCTCCAGCGTTCCGTACAGCCGCAGGATATTGCTTCGGTCGGCAGAGATCTCGTTAGAGGTTCCGTCGAGCAGAATAACGATGTTTTTCGGCATGGTTGCTCCTGCTCAAAAAGAACGGAACGATTAGACTTACATGCTGACTTTCCGTTCAGCCATTCTCCCAATAGACCGAGCATTCCATATATCTAAGTGCTGCTCCAGAAGCTAAGGCTGATATTGTACGTTTGATGGAGATAGGCCTGTACCGAGCCCAGAATGGGGAGATGCTCCCTGGTCGCCTTTGCCTTTGAGTAGCCTGGCTGGACAAGCGTCATGCTGAACCGTGCCACGAGGTCCCGTCGGTTGGTCAACCAGTCGTCGAGCATCGAACGATCCCCCACGATGAATCGGGTTTGTTGGCCAGCCTTTTGTCGGTTCTCCTCCTGCCGACGGAGCCTCTGCAAGAACTTGCTCCGCGGATCGGCCCATCGAACCGCCTTCATTGCCTGTCCGCATATTTCATAGAGGTCGGCCACACGAGCGCCGGGCTTCTCCTCCGAGGAGAACTTGCAATGGTACAGCGCGACGTCCAGGAAACGTCCCTGTCTGCGAACTGCAACGACGTCCGCCACCTCGCCTGAGGCGTCGCCGTCGAAGATGAGATCGTAGGAAGGATCCACCGCCAGCAATCTGGCTATGGTTGCGTTCTGCACCGTTCCCACCCGTCGGGATGGACCCTGCGACTCCTGCCTGATATCGACGCCCTCCCAGGAGAGGGCTTCCATCGTCGTCACATCGAAGAGGGGTTTGTCATCTCCAGGCGCGGATGCCAAATCGGCGCCGATCAACATGTCACCATCGGTGAATCGTATTGCAGGTGGATCTTCCCGAAACAGATCGAGGATATCTCGCGTACGCTTCCCCCTAGTGATGCTTACTAGGGCATCGGTGCGACGAAGAAACGTAGCGACGCCATCGCGGATGTTGGCCTCGAACTCTGCTGACAATCCGGCACTGCGGAGCCGAAACAGCACGGGGACACCTGTCTCAAAAGCTGAGATCTCGAGATCACACTCCGACAATGGCACGGGCTGCTCGCCGAAAGAAATGTCCGTGCGATCCTCATCCGATATTGAGAGGCCTTCTGGCCAATCGATCGAAATAGGTATCTTCCCGGCCGGAAATTCTTGCTGGCGCTTGGGGCGAAGTACGTTGCGCAGAACCACGTCGGTGTTGATCGACTCGTCAGCGATCTTCGGGCCGATCGACTGGCACCATCTGATCCAGTCGTCCGGGGAGACAGTGCCCTCTTGGGACCAGATCTTGCCCTTCGTGGAGCATCCAATGCTCCTTTTCCCTGCCTGGAGTTCGTCGACGTCGTCGCCGGCATAGACCGGCTCATCAACATATCCGGTACCGAATAGATTGGTTTTAATCCTCGATCTGTTCTCAACAGTTAGCTCGAGCTGTTCAGTGATATCGATACCTGTAGATAGTTGAAACCGGATCGGCTTCACCTGCGTTTCCTTGACGCCTAGGTTAGTCAGCATCACCCGCCTGAACCCGTGGAGCACGCGGAAGACGGATTCGCCTTGCAATAGTTCGACGTCAGTCCCGCACAGAAGCTTGGCGACGGCGATTACGAGACCGTCTTCCGGATAGCTGTGCACATAGAGCAGTTCCTTTTCCTGATCCCAGTGGGCCATCACCAGATTGTAAACGATGTTGGTCGGCTCCTTGACGCGGGTCCAGCGGAGACCGTCCTCGTGGCGGGTGACCGCCATTACAAGCCGCAGTTCGTTATTAACGATGGGGCCCTCGACCAGTCCGACGGAGGGTGTCTCGATCCGTTCCAATGCCTGCGGATCCCAGAGGTCGCAATGGGTTCTAAAGACGTGCGTGTTGAGCTTAGGCGTGACGGTTTCGACAGGAATGGCTTCGAAATCTGCATCGAGGCCTGTGTAGAGTTCTTCACGTCGTCGCTGATGCTCGACGCGGTTTTCGCTTCCGGTCTCTAAAAGCGTGTTCCAATCGGCGTCCTCCTTGTAGAGCGCGTTGAGCCATTCCTTTGGATCTTCGAGCGAAACCCCCGCGATAACAGTGGCATCGCCAAGCCCCGTTTCGGCACGAGTGAACCGCCCGATGAATTGCAAAGTCACCGCCTCGCTGTGATGGCGATCATGAAGGCCTGCGATCTTGAGACGAGGAAGGTCGAAGCCTTCTCCGAGCATATCGACGCAAACTATGATGCGGATTGCTCCGCTGCGCAGCCTCTGCAATGCGTCCTCGCGTTGGCTCGCCGGCATCTTGCTGTGGACCAACTCTGCGGCATGTCGTGGCAGGTGCTTGCGATAAAGGTCGAGAAGGCCCTGCGCCCTGTCGATGGTGCTGGTGCGTGCCATCGCCAGATGGTCGAGCCCCTCACGCAGATCCCTGTCGAGCGCCTCGCCTACCTGCCGGATGATCGACAGGTCAGCCCAAACGGGGTCGGCTTCCATAACAGGGATATAATGGACAGGACGAAACAGGTGCTGCTCGCGGGCACGACGCAGCGGATAGACGAATATGAATTTCCCATCCACGCGCTTGTTGTCGTTCCGGTAGGGCGTCGCGGTGAACTGCACGATAGAGCGCTTCTGCCGCATGAAATGGGCTTTGAAGGCCTTCCACGTCGCCGCACCTAGGTGATGTGCCTCGTCGACGAAGAGATGCGTGACATGCGTTGCGATACGATCCTTCAGCTCGACCGGCAGTCGAGAGACGGACTGCATAGTTGCGACTACGACCTGCGCACGGCCGAAGATCGCATCGACTTCTTCGAGAGAAGTGGGCGCCTTCTTGAGGGTAGCGACAATAGGATAGAGGGCAGTCTCCTTCAGCAGGCCGAACTTCTTCAGCACTCCGAGGTTGATGAACTTCTCGCTAATCTGAGTGCGCAACTGGTCGGATGGGACGATGACAAGAAGCTTGTCGACATCTGTCGACACGAAGACACTGAGCATGGTTTCCGTCTTGCCCGTCCCTGTGGGCATCACAAGCGTAGAAGGGGCATCCGACACGACCCAATGCGCCTTAATCGCGTGAATGGCACCGATCTGTGGCGGTCGAAAACCCATTACGACGCGAAGATCACCTTCGTATTCCTCCTCCCTCAGCGAAAGAGCATCGTTCCAAGTCGCTCGGATGGCTTTGTGCCGCTCCGGGAAATCTTCGAGGGATATCTTTGTCGGCTCCAGAGGAGCGGGCTTTTGCCAGCGCACCGAGGGGCGGGATAGAATTTCCTGAATCGATGAGACCGGCGCCACTTCATCGATTCGAACGATCTGATCGTAGCTCGAAGGAGGCTTCAACCCCCGTCGCAACAGGACGAGGTTCGGTCGCTCGACTACATCGCCGAAATAGCCTTTTGTATTGGCATCTAGGGCGACGTTGCACTCTGTCTGAGCTGAATCAAGCTGCCGGACGAGATTCCCTGCGACACGACCACGTATCAGATATCTCTCAGGCAGTGTTATAGAAACCCGCTGAGTAAACAGATCGGCCAAATAACACCCCTCGACGTTGAGCGCAGTATATCCCGATTCTCTCCGCATTTAAGGGGACTTCAAGGTTTCCACTGCGAATACGACGGATCGCCCGGGCCTACAGTAGCGAAGTGGCGATTCCGATTTGCTCAGCACGATTATTCAACGAGAGACATAAAGCGCCGCGTTGTCCGTCGTGAACAACCTCGTTTGCAGACGGGCGGCTTCTTGGCATCCGAAAGACGGGAGCCGACATTCAGCTAGCTCGAAGCATTGTCCTACGACTGGGCTGCCGTGTTCTTCCAGCGGGTAAGCCGCGTAAGCTTTGTCATTGGCAAGCTACACAGGCAACGGGACGGCGGGCGCATCGATCCAAGGGGGACAGTTTGAATCTCGTTCAGCGCGCCATTCTAGGAATAGTCGTCTATGGTCTCCGCGTATGCATCGACGGATCCCCCGATCGCGACGAAATGCGCCTTCATTGCGCCTTCGAGCGTGAAGAATGTCCCTCCGGATTCATGGCAGAAAACGTCACCTTCCAGGAACACGCGCGCGTGACTCCAGTCCTTCACTCCGGATGGCATGCTGCAAACGACGGACAGCATGCCGTCGGGCCCTGTTGCCGCCGCTGAGACAACATTGTCACCATAGCGGTTACGGGCGAACACGGTGCCTAACTCAAGACGCGCGAGGTACTTCGCCAGCGCGTCAACCGACACCGTTGCAGGACACTGCGGAAACTCTGTGGGCGTGCGCCAGCGACGCTGTATCGCGCCAGCCGTCAGCGACGGAATATCGATCGGCTCCGGTGGCAGCGCCACCGCTGCACGGCGGCGACGCGGCGCGTCTCCTTGTCCTGCCCCCGACTCGAACACCGGCACATCTAGCGCCTCGCGTTGGGCTGCTTCCACACTGGCGACAACGTGCACGCCGGAAGCCTGAGCAATCTGCAACGGCGGCTCCGCTATCGGCGCGTAAAGCCAGTTTCCAAGGGCCCCGCCTCTTCCCAATTGCTTCGTCTCTGCCCACGCGAGCAGCCGGGTACGGCTCTCCTGCGCCTGTTCACGAGTAACGACTTTCATCCAGTCCCAGTGAGGGATGGTGCAGGCGCCCGGGTTCTCGAAGAAGGCGTCAAGCGATCCGAAGGCAATCTCGATGCGGGCGCGCGTGATCGGATTGAGAAGGATGTTCTCAAGCCTTGTCACCCAGCGCAGATTATCCGCACGGTTGTTCAGCCGGTTGGTATCGATGTGATCGACGACATGCTCCGGCGAAGGCTGCGGCCCGTGAAACGCGGTCGCCACTATCCGGTGGACGACATGGCCGCCGCTCTCGAAATAGCCGGAGTGCCTGTTGAGCGTGCCGAACGTCCAGAAATCATCGAGCTTGCGTCGCCTGACGTCTGGCCGGGCATGCCGGAGCACTGCGCCATTGTCGCGCACGCTATAAATTTCGTCCTTGAACAGGACGTCGCATTCCGTCTCAAACAAGAGAAGTATTTCAGCAAGCGGCGGCTGCTCAGCAGTCGAATCCAGTGCTGGCATCCGCGCAAACAAATCCGTGTCGTGCATGGCACGCCTCCTTCGATTGTTCCGGGATTTCATCAGCATTCCCAGTACATACTGGTGCTGGATTATTTACGGCCGCAGTACTCGAACGGTGCCAGGCGCAGCCTTATGCTCACATGCACATGTGAATTCTGCGGGTTGACCAGACCTCTGTCAAGACCGGCCATTTCGAACGTCCCGAACCGTAGTCCAGGCTGCTGCCTATAGCTCCGCCGCGAGCGCCTCGGCCAGCCGGCCGGTGTCATTCTGCCTGCCCTTATTGCGCCGCGCGGCCCTCGCCAGCGGGTGTCGGAAATAGTGCTCGTTAAGCGTCTTTCTGATCGCGGCATTGGACGCCTTGTCCGCGTACTTCTTCAGCGCCTCGCCACCTTTCCAGTCCAGCCTGATATCCGCGCGGGGCGGCTGGGCGGCGAGCCACGCCAGCGCGTCGTCCGCGAAAGGCCCATTCGTCCAGATCTCAAAGGTGAGCGCCTTGCCCTGAAAGCGGCCCTCCATCCGCAAGATGCCATGCAGGAGCGGCACGCGGTCATCGTGCCATTTCTGCACCTCTTCCAGGCTGACCCTTGCGCCCGGAATCTTGGATTTGCACTCGACGATCAGGACGCCCTTATCATCGGGGCGATCCAGCAGCACGTCGATCTCGGCCGAGCGGCCTGACGCGATGCTCCTCCATTTCTCTCCCGCGCGTAGGTAGCCGCCTTCAACGTCTTTCACGAGGGAGCCGACCACGATTTCGAACAAGGCACCGCGCAGGTTGTTGGCCGCGCCTTCTATCTTGGTCAAGTTCGACAGCACCCGCTCGATATGTTCGGGGTTAACGGACGCGGTCTTTCCGGTGTCGGTCAGCAGGCTGATGAGGTCCCGGAGCGCCTTCGCGACATCCTCCCCAAATAGCTGACTGGTTGTCGTCGCCAGAACGCCCTTCGTCTTGGCAGTGCCAAAGCCCCCGGCGGTAAAGCCGTCGGCGATCAGAAACGGCATGATCGGCGCGACTTTGACAGGCGCCGATGCCTGGTCGTGCTTGCGGACGAACAATGCGACATCGTCTTCCGAAAGTACCGAACGCAGATTGACATCACAAACCACAAAGCCGGGCTTGGCCCCGCCTGCCGCCGCGCGGACAAGCGGCCGCGCATAGCAAGGCGCGGACATATCCCAGGCCACAGATGATACAACCGGGGCCTCCTCGTCATCGCGGATGCGGACCCGGTCAAAACTTCCAAACCCCGTCCGGCGGCACCACTCCTTCATGCCGTAAAGCACGACATTCTCGGCCACGAGACGCGCCCGAACAGTCTCGATGCCATCCTTGTGATAGTGATGCGGCTTGAAGACTACGAATGTCTCGCCCGTGGCTTCATCCGTGACCTCGTCCAGCAAATTGATAGCGGTCAGCCGCTCCAGTACGCGTTCGGGGGACAGTTGCCGAAGACGCGCCGCCGGGCTCCCGCACACTGCGGCGAAGTACTTCTTGGGAAAACAGCCGCCGCGGGCTTTCAGTCCGGTGATCGCAGACCAGTAGGCCTTGCCGTGATCGCGAAAAACCCGCTCCAGCGCCCTCCAGTAGGAGGCATCGCCAAACTGCTCAGACAGGTACACGAAGCGCGCGTTACGAGGAAATCGCAATCCGGCAAGACGGACGACATCGGCTTCGGCCCGGACGATACGTTGCCGCGCGCTCGCATGCGAGACACCCTGCCGCGTCATCTCGGTGATGAGTTCGGTGGAGAGCGAGGGGCCAACACGTTTCAGCAATGCAGGTACGGATTCCAACGTTTGTCTCCGGTCTGTCACACTGCGCTATTTATAACAGCTTCTCTCTACGCGCGTCGATTTTTTCGAAGCCGTCAAAGGCGGCAAATTACCTTTTAATAACAACAATTTAACAATCATCGAAAAAGGGCAAAATTTGTGCTTTGTCACAGCGGCCTTGTCGCAACTGTGTCCAAGAAGGCGTTTCGAGGTTCGCCCTCGACCCAGTCTCGCCGATCCTCAAGGCGCCGCGCGAGGCAGGCGCACGTAAAGAACTATGTCCTGGCCCGCATGCTGGGCTGACGCGTAAGGTACGCCGGATCGCTCGAAATGCAGGTTCTGCAAAACATGGTGCATGGGCTCGTTGTCCAAGCGCGTGGTCGCGTAGAGCGGACCGCCCTCAAGCGCTACCAACGCTGCTTCGATCAACGGAAATGTATGGCCTTTACCCCTATGGGCCGGATCGATGAATATCCAGCCAAGCTCGTGCCCGAAGTCGGTTGCAGCCAGTGGCGACCGTGCGCTCTGGAACACCTTATTGCGATAGGTCGCGAATGGCCGCTTCATGGCCGCTGTCCCTACGATCGACTCGCCATACATGAGCGTCGCCAGTGACAGGGCGCGCTTCAGGCGATTTTGTAGCCCCTGGGCGACCTCGCCCCCGCTCGCCACAAGAGTGGCGAACTGCTCCAGCCCCTGCGCTGAACAGTCTGCGGGCATGAACGCTTTGAATCTATAGGCCGCGGCACACATACGAAGCCCTTTCACCGCCTGGTCATTCGGTCGAACGTGTCCTCTTCGGGCTCGTCGTCCTGCCATGCCCCGCCATCGTTTTCGAGCAGCAACAAGCTGATGACGAAGTCGTACTGTTCCGCGAAAATCGTCATTTCGTGGACCGGCTCAGGGAACCAGACGCGCGGCCCGTGTTTGACGCCGGCCCGCGCGTCAGCCAGAAGGTGTTGCGTCGCGGCGAGCGATGCGGACGGAATCTCGATGGGCCCTTGCGATGTACGGAAATAGGCTCTGGTCTTGAGGGCGCGTTCGCTGGATCGGGCCCAAAGGATGTAGCCGTCGCGGGACACGACAAGCACCGCGCGCCGGTTTGTGTAGTCGAGCCAGCGCAGCGTGGCGGCGATCAGCGAAACACGGTAGCGGTCAGCGCAATGCGCGATCATTTCAAGATCGGCGCGCGCGCCATCCGGTATCTGCCGCCGGTAGTCGTCAAGGGGCATCAGGATATTAGCGGCGAACACGTTCGCCTGATATTCGACCTGTCCGTACTCGCTATCCCATCTTACAACGTCCTGGGACCGACACCGGAAACCCTCGGGATAGGCCTTACGATGCAGGAGATAATGGCCGAGCTCGTGTGCAAGAGTAAAGTTTATCCGGCCCTGAGAGCTGAACGACCTGTTGTAGAAAATGCCCCATCCGCGCTTACGGCTGGGCGCTCTGATGAGCGCGCCGTCAAACCGGGGCAAATCGTCTCCCGTCACGAGCGAGACAGGGTCGTCGGGAAATCGCATTCTTGAATATTCGAGTGCCAGTTCAGGAATGTTGACGGGAAACCGGTCTTTTCCCATCGCCGCATTCATTAGCAAGCTGAGATCTATCGCCCACCTTTGCGGAGAGGGTTCTGCGGTCACTTATCGTCGTCCCACAGTTCAACCATCCGTCTGATCTTGTCTTTGGTTGAGGTGTCCATGTCTCGGTATTTTCTGTAAAACGCTTGATCGGCTGCGTCTTCAACGGTGACGCTGCTGGTGACATCCACCAGATAGTCCGATGTCACGCCCAGAACTGACGCAATCCTTGCGACTTTTTCAGCCGATGGCCGGGGTGGGTTCTTGTTCTCTAGTTCCCAGATATAGCTCTTGCTCGAATCAGTAAGCTCAGCGAGTTTGTCGAGTGTGTACCCTTTCTGCTTTCGGAGGTCTCTGATCTTTGTCCCGAGGGGGCTGCTCACGCCTCATTCTCCTTCAATTTCTGAAAGTTCAGAGTAGCGATATTTTTCGTCCTTGACAACCTTTTGCTCGCCTGTATCATGTTCGGAGTAGCGATACTTCTCGTGACGGTCTTTTTTAGGCTGCCCTATATCAGGTAGCCTGCGCTGAAACAAAACGCTATATATGGACGCCGCCGGGTCGGGGGACTTCCGAACGGGCAAACACGAGTATTGAGGCGCTGCATCCTGTCGCAGCGCCAGAAAAGGTGAGCATGGACGCGATTGTTGAGAACCTGACGCTGCCGCAGCCCGACTTCGAGGTGGCATGGAACACGATCAAGGTGGATGCCGGCGTAAAGGAGCGGCTGGTCGCCCAGTCCCTTCTCTCCCTGCAGCTGCGGCAGCACTATTCGTTCGAGGCGATGCCCATGCACGGCTTGATCGTGCTCTCGGGACCGCCGGGCACCGGCAAGACCACCCTGGCGCGCGGCCTCGCCAATGAGGTCGGCAAGGCCGTGGGGAAGGCTCGCTACATCCAGCTCGACGCCCACGCCTTGGGCAGCTCCTCGTTGGGCAAGAGTCAAAAGGAAGTCTCGAAAATCTTCCAGCAGACCATTCCCGAGTTCGCCGTGCTCGGTCCGACGATCGTGCTTCTCGACGAGGTCGAGACTCTGGCGGCGGACCGGCAGCGCATGAGCCTTGAGGCCAACCCCATTGACGCGCACCGTGCCACCGATGCCGCGTTGGCCGGCATTGATTTGCTTTGCCGGAAACACCGGAACACGCTGTTAATCGCCACAACCAACTATCCGAAAGCGGTTGATCGCGCCCTGCTGTCCCGCGCCGACTGGATCGAGGATATCGGGCCTCCGAACGCCGAGGCCCGCAAGGAAATCATCTTCGACACGCTGGCGCTGCTCGCCAAGAAATGGCCGAAGGTTGAAGGCCTCAAGAGCCACGTCGCGGCGTATATCCACGCATCGGAGGGCATGGACGGCCGCCGTCTGCGCAAGGCCATCGCGGCGGCGGCGGCGATCTCGATCGAGACCGCGAAGGACCTCAACAAACTGAGGCCGGAGCATGTGATCGAGACCTTGAAACGCGCCGCCAGCCAGCCTGACATCCAGGAGAACGCGGCATGAAGGTCCGGCGCGACATAGCCTCGATTCCGAAGCGTTCGGCCGCCGATACGTGGCGGGAGATCGTCAAGCTGATCACCGGTAGCGGGTCCGTCGATGCGGCCAGCCTGACGGCGGCAGCGAGCGTGATGGAATCCCTGATCACCGACGAACACCCGGCGCGCGTGCCGATCGTCGTCAAGGGCGTCGGCTCGCGGCTGGTGATCTATTGCCTGTTCGGCGAGGACGCGATGGATGCCGAAATGGACATTCCGAAGCTGAACTGGAATCCGACTGCGGGCAACTGGGCGATGAGCGCGCCGACGGACGCGGTGGATGTCGCCTGGATGAACAAGACCCTCAAGGAAAGAGCGCCGCGCATTGCCGTCCATGACGTCAATGCAGCGCCAGCGGAGGACGAAGACACTGTCACTGCCTCCCAGGAACTGACGATCGACTGGGGAGCGCTGGGCTGAACATGACCTCCGTAAACACCCTTACCTACGCCCGGACCCAGACGGCCATCTATGTCTCCGACAAGATGCGCTCGCTGATCAGGACGCTGATCCTCAACTACGGGTTCGATCCGCAGAAGCTGATGGACGCGTGGTCCGGCTGGGTGCACGAGGCGGCCCGCGCTTGGATGGAGACCGGCGACCTCCAGAAGTTCGTGATCGAGTTCTACCAGCCCGGTGCCGCCAACGCGTCCGCTCGCTGGGACTTCCCGATCCGGTATGACGGCAAGGACATCGATCAGATGTGGATCGACACCGACTTCCTGAACGGCTCGGTGGCGAAGGCGGCGCGGCCGCCCGCAGGTTGCACCTACCGCATTCTGCTGGTCCCTCGGCTCGGGGCGCGTGATCTGCCCGGAATGAGCGACGCGGCATTTCTGGGGCTGAGCGGCCTGACCGCCCGCGAGGCCGGCACGATTATTGGCACCCCCGACATCATGGCATCAGCGACGTATTACAGATGATCACGACCGAAGAAGCATTCGAGAAATACCGGCAGCGCCTCGAACTTAGCGAGACGGAGCGCCAGAACACGATCAAGCGGCACAACGAGGTTCGCGGCGTCATTCGCGCGGACTTCGCCGTTGATCGTGATCTGCTGACGGGTTCCTACAAACGTCACACCAAGACGAAGCCGTTGAAAGACGTCGATGTCTTCTTCGTCCTCGGCCAGAAGGAGCGCGACAAGTATCGCAGCAAGCCTCCGGCGGAGCTGATCAACGCCTTCGTCACGAGTCTGCGCGGCGCCTACGGCGAAGAAGCCGTCGAGCCCGGTCGCCGCTGCGCCACGGTCGAGTTCGAGAAGAACACCAAGGATGAGGAAGGCAAGGTCCTCTCCATCGACGCGGTCCCCGCCTTCGACATCGGCGACTGCTACGAGATTCCGGATCGTGTCCGGGGAGACTGGGTCAAGACCGACCCGGAAATCCACATGGAACAGGCCACGGCCAAGAACAAAGAACTCGGCGGGAAATGGATTCCGCTGGTCAAGATGATCAAGCGGTGGAACCGGTCGGCTGACAAGCCTATCAAGCCTGCCTTCCTGATCGAGGTCATGATGCAGGACCTCGTCGATGCCCCCTTCACCACCTACCCGAGCGAGGTCAGGCGCTTCTTCGCGTCCGCTCTCGACGGGATAGATCGCCAGTGGCCGGACCCTGCAGGCTATGGCCCGCCGGTATCAGAGCAGATGACGCCGCAGCTGATCGCTGCCGCCAAGGAGAAGCTGCGCGAGGCGGAGATGAAGGCCGCGCTTGCGGTACGGCTTGAAAAGCAAGGCCACCAGGGCCAGGCGATCGCGCTGTGGCGGGAGATCATGGGCAAGTACTTCCCAACCAGTTGAAGGTGCGTGATGGCGGATCAGGTACTGGCACGGCAGCAAGGCGACGATTTCCAGGCGCGTATTTTCTGGCTGGAAGCCGCCAACCTGCTCCGCGATGAATCGCCCGTCAGGATGGTGATGTACGAGACGGGGCCGAAGGCATTTGACGACGTTGTCGTTGACTATACCCGCGAAGGCGCCCCGCAGGATCATTTCGGAAAGCCGATCCTTCGCGACCACAAGCAGTGCAAATGGCATGTTCGCCCGGGCGATTTTGGCTTCAACGATTTTACTATCCCCGAGTTTATAGGCGGCACTTCCGTCTCGTTCCTTCAGCGCGCGCGTGCTGCACAGCTGGCGCATGCTCCATCGGGCGAAGGCGCTCGCTTCCATCTTGTGACGAACTGGGCACCGAAGGAGAAAGACCCGCTCCGCAAGCTGATCCTCAACCAAACGAACGCTCTCGATATCGACTTGATTTTCGTGGGCGGCGCCAACAGCATGATGGGGCAGCTGCGCGACCTTTGGAGCGGACACTTGCAGATTGACAATGATGAACTTCGCCGCCTCCTCCGGACCCTTGGCGTCAACCTGCGTATCCGTTCCGGCGAAGACCTGCGTGAGCAACTGAACGACCGGTTTGCAGCCGTAGGCATGCGAACGATCCCCAGGGATGAAGCGGGCTTCAGCTATGACGACCTGATCAGGAAGTTGCACGCCCAGGGCCGCAAGACGTTCGACCGCAAGACCTTCCGCGAGCTGGTCAATGATGAAAAGCTGCTGGCCGGGCCGAAGGACCTTCCTAAGACGACGATCGGAGTGCGCTCGTTCATGCATCCGATCGACAGCATCGAGGCGCGCGCCACGACGACCCTGAATCTGGTGCCATACTTCGATGGCCGGTTCCTCAAGGACGAGGCCAGCTGGGAGACGGACCTATTTCCGGCGCTGCAGAGCTTCGTATTGGCGGAAGCACAGAAGGGCGACCACATGCGTCTTATCCTTGACGCGCATGTGTCGCTGGCCTTTGCTGTAGGATCGATTCTTAACGTCAAGGCCGGCAAGTCCATCGAGGTTGAACAGCGTACCAACGGCCGACGCTTCTGGAGCCGAGACGACATTCCGCTCGACCTCTTGTGGCCCGGCATTGACGCGACCTTCGAGGAACTAGGCGCGGGAAGCGACCTTGCTGTCGCCATTGGCCTGACGCACGATGTTGCCCCGATGGTGCGGGAATTCCTGAAGGCCAAGCCCGAGATCGGCAAGCTGGTCGTGGTCAGGCTCGCGGGCGGCGCCTCTGGTGCTAGCGTGAAGTCCGGCTCTCACGCTGTGAAGCTCGCCGAAGAAGTTGTGACGACGGTGAGAAATGAGCCGGGCCCTTCGATGCTGCACTTGTTCATTGCCGCGCCGAACGGCTTCACGTTTTTCCTCGGCCAGCATCAGGCCGTTCTCGGCGCCGCGACAGTTTACGAATGGGATTTCGAGGGAACTCGATCGAAGACTTACAGCAAGGGACTTACTCTCCGACAAGCTGGCTGAGCGTGACGTATGCGCGGATGCCTCTCGAATTCGGCTTGGAAGGCGGGTTGCCGTAGCGCCCAATGTTTGCAATGGCCGAGGCGCGAACAACGAACGGCTTCGTGCACGAGAATGGAGCCGTGCGATCCTTTCTTGAATGGCCTCTGTTCGCTTGCTATGCGTAGGAATGTGCATATATTGTGCGTATGAGAGGTCGGAGATTTGCCATGACCCACGCACAGCTCGCGCAGTCCAAAGTTATCTCAGGCTTCGTCGATAGCCTTCAGGAGCCGCGCACACCTTATATCTCACCGAAGCGCCTGTCACAGGCGCTGGGCGTGAAGGTGGCCAACCTGGCGCAGTTGACCGGCGTCCACCGCAACACACTCCGTAACCCGTCATCGGAGCGCTTGCAGGGTCGGATGCGGGAGATGATCAAGGTGATTTCTGCCGCGACGGAACTCACCGGCGACATCGACAAGGCGATCTACTGGTATCGCAATGAGCCGATCGCCGACTATGGCCATCGCACCGCGGCCGAGCTCATCGCCGGCGGCGAGGTCGAGGCAGTTCTGGCATTCATCCGAGATATCGAGAACGGGGCGCGCGGGTGAAGGTCACCCGCATCGGTCCAGATGAGATCTTTCATCGCTATCTGACACCCAAATGGGCCTTCCTGCCAATCAGTGGTGCGGGCGCCGCAATCGATGGCGGTCGCTTCAATCGGCCAGGCGTTGAAGCACTCTACCTGTCCCGTTCGGCCCAGACGGCGCTCGAGGAATATAAGCAGGGTGCTAGTATCACCCCGCCCGCCACCCTCGCCGGCTACAAGGTCACGCTTGCCGAGGCCGCCGATCTATCACAGGGATTCGACCCGGGTATCTGGGACCCTGCCTGGCAGGCATGGGATTGTGCCTGGCGCCAGATCGCCCGCATCGACAAGAAAATTCCGCCATCATGGAAGCTTGCGGACTTGGCCATCACCGCCGGGCTTCGCGGCATCCTATTTCCGTCGCTGCGCCATGCCGGCGGCACCAACCTGGTAATTTTTCCCGCCAACCTTGTCGAGGGCGACAAGGTCACGGTTCACGATCCCGATCACCGGCTGCCGCACAACCAGTCGTCCTGGCCATGAGTTCTTCGGCTGTCTCTGAAGGCGCAACACTGGAGCGACCAGCTCAAAACAATTGGTTCTCAACGTCGGCGTCCTCTGCCCCTTCTTCGCCGTCGACGAGACCTGCGGGAATATCCCCGGCGAGCAGCTTTTTCTTCGACAGCAGCCCGGCGTCCTCGAGTGCCTCAAAATCCGGCAGGTTGCGTAGCGTGTCGAGGCCGAACTCGAGCAGGAATTCTTTGGTCGTGACGTAGGTGTAGGGCGCACCCGCCGTCGGACTGCGCGGGCCGGACGCGATCATGCCGGCGCCGCGCAGATGGCCGATCAGATCGCGCGAAATCTCCTTCCCAAAAAAGCTCGAAAGTTCGGCGCGGGTGATCGGCTGGAAGTAGCCGATGCACATCAGCACCAAAACCTCCGACTGCGTAAGGTCGGCCGTCTTCCCACTTCCACCGACAGCAGCGCGGATGGCATCAGCATAGGCCGGCCGGGTCAGGTGCTTCCAGCCGCCGGCGACGGCAACTAAATCATAGGGACGACCGCGCAGCCCCTCGCGAATGTCGTCGATCAAAAGATCGATGCTGCAGCTCTTGCCGACGACCCGCGCAAGAACCTCACGTGTCACCGGTTCGCTGGCTGCAAAGATCGTTGCCTCGACGCGCTGCATCCATTCGCGCCAGCGCGCCTCCGGCGGAAGATGATCCAACTCCCGATCAAACAGGCGGTCGCCTGATCGATCGTCATATGGCTGGTCCTTCCGTCGTCTGCGCGTCGCCTCGGCCATGGTCGTCACAGCCCGTAAATACGGAACGTTGGTCGGCCGGACATCTCGCGGACGGCGCCGAACTCGACCAGCCGGTCGAACAGGCGGCGCAGCCCACGGTCGCTCATGCCTGCGATCTTTTCGGATGCCACGATCGCATCGTCGGACAGGAGCTTGCCGACAACAGCGTCCGCTGCTTTGGCTCTAAGCTTCGGCGTGACGGCAAGCAGCCGGTCCGCGCGTCGCCCGAGTTCGGCGTGAAGATCAATTGCGCGCAACGCAGCGCGTGCCTGCGCGGCAAGCAGGCCTTTCGCACGCTCGCGATCTGTCTCAATGCTTGTCGCGACAGAGCTGGCTGCCGATCGACGCGGGCGGGCGCTGGTGCCCAAGGCCGCATCGGCGCCCAGCAGCGGCACCGCATGCGCCCAACCCAGCCGTTGCGCCAGCAGGGCATCGGCGAGCCAGGCTCCAAGGACGCGGCCGAAGCCGTGTCGTTCGGCGGCCCTGAAGGCACCGTTCAGGATCCCGACCACATCGGTGCCGTTGCCGAGTTGTCGTAGCGCGGTCGACAGATCGCTAACGGCCTCGTCGTCACGGGCGTGACCGAGATCTTCCAGCACCGCAGCGAGGTTTTTCGCCGTCAGCAATTCCTCAGCCGGCCGGGCCGCCAGCCGACGCCAGGCGAGGAGCAAAAGACCGGCGGGCCCGACATTGTCGCCCGGCCGCGTGAGCAGCACGGCATCGCGCAGCGAGCTCTCATCCTCGACGCGGCCGGCCTGCTTCGCAGTTGCCGCAGCCGCCGAAAGCGCCAGCCTCTGCCGCCAGGCGCCGGCCCATCGCTCCTGCCGGCGGACCACCGCATCGAGCGCGCCGATGGCGGCGCCGGCAACCAGCGCCACATCCTCAACGTCTTTGCTCGCAAGGCCTTGCGCCTCGGGGACCGCGCGACGCAGCCATATCGGAACGTGGGCCGTCGGCGTGGCAGTTGTCGCTCCAGGAAGCGGCCCGGGGTGGCGGGGAAGAGATTTGGGCCGCAGAATCATCGCGAGCAGAATGAATCGTGGCGGCGCTTTCTGCAAGCTATAAAGCACGAAACCGCCGCGCCTGTGGAGGAACAATAACGAGCGATAATGTTGCATTATCGTTCCTAATTGACAGAAATCAAAAGATTAGGTAGAAATTGCCAAAAAGGTAGAAATTCGGAGCCTCTCGTGTCCCTGAATATCAAAAACCCGGCCACCGTCGCTCTCGCCGACGAACTCGCGCACCGCCAGGGTATCAGCAAGACGGCAGCCATTCACCAGGCGCTGAGCGAGCGGCTGCATCGAATGGGTTACGGTGACGTGGCCCAGGAGCGCCTGCTCGGCGAGTTGCGGGCGATCCGGGAAAGAGTGGCGCGATTGCCGGAACTCGATCATCGCAGTGACGAAGAGATCGTCGGGTATGACGAGCACGGCATTCCGAACTGATGGTGATCGACACCTCCGCGATCGTCGCGATCCTGCGCAACGAACCAGAAGCCTTGAGGCTTGAGAAGGCGCTCGTCACCAACCAAATCCGCCTGGTCCCGGCAACCTGCGTGCTCGAGGCGCGCATGGTGCTGGTCAGCCGGCGCGGCGAACATGCGTTGGCCGAGATCGATCTGTGGCTCCGCAAGATCGAGGCCGACATCATCGCCGTGGATGCCGATCTCGTCGATGTGGCAACGCAGGCTTGGCTCACCTACGGCAAAGGCCGCCACCCGGCCGCCCTGAATTTTGCCGATTGCCTTTCCTACGCGTTGGCCAAACGGGCGGATGAGCCCTTGCTCTTTATCGGCAATGACTTTTCCCAGACGGATATCGAGGCAGCATAACGATGGCTGGCGACGGTGCGGGATCAACTGCAGCGCCCCGAGGGGACGATCTTCCCGACATCATCGATGTCGTGATGGAAATGGGACAGCATCCACAGGAGGGCGAAAAATCCCCCTCCCCTCCCCTGCCGCCTATGCACTCACGGGGACATGGTAGCCTTCCCGGCCATCTGGAAGAGCTTGCCGGCCACGCCCGCGACTATGTCAAGGCGGCCAGCTCGGCCAATACACGGCGCGCCTACGCCGCCGACTGGAAGCATTTTTGCGCCTGGGCGCGCCGGCAGGGTCTGGAAGTGCCCCCACCTGATCCGCAGACCGTCGGG
The DNA here is from genome assembly GCF_040320365.1 of Mesorhizobium sp. M0701. NCBI lineage: Bacteria > Pseudomonadati > Pseudomonadota > Alphaproteobacteria > Hyphomicrobiales > Phyllobacteriaceae > Mesorhizobium > Mesorhizobium sp. M0701. The sequence goes on from NZ_JAMYPO010000031.1 coordinate 69,355, forward strand.
CTCTACATCGCCGCCTGCGCGTCCGGAAAGGTAACAGGGGAGAAAAAACCAAACTCTGTGGCGACGATCGAGCGTCGCCTTTCGTCACTGTCCTGGAACTTTTCGCAGCGAGGCGAACCGCTGGACCGCAAGGACCGCCACATCGCAACGGTCATGGCCGGCATCCGCAACACCCACGCCTCCCCTCCCCGGCAGAAGGAAGCGATCCTGCCCGAGGATCTGATCGCCATGCTCGAGACCCTCGACCGCGGCACGCTGCGTGGTCTGCGCGACCGCGCCATGCTGCTTCTGGGTTTTGCCGGTGGGCTGCGGCGCTCGGAAATCGTCGGGCTCGACATTGGTCGCGACCAGACCGAGGATTCTTCGGGCTGGATTGAGTTTTTTCCTGACAAGGGCGTGCTGGTGACCCTGCGCGGCAAAACCGGTTGGCGCGAGGTCGAGGTCGGCCGCGGCTCCTCCGACGCCACCTGCCCGGTGGCCGCTCTGCAGACGTGGCTAAGACTGGCGCACATTGCGCACGGACCGCTGTTCCGGCGCGTTGCTGGTCAAGGCAGAGCGGTCGGTGTCCATCGCTTGAACGACCAGGAGGTCGCACGCCTGGTCAAGCGCACGGCGCTCGCAGCCGGCGTGCGTGGCGATCTGTCGGAGGGCGAACGCGGTCAAAAGTTTGCTGGCCATTCGCTGCGCGCCGGCCTCGCCTCCTCGGCCGAGGTCGATGAGCGCTATGTGCAACAGCAGCTCGGTCACGCCTCGGCCGAGATGACTCGAAAGTATCAGCGCCGGCGCGATCGTTTCCGCGTCAATCTCACCAAGGCGTCCGGGCTCTGAAAAGCCCCCTCCCCTGCCTCGTTTTGTCCGCTGGGATGAGGCGGTCAGATCTCAGGCGATAACAATACCTCCTCGAGCACAGCGAGCGCTGTATCCAGACTATCGGCGGCCGACGCTTCGTAGTCAGGCATGATCATCAACTGCGTTATGGCACGGCCCACAAATTCCGGGTTTAGCTTTTCCAACCGATCCTTGGTCCGGGAGACCTGTTCCGGGAATGCGCGCAGATTGAAGCGAACAAATGACGAGGTCTCTTATCCCCGACACGAATAGCTCGCGATCTCATCGGGATTTCCCTTACCGTCATAGGCAGCTTGAGTGGGATAAGCGCAGATCGGCTGGTGCTTGCCAGGGAATGCCTTGCTGCCAGCCGCGAGAGAGTCCGGAGCCTTGTCTTGGTTTATCCAGCCCTCGATGGCGGCCAAAGGATCAAAGTCGTCGAAGGCTTGGCCATCGCCGCAGTGGGTCATCCCCGGGATTATGAACATGCGCACGAAACGGCGAGTCGCTTCCAAATCGCCGCCGCCTGTGACCTCGACGACTTGCTTGTACCAGCGCACCAGATCGTTGGCCGAGAAGACCGGATCGGAAAGTCCCTGAAACAAGAGCAGCTTTCCACCGTGGGCAGCGAAGCTGGCGAGATACGTGCCGGTCGCATCATTGAGCTTGGCCGTATCCGCAACGCGTGCCGGATCCTTGTCGAAGTCGAACTTCAGGGGGTCAAAATTCGGCGCCGGGGGCGTCATGAAGTAGTATTGAAGCGAGCGGGCTCCCAGAACGATGTTGTTTGCATCCGACTGGGAAGTGGGGGATTTGCCCAGCTTCCACATTCTCCAGTCCGCGCCCGCAACGCCCGTATCATATGGCCAATCGCTGTAAAGCTTTTCGCCATCGGAGCTTTCCGGACCCGCGAACGCGCGGCTCATGGCCTGCACTTGACCAGCCGTGAGGCAGCTGTCCGTCTTATCGCCTTGGCAGGACAGGACCTTTGGGTCGAACCGGCACTGCTGCCAGGCGTTGATCACGCCATCCTCAATGCCATCGCGGGCATCACAGGCAGCGAGAACCGCGTTGGCGACGAGGTTCAGATCCTGCTGGGAGAAGGCGCGGGATAGAATGGGATGGCCGGCCTCATCCTTGGGAGCGATGCTCATGTACTCGCGAGTATCCCAGGCTTGGGCAATGTTGGCGGCACTGAGACGAAAACCCGGGCTACCTGCAACAATCCCGTCGAACTCGAGCGGATATCGCTGAGCCGCTATCAACGCCTCACGACCGCCATTCGAGCATCCCATGAACACCGACTTTTTCGGAGCCGCCCCATAGAACTTGGCCACCACCTGCTTCGAGACCAAAGTGACTTTGCCAATGGAGGCGTACGCAAAATCAATGCGTGCGGCTTGATCGACCCCGAAAGCCGGATCGGGGCTTGGGTGCCCGCCATCCATGCTTACAACAGCGTAGCCGCGCAAGAGCCCGGGAGCCGCGGTCGAGTTCCGGCAAGGAATGGTCCCGACGGCCGGCGCCAGGAAGCCATCAACTGCGCCGCCGCCCTGGAAAAGGAACATGTCGTTCCAGGTCGTCGGAAGACGCACCTCAAACCGGGTGCCATATGATTGACCATCGACCCCCTGGCGTTTCCCGATAACACCTCGGACAAGGCAGTGCCCGCCCACTTTTACCGCCTGAGGCGAGGCGCCGGTGAATGCAGTGAAGGGATCTGCGGGGATCTCCTGCGGCTTTTGAAGGCTAGCCTCGGTAAAGATCACGCTTGGAATTGTGAGCTTGGCGATGGACCGGCACGCCTGATCCGACGCGTTTGCCGCCAGTGCAGGCGCACATACACATATGATCGCCAAAATCAGTGCCAGGGTGCACCCGCGGTCCCGCAGCTTGAGCCCGTTAGCCAAGAACATACCCATCCTCCCTGGATGCCCCGATAGCCCGAAAGCTGATCGCATTGGTAGCTAGTTGTGAGCTTTCAGAAGGTTATCCATCCGGTCCGAACCGGGAAAGCTGAGGTTGTCGAAGCTTCAGTGATTCCAGTGGGACCGGATGAACATCCATAAGAGTACCCGTGTGACGCCGCTCGGTCGAGAGCGAATTGTAATGCAGGTCGAGAGCGGACAGACGCCTGAGGCCGTCGCCAAAGCCGCAGGCGTCTGCCCGCGGACGGTTCGCAAATGGCTCGACCGGTATCGCGCCGAGGAAATGCCAGGATTGCGGGATCGCTCATCTCGCCCTCATCGGCTGCGCCGGCCGACGCCTCAGGCGGTTATTGAGACGATCGAGCGGCGCGGTACCCGTGATCTGCGGGATTGGCTTTTCGATCAGGCTGAAGATGCCAGATCGAACGAGGACCTTGCTCGCGTTTTGTCGCGCGGTGGAGGGAGACTTTGACTATCTTGCCAGCCGTGTCGACAATCGAGCGCTTGTGCGCGGACGCCCTGGTCGACGCCGAGCGCCGGATCGAAACGCGGATTGCGGAAAAGCTGGATGCTGGTGCGCGCGAGCGGTTGGACGGGCTTCTGACCGAAATGTTGGCCGGTAACATAAGCCGCTTCATCTTGCTTCGCAAGTTCGAGCTCGGCAACAATTCCGCGGCGGCAAACCGGCTGCTTGACCGACTGGAGTTCCTGCGCGGTGGGTCTTGATCCGCAAGTGCTCGCCGGCATCCGCAACACCGCATCGCTCGCCTGCGTCGGCAGGGTGAGCGCTATTTCACCGATGGCTTGCGCGATATCAGCTCGGATCGACGCTGGGCGATCCTTGCCGTTTGCGCCGTGGAATGGGAGGCGGCGGTCGCCGATGCCGTGGTCGAGACCCATGACCGGATCGTAAGGAAGACCTGGCGAGAGACTAAGGAGGAAACGGGCTTGACGCTGCAGAGGCTCTATTCGGCCGACATATGCGAGCAATTCTATGAAGCGGACCGCGACGCCATTAGCCTCCTGCCGGTTTTCGTGGGTTTCGCGGGGTCGACAGAGACGGTGCGACTGAATGCCGAACACAGCGAGTTTCAGTGGGTCCCCTTCGATCAAGCGGTCAACATGGTTCCGTTTGCCGGGCAGCGGAACGTGCTCAGGCACGTCCAGAAAGAGTTCGTCGAGCAAGAGCCAAATCGCTGGCTGTTAATTCATCCGCCACGCTAGGCAGCCGGGACGACGCGAGCGGCCGATTCCCACCCCTCCGGGCCGTCAGGGAAGGTGGAAAATCGACCCAAAGCGTCCTCCAAGCGGCGAATTTCGAAGTAAGTTTTTCCGCCTTGCTGGAACCCTGCACCTTCATAGAAGGCGGGCAAGATGGCGGTGGCCCGATTCCTTCGCAACCTGATCGCGACCGTGCCCTATGCCATCCATACCATTCTGACCGACAACGGCATTCAGTTCACCAACCGGACCTGCGAGCGGCATGCCCTTCAGCACATCTTCGACGGCATCTGCGACGAACATGGCATCGAGCACCGGCTCACAAAGATCAACCATCCCTGGGCGAACGGCCAGGTCGAGCGGATGAATCGGACCATCAAGGACGCCACCGTCAAGCGTCGGGTGCAATTCCGCATAGGCGAATTTCGACGTCCGATCGATGGCCACGAAAAGGCGCAGCTTGCCCTCGGCGGTCTGCACCTCGGCGAGGTCGATATGGAAATAGCCGAGCGGATAAGCGTTGAACTTCTTCCTGGCCGGCTTGTCGGCGTCCTGCGGCAGCCGCGAAATGCCATGGCGCTGAAGGCAGCGATGCAACGACGAGCGCGTCAGATGCGGGATCGAGGGCTGTAGGGCATAGATGCAATCATCCAGCGCCAGCAACGTGTGCTTGCGAAAGGCGACGATCACCGCTTCCTCTTCGAGCGACAGCACTGTCGATCTTGGTTTCTTCGGGCCGGTGGGAAGATCGGCGGTCGAGGTCCGGTTCCTCCACTTTCTAACGGTCTTCTGATCGATGCCGTAGCGCTTGGCCAGCGCTCTCAGGCTCTCTTCACTATGCTGTATCGCTCGACGGACTGCCTCTGTCGTCGTGGCGCGGCGGTGTAGAACCTGTCCCATAGCGCATCCTTTGATTCGGACGGCAATGATGCGCCATTAAAGTCCGGGATCAAACAGCTAGGTACTACCACCGGGCATGCCTCGCCCTGGTGCCAAGCTTTTGAAATGTACCATGAGCGGAATTTTGCCTCGGTAGGGTGCAGTGGCGAATGCGGCCTTTTCGGGAACGATTTCCTGCCAGTCCCAATTCAATTGGTATCCTCGCAAATAATGCGTCCGATTCCACAGCTAGCGTTGCAGAACTGGAAAACCTCGCGCGCAGCGTCGACCACCGACGCGTACCTGTTCAACTCGTTGCGCAGGTCGACAAGGAAAATGCGGTCGCCGCCAATGCCGATCACATCAAAGGAAACGGCCCGCCCATTGCCGCATGGAAGCGTGACAATGCTCACTGCTCGACCTCCTACATGTTAATGATATAGTAGCCAAGCACCCACCCGGCCAGTTTGCTGCCTTTGCCCGGCTCTAACTACCCCCTGAGGAATGTCTCTCGACATTCCTCAGGAACTCGACGCGAATGTCTGCACTATCCGGTGGGCTCAACAGGTGAACGCAACACACTAGTCTTTTGTCAAAGATGGAGTGTGGGGCATGAAGCAGCGACGTCGCATCTATTACTCTGCAGCTCAGCGGTCTGAGATTTGGGATCATTGGCAGGCTGGCGAGTCGATGAGTTCGATCGGGCGACGATTTGATCGGGAGTCCTCGTCGGTCTTTTCGGTGATCTCGCCGACAGGCGGAATTCGTCCGGCCGCTCGGAAACGGGCAAGCCAAGCGCTCAGTCTTAGTGAGCGGGAGGAGATTTCCAGAGGGCTGAGTACCTTCTGTTCGCTGCGTTCGATTGCTCGCCGGTTGGGTCGCTCGCCATCCACGATCAGTCGTGAAGTCCGGCGCAATGGTGGTCCGGATAGGTATCGGGCCGCACGGTCCGATCAGGCTGCCTGGCGGCGGCCCTGCGCCCTAAACTCTGCAAGCTGGCTTGCCGCCCGTTTCTGAGCCGGACAGTATCGGCCAAGCTGCAGCGGAAATGGTCGCCCGAGCAAATTGCCGGCTGGCTCAGGCGCACCTACCCAGGGGAGCCGCATAATCACGTGTCACATGAGACAATCTATCGAAGCCTGTTCATCCAGGCGCGTGGGGTGCTGAAAAAGGAACTGCTTGAGCATCTTAGGGCCAAAGCGCACCATTCGTCGCTCCAAACACGCCAGCCTGAAGCGGAACGGGCTCGGCCAGATCAAGGATGCGGTCTCTATCAGCGAAAGGCCTGCATCCGTTGAAGATCGTGCCTTCCCCGGCCATTGGGAGGGTGACCTGATCGGTGGATCTAGGAACAGCTATGTTGCGACGCTGGTCGAGCGTCACTCGCGCTATGTGATGCTGGTCAAGGTCGCCAACAAGGATACCGAAAGCGTCGTCTCGGCACTGATCAAACAGGCACGGAAACTCCCCGGCGAACTGTACCAGTCGTTGACCTGGGACCGAGGCAAAGAGCTCGCCGATCACCAGCGCCTGACCTTGGCCTCCGACGTCGAGGTCTACTTCTGTGATCCGCGGTCGCCGTGGCAGCGCGGCTCCAACGAAAACACCAACCGATTACTGCGCCAATATCTGCCGCGCGGAACCGATCTATCCCTGCACAGCCAGACTAAGCTCAGCGCGATCGCACGGCAGCTCAATGAGAGGCCGCGAAAGACCTTGCTTTATCAAACCCCAGCTGAAAAGTTCGCGGAGTGTGTTGCAGGGATCAGTTGAACCCACCCCGCTAAGCGGGCAGAATTTCTGCGACAGCATTTGCTGAAACCCTACTTTACAACAGTGTGGCGCTTCCGGCCGAGCGAAAGCCGGATCGGGAGGTCTTGGGACGATATCATTGTATCAATCTCGACGACGTTGCCGTTGATCCGCACACCTCGTCCCGAGATCGCCCTTCGCGCTTCCCCTTTGGAGGAGGTCAATCCGGCGCGTACCAGCAAATCCACAAGGGCTACTCCGGCCAACCCCTCGGCGTCATTTAGATGAAGCGTCGGTAGCCCCTCTGCGGCTTCGCCCTGCCCAAATGCTTGGCTAGCCGTGGCCTCCGCCTGTTTGGCGGCGTTAGTTCCATGTGCCAGGGCCGTAGCTTCGTTGGCGAGACGTTGTTTGACGGCGTTTAGCTCGGTTCCTTCAGCCTGTCCAAATCGCTCGATCTCGTTCATCGGCAGATCGGTGAAAAGCTTCAGAAACCGAACGACATCAGCGTCTTCCGTGTTACGCCAGAATTGCCAGTAATCGTATGGCGAAAGGCGATCTTCGTTGAGCCACACAGCTCCGGCAGCCGTCTTACCCATCTTGACACCTGAAGAAGTCGTCAGAAGCGGCGTAGTCACTCCGAAGACTTCCTTTCCATCCGTCCGCCGTATCAAGTCGATGCCATTGATGATGTTCCCCCACTGGTCGGCTCCACCCATCTGCAAACGGCAACCGGTCCGGCGGGATAGCTCAAGGAAGTCGAACGCTTGGAGGATCATGTAGTTGAATTCTAAGAAGCTCAGATTCTCCTGCTTTTCCAGCCGCGACTTCACACTGTCGAAAGAGAGCATCCGATTGACGGAGAAATGCCTGCCGACGTCTCTCAGCATGTCGATCCAACGAATGCTGTCCAGCCAGTCGGCATTGTTCACCATCACGGCATCCATCGGGCCGTCTCCGAAGACAAGGAGACGGTCAAAGACCTTTCTGATCCCTTCAATGTTGGCGGCGATCCGCTCGTCCGTCAGCATCGGCCGCGCCTCCGAACGGAAGCTGGGATCGCCGATGCGGGTGGTCCCACCCCCAATGAGAACGATGGGTTTATGGCCAGTCTGCTGAAGATGACGAAGCGCCATGATCAGAAGAAGATGGCCGACATGAAGACTGTCAGCCGTCGCATCAAAACCAGCGTAAGCGGGTACGACGCCTGCTTCAAAGGCGGCATCGACACCCGGCAGGTCGGTCCCTTGATTTACATAGCCGCGCTCAATGAGCGTCTTCAAAGCGGCCGAACATGGTTCGGAATGACCGGTTGATAAATCGGGAAGTGCCATAGGGAATCCTCCTGGTATTGCCGCCAGGGGGTCCTCTCAATGAACAAGCCGCCTGACGGCGGCTTGTTTCAAGGCATGATCGAAACGCGCCGCTCCTTATGGAAGCGTCGCATAATAGATTGCAGCGATGGGCGCGGACTTGATCATGTGCCGATGCATAAAGGACTTTATCCGCACCTGCAAGCAATCTGAAATGGCTACTTCGGGGAGCTGCCGAGCCTTTGTCGCGACGATTTTGCAACTGACTTTTGCACCGTCGCAGAACTCAACTTTTGCGACAACATCTCACCAAGGCGTCCGGGCTCTAGAAAAAAGTCCCCCTCCCCTGTTGCGGTCACTATGCATTTTTATATAGTCACCGTAGTCACAATGGTCACGGAGGCCAGAATGCAGTCTGCTCCAAAAGAGGATGCCAACTGGACCGTCGCTCGGGCCAAGGCGCGGCTGTCGGAAGTCATCGAGCGTGCGCAGGCGGCGCCGCAAACGATCACGCGCAACGGTAGGCCAAGCGTCGTTGTCGTCTCCGCCGAGGAATGGCAACGCAAGACGGTGCGCAAGGGTACGCTTGCGGAGTTTCTGCTGGAGTCGCCGCTACGCGGCGCGGAACTCGACCTTGAGCGTCAACGCGATGAACCGCGTGATCTGCCGCTGTGAGGCTACTGCTGGACACGAATGTCCTGTCCGAGGTGACAAGGCCGGCGCCGGACGCACGCGTTCTGGAATGGCTGGACAAGCTCGACGAGGATCGCTCGTTCATCAGCGTGGTGTCGATCGCGGAAATCCGGCGCGGCGTTGCTCTCATGGGCGAGGGTCGGAAGCGTGAGGCGCTGGCCGAATGGCTTGCCCGAGACCTGCCTCAGCGTTTCGAGCAGAGAGTCCTCCCCGTCGACGAGCCGGTTGCTCTGGCCTGGGGCGATCTGATGGGTCTTGCGAAGCGCCGCGGCCGCGGGCTGACGTCAATGGACGGATTGATCGCAGCCACAGCGATTGCCCAGGAGCTCACTCTGGCAACGCGTAATATGAAGGATTTCGAAGGCTTCGGAATAGAGCTCTTCGATCCGTGGACTGCGTGAATCGCCCAGCACCTCATCCCGAATGCTCGAAGCGAATTTCGAAAAAGAAGTGTGGGTTTGCTCTCATACCCTTTGCTGGAATGTTGTGACAGAGCGCATGGAATGCCACGCGCTTCAAATCGGAGTAGCCATCCAGGAAGCCTGAAGCCCTTTGAAGCGCATGTCCGTCAGCTATTCATAGCGTGGATGACTTTGATCGAAACAAACGATTTCATAACTCTTCGGAAATCTTGCATGGACAAAAGCACGTCCGCACCGATCACCCATCCAAGGAGAAAATCTTCCATGCGCCCTGACGTGCAGTGGAGGTCGTGCCGAGAAGTGAGTTGCAACTGGCCGACCATGTCGGCGGTTCGACGCTAGTCGTCCCCAATGTTCCTGAGCTGCGAAGTCTTGCAGGCGAGCCCGCTGCCCAGCGCGATTCTGCTTGTGGGCGGGCTTATTGCCGCAGGCAGATCCGGTCGGCTCGTCTGGGCAGCGGATTGGAGACCCGGCCGGCAGCGCTACCATACAACATCAGCGCACTTTACATCTACGCGGTATTGCCGTGCTTCCAGTCGGTGCCATGTTTGGCCGACGCATGACGCGATGCGGCCTCCTGCACAGCCGAAGGCGTTATCGGATGTGCGACCGGGAAGCAGGTGGACAGTGCAGCACGTGTCACTCGCTGTGCGACGGTCTTTCGGGGAATGAAATCGGGCCAGTTCACGGCGCGGTGATCCAGCCAAGCTCTCGGCGTCATGGAACGGCAGGCGCCACGAGCATCTCATGTTGATTCAGGCGGACCCTTATGAGGCGTTCTTTGATGCCGGGTATGCCTGACAGGCGGTTGCAGCTGCAAGCGACAACGCGGCCTATTTAGTTGGAAACGGTCTGAGGCAGGCCAATTTGGCTTGTCCGTCACTATGTGGAGAAAGAAATGCTGTGTCTAGGAATTAGCGGCGGACTTGACCAAGTCCATGAAAACCGATTCGAGCTTCGGAACGCCTTTATGCACGATGGCGCCGCGGTGCTCGTCCGAGACGGACGGGTGATAGCAGCCGTCGAAGAGGAACGCCTCAATCGGATGAAACACTCCAACAAGCTCCCAATTCGTTCGATTCAATACTGTCTGTCAGCGGCGGGGGTTCAGCTCAACGACATTGATCGTGTCGCGCTCTACGCCAGCGAGCCCTATGCCAACGCCATGCTTGAAAGTATGTCCGCATCCCACCCGGACATTCTCTCCATTCCGTTGAGTGCTAAAACGTTGGTGCAGGATCTGTTAACGCGTGAGTTCGGCACTAAGTTGGACAGTTCGCGTATTTCATTCGTAAGTCATCATCAGGCGCACGCCGTGAGCGCCTTTGCAATGTCGGGCTTCGAACAAAGTCTCATTCTAGCGATTGATGGCTCTGGTGATTTCCTATCGGGCCTCGTGGCGGTAGGGTCTGGCACAGAAATTACGCAACTCGAGGCTTTCCCCGAGAACAATTCTCTTGGGCTGTTTTATCTCGAGACGATCCGCTATCTCGGCTACGGCTTGTTCGACGAGTATAAGGTAATGGGACTCGCGCCCTACGGCGACCCCGCTCCCTATCGCGAGCTCTTCGAGCAGTTCTACGAGCTCTCCGCCAACGGCGGTGGCTACCGTGTTCACCTCGACCGCATCGGTCCGGCGTTGCTCCGCAATATCGAGGTCAGGCGAAAGGGAATGCCCTTCACCCAGCAGCATCGAAATGTGAGTGCGTCACTGCAGGAAGCGCTTGAGCGGATCGTGTTCCACATTCTCCGGCATCACCGTGAGGCCACGGGCATGAAGCGGTTGTGCCTGGCGGGGGGGGTGGCCCACAACTGCACGATGAACGGTAAGCTGCTGTATTCAGGGCTTTTCGAAGACATCTTCGTGCAACCCGCGTCTCACGACGCTGGCTGCGCATTGGGAGCTGCGCTGATAGTCTCTAACGAGATGGGCCGCCCCGCGCCGTGTGAGCGACTGCAGGAGGTCTATTGGGGTCCTGATCTCGGGAGCGAGCGCGCCGTGCAACAGGAACTGAATGCATGGGCCGGACATCTCGAGGTTGAACGCTCTGATGACGTGGCAAGCAGTGCAGCCGACTGGATCGCCAACGGCGCCGTGATCGGCTGGGTGCAGGGTCGTTCGGAGTTTGGGCCACGTGCGCTGGGCAACCGCAGCATTCTTGCCGACCCTCGGCCCGCCGCAAACAAGGACCGGATCAATGCGATGGTCAAGAAGCGCGAAGGCTATCGGCCCTTCGCGCCATCTGTGCTGGAGGAGGATGCGAGCGAATTTTTCGACCTCCCGGACGGTAGGCACGAATTTCCATTCATGAATTTCGTCGTTCGCGTGCGTGACTCAAAGCGCGCCTTGCTCGGTGCCATCACGCACGTCGACGGTACCGCTCGCCTGCAAACAGTATCGCGCAACGCCAATCCCGCGTACTGGGAGGTCATCAATGCGTTCAAGAAGCGCACAGGCACTCCAATTCTGCTCAATACGTCCTTTAACAACAATGCCGAACCGATCGTGGATTCGGTTGCGGACGCAATTGCCACCTTTCTGACGACAGAGCTGGATGGACTTGTCGTCGGGCCCTTCCTGGTAAAGAAGCGGGCTGCAACGCTGCAGGATTGGACTGCGCTTGCGGTTTCGTTGCCGCCCTATGTGTCCCTCCATCAAACCCGCGCTTACAAAGCGCCAGATCGTCGGGAGACTCACTGCGAGATCAGCACGACCCACTTCAGCAGTGACAGTGTGCGAATTTCGCACGACTTGTTTAATCTGCTGATGCGGATTGAGGGCGAAGCCATGTTGGGAGATCTCCTCAATACAATTGCGCCGGATCAGGCTAAGCGTGACGCTGTGATGGAGGGCCTGCGACGACTGTGGGAGCAGCGCCTCGTTCGGTTGCATCCCTCACAAGCTGCTCGCATGGATCAAGACTGCGATCAAACGCTGGACCAGCATAACAGGCTCTCAGCGTGATAGCGATGCCGCTATCCAAGCTCGGCGAATAAAGGTGTTCATCGACGCCCCCCGGCCCCCAACCCCAGGGCGGCCGGGGCCGTAAAAAAAAGGGGGGGTGGGGGCCCAAAATGAGTGTCATTTAAACAAAACAGCAGCCCACCCCCGCATAGGGACAGAGGGTT
>NZ_JAMYPO010000032.1:0-77680 GCF_040320365.1 Mesorhizobium sp. M0701
GTCAGCAAGGGCGGCGTCGACAAGCAGCTATATCTCGACATTCTGACCTCAACGCTGTTCGGGGCTCCCCTCTATAAGACCTATGCGGCGCTGATCGTGGAGGGCAAGTTCAAGCCGGCCGGCTTCGCGGCGCCGTTGGGTCAGAAAGACATCCGGCTGACGCTGGCAGCAGCCGAGGATTTGCGCGTGCCGCTGCCGATCGCCAGCCTCCTGCGTGACCGCTTCCTCACCCTGCTCGCCCATGGCGGCGAAAAGCTCGACTGGTCGGCCATCGGCAGGCTTGCCGCCAGGGATGCCGGCATGGACGCACCTTCGGGGGCGGGCATGCCGTCATCGGAGGCATAACCAAACAGTATTCCGCTGCCCTGTCCCGAGCGGCCTCGCCGGCGTTCGTCGGAATAATGACAAGCTTTCCTCGAGGTGAGCGGCGATTCGAAACAACTAAAGCGGCAAATCGATAGAACTTCTTGGATATCCGTTGCATCCGCACACGCGTCACAAAGCATGAAATTACTTTTTATCCGCAAGCGGGAGGAATTGGCCGAAGATCCGACAATTTTGGTTATCTGTCTCGAATGGCGAGCCATTTTTCCGTCCCCAGCAGGAGTTCTACGCCTTCTATCTGCTCAGCCACGGCCTGATGGTGGAGGATCGTGCGACAGCGCAAGCCCCGCATGACAATGGGTTATCGCACCTCTGCTTAATGGAGTGGACGACTGACCAATAGAGGATTGCTCAGGCGAATCCCGCCTGAGGGTAGCTTGCGGCTGAGAGACGCTTTGCATTACGAAACCGTAATATCGGAGCCGCAACTTCGCCCTAATGCAGATAGCAACTCGGACGGTCGAAACCGGAGATGCCCTATGCCGACAGTCGGCTATTCCTCGACCCAGAAGAGTTTGCACTGGGCTTTGTTCGCGTTGGTTGTAGGCATGTATCTGCTGACCTTCGGCGATGATCTCTTCCAACGTGGCGATCCCGACCGAGCCCTTGCATGGTGGCTTCACATCTCTTTTGGCCTGCTTCTGGCTGCTCTCGTGCTCTGGCGGGTGGCCTTGCGGTTGGCAAGAGGCGCACCGACCCTGCCCGATTCCATGACAGGTTTCGAACGTGCCGTGGCCAAGCTTGGTCATCTCGCCCTGTATGTCCTGCTTGTCGCAATTCCCGCGCTTGGCATCCTGCTGACGTGGTTCAGAGGCGATGCGCTGACCTTTTTCGGATTGTTTACGATTCCGGCACCTTTTGCGCCGGATCGCGGCATCGCGGGCAGTATCAGAGAAGTTCACGGCCTTTGCGCTAACGCAATCTTGATCCTGGCTGGAGGACACGCGCTAGCCGCGCTCTGGCACCATTTCGTGAAGAAGGACGACGTGTTAAAGCGGATTCTGCCCCGAAGGGAACCAGTAACCTGCTTCGAACGCCGCTAGAATAGCTCCGCTGCAGGGGTAAAACCCGCATGGCATAAGTGATCTTACAGGAAACGCACAGCCAGCCCTTTCCAGAAGCATCATGAAGCCTCGTTGGTCTTCACCTGTGAACGGCAGCGCCATCCGACCCTTGTCGGACAAATTTGAAAGCCACCGTTCCGGCACGTGCGTCACTCCGGCAAAGGCGACCACAACATCGAGGTTTGGCAGATCAACTGCCTGCGTTGCATCACCGGATATCACTTCTACATGGGCATAATGAGCAAGATTGCTTTGCGCGCGCCGAGCGAGTTCTTCGTCGATCTCGTATGCAATCACGCGTCCTTCAGACCCCGTCAGTTCCGCGAGGATGGCGGTGAAATAGCCGACACCAGCGCCCACCTGAAGGACAGTCTGACCGGGAGCCATATTCAGATGGTCGAAAGCCAATGCCCAAAGTGACGGCAGGCCGCTGTTTAATCCGCGCTGTTCGTCAAGCGAGACCAGAACGTCGTGGTAAATCTCGTGAAGTGCGGTTGAAGGGCTGGTATGGACCGCCCCGATTTGCAATCTCGAATGGATACGCCATGGCCCGTCGCCAAGGTACTGTTCGCGCGGAACCTTTGCGAAGGCCTCGATGACCGCAAGATTGTGCAAGACAGGTGATGAGACACGCAGGTCTTCGGCAAACCACCGGCGCGCTTCACTGGCATCGATTCTTGTTGGCATGGAAATATCGGCTCGCGGATTGTGCGTACTTTGTCATGCTCTCAGAAAACCGAACGACGGCAAAGGGTCCCTATCCCCGCAAGACGATCCGCTCGCAGCTCAAGGAGCCGCTCCGAAACCAAGGGTTCGCAACGAACTCGGCAGACGTGGAAGCCGTCCTGCGGTCGGTCGGCCTGGATCCGGCCCTCAGTTACAGGTTCCCGCACCAGCTCTCTGGCGGGATCAGTTCCGGAACCTTATACCGCTACCGAAGGTTGATCTACCGAGCTGGGCCGGCGAATAAGCCAGAAGCCCAGCCAGAGCGGCAGATAAAATGAATGAGCCCAATCAAGTACAGTCCGAAATCATCACCGCTGACCTACTCTTCGCGAGGGTCATGCACGACTATGACTACCAAGCTTCGAGGCACAGCCAAGGCTCTCGCGAAAGGCCGTGGTGGGGTCCACGGTCAGAGGCCATCCCGTCCGCCCTGCTGTCGAGGTGCTTCGAAGCGTTGGACCAGGCAAGCTCTGACTTGAGCACGATCATTGCAAGCTCGCGCCAAGCTCGACATTAGGCCAAGACAGCGCCCGTGCATCCACGTCGGTGATCAGCATATGGCCCGGCGACACTGTGATCGAGATCGCGAGTTCGGCACGAGCAAGAGCGTCTTGGGCGGTCAGGCTGCTGGCCCAGAATACAGGCACCTCCCCTTCCAAGACTTCGACGGCATCGCCCCAGTCGGGAGCCATCAAATTTCGGATCCCGATCGTCGTGGGCTCTCCGACATGGATGGGCGACCCGTGCGCATGCAGAAAACGCGCGGTGAGCGCGCGAACCTTGTCGACGTCGCTATACCTTATCGGGCGCATTGAGACGACCATTTCGCCACCGAACGGTCCGACTTGGGACGTCTCGATCTTGGTGCGGAACTTGGGGGCGGTTTTTCCACGGCCGATGCGCCGGAATTTCACGCCCTTTTCGACAAGTGCGGCCTCGACGGTGAGCGAACTGCCGAGCGCGAAAGCCGAAAAGTCATCTCGCCATAGGTCGATGATGTCTGTGGTCTGCCGGATCATCTCGCCAAAGTAATAGATGCTGTACTGTGGCGCATCGGTACGGATATCGATATCGCCCAGCGCTGGCAGCAATGGGCTGCCCGCACGGCTCACGCCCACCAAAGGGCAGGGTTTCGGATTGCGGACGCAAAACTGATGGAAATCGGCGGCAAAGCTGCGGGGCACAATCACGACGTTGGCCTGGAGCTTGCCGCGCGCAAGCCCTCCTGTATGCCCCTCATAGGCACCCATCCTGACGAGCCTGCGTAGGCTGTCCGCATCGACCATTCGCAAATCCTCGTAGATCAATGAAGTGATCGGGCGAGCCATGGCTTCCAACGGATATGCACGTTTCAGAGACACGTCGAGAGCGCGTAAGATCATCGGCGGGTCGGTCACTTGTCAAATCATCAGAATCTTTTCTCATCGATAAATCGTATTTATTGGCTGGCGAAGGATGGCGCTTATTATTAGCTTTTGCTCATATTTGTTCTCATTGACAGCTGCGGCAGCCGATCGCTTTTATCTGTCGGCTCGCCTCGTGCAGGAAGCCAAGATCCCGGTTCATGTAGAAAAGCAGGAAAGCCGCATAGAGTACAAAGACAAGGCTGAAGACCAGCGTCTTGACGACCAGCGACAATGCAAAAACATTCAGGTGCGGAGAGGCCCGCGCCAGGAAAGCCAGCACAATGTCGGACAGGAGCATGCTGATAATGAGCGGGAAGACGAGGGTCAGCGCCATCGCCAGGATGCGATTGAGCAGACCGAGAAATATCCCCGCAGCATCCTTGCTGAATACAGGCAGAAGTTGATCGATCGGCCACAGGCCGTAGCTCTCGTAGAGACTGGTCAGGGAAAGCTGCACACCTCCGGCGGCCAGGTAGACCGTGACCATGATGACGGCGAGTAAGGTGCCGGTGGCACTCGTCTCATGCGTCATCATCGGGTCAATCAGCGTCCCCATCGTG
The DNA here is from genome assembly GCF_040320365.1 of Mesorhizobium sp. M0701. Lineage (NCBI taxonomy): Bacteria > Pseudomonadati > Pseudomonadota > Alphaproteobacteria > Hyphomicrobiales > Phyllobacteriaceae > Mesorhizobium > Mesorhizobium sp. M0701. The sequence continues at coordinate 4,141 of NZ_JAMYPO010000032.1, forward strand.
GAGCCGCGCTGCAGGTCAAGGACATCGCCAGCGGCCTCCGCTGCCCAGAACGGTATACCCATTGCGAGCCCGAGCGTTACGCCGACCACCACCTCCTTGAGGATGTACACCACGATCATCGTGGTCGTGATATCGGTGTTCGTCAGCGTACTCACGATCATCGGAAGGACCGGAACCACCAGCGCCAGCGCCACGCCATTGCGCAAAAGACCTGACAACGGCACACGCGAAAAAAGCGGCATCAGAAGCATGAAACCGGTCATGCGAGCGAGCGCGAATGCGCCTGCCAGAAGATAGACCTGAAGCTCTTTGACGGAGGCGAAGAGTGGTTCGACCGGCATCCGCGTGCCTCAACGCGTGACGACGGGAAATTCGTCCAGCGCCGTCGAGGCCTGTTGCGCGATCTGTTGTCCAAGCAAAGGACCGAAGACGATGATGACCAGCAGGATCACGACCAGCTTGATGGTCTGCGGCAGCGACTGGTCCTGAATTTGCGTCAGCGCCTGGGCAAGACCGACGAGGACGCCGACCGCCAGCGCAGCAATGATCGCCGGGCTGGACGCGAACAGCACCGTGAGAAGTGCGCTTTGGACCTTTGCCAGGATGAAGTCATTGCCCATGCAACCCTCCCATCGGCGTCAGCCGTAACTCAGAATGAGGCCATGCATCAGCCGCGACCAGCCATCTATGGCAACGAAAAGGAACAGTTTCAGAGGAATCGATATGAGGACCGGCGAGACCATGATCATGCCGAGCGTCATCAGGATATTGGCAACAACGATATCGATGATGAGGAAAGGAAGATAAAGCAGGAAGCCGATCTCGAAGGCACGGGTCAGCTCGGATGCGACAAAGGCCGGAACAAGGATCGAGAGATCGTCGTCCTTCAGGTTCTGCCGCGCCTGTTCCGGCCACAGGCGGCTCGTTCCATCGAGAAAGAACTGCCGCTCCTGCGGCTGGGTGAACTTCATGAGGTGTCGCTGCAATGGTTCCCTGACCAGTTGCGCCGCTCTGGCGAGGTCGTCCGTGGTCTGGAACTGAACCTGCCCTTCCTCAAGTCGGCCCGACATCTCGCTCAGCAACGGGGTCGTCACATAGACCGTGAGCACAAGCGCTATGCCGTATAGCACCAGATTGGGTGGCATCTGCTGGACGCCGAGCGCGTTGCGGATGAGAAACAGCACGACCGAGATCTTCAAGAATCCCGTCATCGTGACGACCGCCAGAGGCAGCAACCCGACAAAGCCGACCGCGATCAGAATCCCAAGCAGATTGGGCGAATTCTCAACCATTATCGAACATGCGCACGATCCGCACGCCCAGGCTTTCGCCGATCCGCACGATCTCACCGCGGCCGACACGTTTGCCGTTGGCGATGATGTCGACAATCGCCTCGGTCACATCGGCGAGCGGAACAATAGTGCCGGGCGCAAGCTGCTTCACCTCCCCGAGAGGCATTGCCGTGCGGCCGATCTCGAAGGCAAGCACGACCGGCAACTCGTCCAGGGTTGATTCTTCCAAAGTCTGGCCGGCTGGCGGCGACGTGTTCTGGTTCATGGTCCACTCCCAATTCGATCCGGCGATAGCCGTCGGCGCGGCAAGCAATTGCGGCCCGGCGGCCGTCAGGGCGACCGGCGCATAAAGGCGCTCGGCAATGATGAGTGCCGCCATGCGTTCTTCCGCCTCATTCCTGAAAAGAACTACGTCGTCAGGCTGGAGGCTTTTAAGCTCGCCAAGGGTTAGGTTGAGTGCGCCACGCCGAAGGCAGATTGGCAGAGGAAATTCGGCCGGGCACGGCGGTCTGGCCTTGGCGATCTCGTCGAAAAGACGGCCGATCCGTACCGCCAGCCCGGCGTCATTCGTGTTCAAGACGCAGTCAATCGTTTCCTGACTGCCGGTCAGGACAAAAGCCAACGGGGTCTCGCCCGAAATGGAAACGGCATCTGCTTGTGTGACCGAGGTGAGCGCGATGCTCTCGCCCAGTTTGGCCTCGACCCATTCGAGATCCTCTTCAAACGCGGATTCCAGCAGCAGTGCTGCGTGAGCGGGGGCCAGCCGCTTCATGTCGACCAGTTCGTCTGCCCTGGCGAAGCCCCGTTCGACCACAGAAAGCGGCAGGCGCAATTTGCCCATCGTGTCTCCGACGGAGAACGCAATCGTGCACCACCGCTGGTCGGCAGGGTTCGGCGCCGGCCAGACGGCGGCAATCGCCACGGCCTTGCCCGCGATCGTGATTTCCGCGGGCGCGCGCCGGCGGTAGAAGGCGTTCAATGCCTCAACGTCGACAGACGCAACAGAGTTCAGCACCAGCCGCTCGCCAACGCTCGACCGTGAGGCCTTGCGTTTTGCCGGCTTTACCTGCGCTCTCGTTTTTCCCGACGCGAAGGCTTGGGGCATCACATCCATATTCACGATCACAAACTGGGCTATCGTTCTGTGGACAGGCGCGTTGGACCGCGCTCCTCTTCCTCGGAAAGCTCGGCAAGCGCCAAGCAACGCCGTGCGGTGCGTTTGGTCAGATGCTGCAACAGCCTGTCCAGCTTCGTCACCGCCTTCATGGTTGCACGATGATCATTGCGGGCTTCCGACAGCTCCGCTTTCCGTTGCTGCTCGACAACGCCCGCCATCTTCTCGTTTTCCCGCAACTGCGCGGTTTTTCTGGCGGCGATTTCGAACCGTGCCTGTAGCCGGTGAAGACTGGCAGCCTTTATCGGATGCCCAACAAGCGAGCCGAACGCTGCGTCTTCGGCATCGATGCGCTGGAGGTGCTCCGTGACCGCACCGGCCGCCTCCCGACCCTTCCTCGCGGCCCGGTCCACAGCAGCGTGCCTTCTGATCACCTCTTCCCTTGCGCGGTCTTCACGCCGGCGTCTGAGGTCGCGTAATCGAGCGATCATCTCACGATCTTTCACCGACGATCTCCCGCATGAGTTGGCGTGTCCTCTCCAGGCTCTCATGAGTGGCGGACGCCTGACGCAGAAAGGCGTTGATGACACCGATCTTCGCCACTGCCTCGTCCGCCACGGGATCGCTGCCTTTTTCGTATTCACCGACGCGCAGGAGAAGCTCGATGTCAGCGTAGCGGGCAAGCAGTTCACGCAGGTGGCCGGCGTCGGACCGATGTTCCGGCGCCACAACCGCATCCATGAGGCGGCTTCGGCTGCGCAGGACATCAATGGCCGGGAAATGGTTGCGCTGCGCAAGCTCGCTCGACAAGAAGACGTGGCCATCAAGGAGGGCCTGAACTTCCTCGGCGACAGGGTCCAGCGTACCGTCGCCTTCAAGAAGAACGCTGTAGAGGCTGGTGATGGATCCGACGCGACCCGTGCCTGACCGCTCGAGCAGACGGGGCAAGACCGCAAACAGCGAAGACGGAAAGCCGCGACGCGTCGGCGGCTCGCCCGCGGCCAGGCCAATCTCTCGCTGCGCACGGGCAAACCGCGTTATGTTGTCCATTGCAAGCAACACATGCTTGCCCTGGTCGCGAAAATATTCGGCAATACTGGTCGCCACATAGGCGGCCTTGACACGCTCGATGGCAGGACGGTCGGAGGTCGCAACGACGACAATGGCCCTCGCCCGCCCCTCCGGCCCGAGCTGTTGTTCGAGGAATTCGCGCACCTCACGTCCGCGCTCTCCAACAAGGGCGACCACGGCGACATCGGCATCGGTGCCGCTGACGATATCGGAAAGCAGGATCGACTTTCCCACCCCAGGTTCGCCAAAGATGCCGACGCGCTGCCCGCGCGCGCAGGTGAGCAGCCCATCGAGGGCGCGTATTCCGAGCTGGATCGGCTCGGAAATCAAGCTGCGCTCCAACGGAGATGGCGGATAGGCATTGACCGGATAGCTGCCGATGATGCCATTCGGCGAAAGCGGCTTGCCGTCCAATGGCTCGCCAAGCGCGCTGATCACTCGACCAAGAAGGCTGGGACCGACTGGCACCTGCTGGTCTTTTCCGGTCGCCACGACCTCAGTCAGGTTTGAAAGACCGGCCAAATCGCCAAGCGGAACAAGGACCGCCATTTCGTCCATGAGGCCGACGACTTCCGCCTTGGTCATCCTGCCAGTCCTGGGGTCGACGAGTTCGCATATCTCGCCAATACGGGCCTCCTCCACAGTCGCATGAATGACCGTGCCGGCGACCCGCCGTACACGCCCCTTCCTGGGCCGGCCGGTATCGTCGCGCAGGCCCGAACGCAAATTCGGAATGATGGAGGCCAGACGGCTTTCGATATCGGCGGCGGGCGCGGTCATCGGACCTCCGTCTTCGGCGCAATCGCGGCAGCTATGGCTTTGAGCTGCGCGTCGATGCTCGCGTCGACGACGGCAAAGTCGGTCGAAACGATGCAGGCGTCCGCAGCCAGCGCGTCATCCGCGTCGATCTCAACCGTCATCGCCAGATCACTCTCGCGCAAGACTGCCTCCAGCTCATCACGAACCCTTTCGATGGACCCGGAATGAACTCGGAGTTTTAGGTACTTGGCGCGGCGGATTTCAGTCACCGCCTGTCTTGCGCCTTTGGCGACAAGCGCGCCGACGTCGAATTCTCCCAGAATTCGCCTGACGATATCGACGGCAAGGCCAACGACTTCGGATTCCAGCCCACCGAAATAGCGATCCACTTTGACCGCCGTCTCGCTGATTAACCGCGTGGCCTCCGCATCGCCTTGCGCCCTGCCGTCGTCATAGCCCTGCGCGTATTCGGCCGCATAGGCTCGCCGTGCGGCGTCGCGCAACTGCTGCGCATCACGCCTTGCTTCATCGAGAAATGCATGCCCATCCTGGAGAGTGCGCACCTCGGCGGCCCGCAGGATCCGAGCGTAGGGACGCCTCAGAGCTTCCGACGCTTTGCCCGATTCGATCATCTCGTCTAGCTCATCGCTCGTCGAACAATTGCGGGGCCGACCTCGGCAAATTGTTCGGCTACCGGCTGGTGAATAAGCTGTTGCGGCATCAGCTTGAGACGCACCCGCATGCTCGTATCGCTCGGCATGGTCTGACACCAGGCGCCAAGGCAACTCAGGCCGTCGGCATAGACGCGATCGGAAATGTCTTCCAGCGGCCCCAACCGCTGCATCGGGCCGGCCAGATCGCGGTTGGCTACGGCGAAAGCACATAGATCAGCGCCAAGCGCCGCCTGCAACGCGGCCGCTTCGCGCCCGACAATGACAGCGGCCAGACTCCCGGCCCAGTAGATCGCGCCCGAGCGAAGCGCAAGTTCCTCCAACTCTTCGCCAGACGACAAGGCGATCGCTCGATCCACCGCATCGGCCGGCTCTTCGACTGCCGGAGAGAGCCTATGCCGGTCGAGCAGAAGCTTCGACAGTCGCTCCTGCAGGCGTTGCGACCGCAGCATGCGCTCGCAGGCAGCCTCGCCGATGGCGCCGTCAAAGCACTCCGCGAGCCAAGCCGCATCCACATAGGATGCGGGGTTGGACATGAATGCCTGCCATTCCGGGCTGGCAGTTTGCTCCGAGCCGGGCTGGGTCATGTTTTCTTCACCGGCATTGCGGAAGCATCGAGCGCATAGATGCCGGGCCGTCGATACCACTGCATGTAGGCCAACCGACCAGCCAGCGCGAGTATGGCCGCCGCCATGCCGTAAAACAGCGACATCGCGGCGGCGACGCTGTCGGGATGTAGCCACAGGCCGAGGAAGCTGGTGAACCCGGCCTCGCCGGTTTCCTGCTCGGGGGCTGTCGCTGCAACCGGAATGAGGGTGACGGAAACATTGTCATAGGTCAGTCCGGCGATGCCCTTAGCCACCAGCATCTTGACCTGCGGGATGAGCTCATTCATCGGAACGGATGCGCGATGCCGGATGAACACGGAGGCGGAGGACGGTACCAGTTGCTGCCTCAGCGGATCGTTTTCGGGCAGGACGAGATGAACGCGCGCCGAAAGCACGCCGTCGATGTCCGAGATCGTCTGCGAAAGCTCCTGGCTCAGGCCATAGATCATCGTTGCCCGCTCTTCCACCGGCGAGGACACAAGCCCATCCCTTTTGAACACCTCGCCGAGCGTCTGGAATTCCTGTTTGGGCAAGCCGCTCTCGTCGAGAATGGCCATAGCTTCGGCGAAGCGGCCCTTCTGTACGGAAACCGTCATCTTGCCGTCCTTGCCGACCTCGCGTTGGGCCGGGATCCCGTGACGCATGAGCGTGGCCACGATCTCGTTGGCCTGCCGCTGGTTAAGGTTGGAATACAACTCCACCGAACACGCCTGGAGCACAAGCATACCCATGACAACGAGCGCAACGCGACACCGGACGCCGCATTGATTCAATCGCGTTGAACGCCGCAGCGAGGTTGGCATGGGCACGAACACTCCGCGGCGCTTACTGTTGTTTGATCAGCGTGCTGGTGGACGACGTGACGGCCGTCACGCTGCTCGTAACCACCTCGAGATTGGCGGCTGCCCACATCACCGAAATCGATCGTTCCAGGAGTTGCTCTGCGTTCTTGGCTGGGGAGTCTTCGCCTTCCTTGCCGGACGGGGCCGTCTTGTCGGCGCGATCCTGCATGGCGGCCGTTTCAGCACTTGGGGAAGCGTTAGCCTGGCCAAGAGCCTTCTGGACCTGCTGCATGGTTCCTTCCAGCGACTTAACGGCAGAACCGAAAAGGGCCGATGGTTCCGTGAACACCCCACCTGCAGCGTTCTCCGTCTCGGCCATGTAGTCGAAGAGTTTGTGTTCGACGATCGGCTCGGTCTTCTCCGGTTTGGAAGTCTGTCCGCCGATTGCCGGATTGGCGCCGGGCGTCTGCGCCACCTGCTGACCAGCCGGCATCGCGACATCACTGCGCTCAGGCATATTGACCTTCGCGGCATCGTGCTTTTCTTGCTTGGCGCCCACCATTCGGTTACCGGGCTGCGCTGCCGCGGCGGCGGTGATTTGCTGTTGCGAACTTATGCTGGTGGTCAAGTTTGCAAGCGTAGCCTCTAGGGCTCCAATCGGCGCGATTTGCATGAATGTGCCCTCCAGTTCTTAGTTCGGTTTGGCGGAGGGGACAGTCTGCGCCTCCGCCTGCTTTCCGCGGAAAACGCGGACCGACACAGCTTTGCCGGTCTCCTGCTTCGTGCTCGGCGTGGCAGGAACCCCGAGCGTTTTCCTGACGAGTTCGATGTAGGATGGCGGCCCCGATACCGAGATGACATCGTCTTGCTTGGAAACCTTTATTGGAAACTTCGGGTCGTTGACGCCCAGCCGTGAAAGCCTGTCTTCGGCGTCAGCAGCCATGTTGGCATCAAGCGGGATCATTTCCGTCTGGACTTCCGCTTCGGTCGCGACGTTCATGACGATACCGTCGAAATGCCAGACCAGCCCGTATCGATTGCATATCTCTTCGAGGAACTCGCGGGCCGTTCCAACCGGCATGCCGGCGCTCAGGCGCCCCTTTACCAGCTTGCTGACACGCATGGGCACCCGCATGTTGCGGCCGAGCTCAACCAGCGCGTCTGTCACGGACTGATCGATCGTGATGTATTTGTAAGGGCCAGGGGGCCAGCGCGGTTCGGCAGCGGACGCACGCTGCCAATCAAAGCCGAGCGCCAGGATGACGGCAAGGCCGCAGGCGACAACGGTAGCCCTGCCTCCCGACAACCGATCCGCATGGTAGATACCGCGTCCCGTCACATTGGTCCTATCGCAAGCGACCCACGAGTGATGACCCGCCTCGCTTACTTCATAGCTTGTCCGCCGATGTCATCCTATCGCGCACACTCGAAAATTGGAAGTCCAATTGGATTATATATCAACGACCTGTGCCAAATGTTGCGAACGATCCGCAAGGCGATATGGTGCCGCGTTGGAATCGGTTACCACGGGGTTCGCAATCGTCGGTTCAATGTGGAAGGGAGTGGTCTCGGTGACGGCAAACAACAGGCTGCTCGCGAACTTGGACCTGCCCGCAGGCGTTGCTCGAAGCAAGAGGTTTGTGGCAACGCGTCTTGTCGAGGGATTGAGTGCATCGGTTCTGGTCGCCGTGGCGTCGCTTGCCGCCATCGCTTCGGCGCAGGCCCAATCGAACAGCGGTTATGACCCTAGAAGCTGGACATACGATCGGGCGAGAAATGTACTGGTCTCCCCTAGCGCTTCCGGCCTGACGTCGGACGGAGAAATCGTGCCCGGGCGGTCAGTGATTCCCAGGCAGGTCGTGACATTCAACGAGGCTCAGCCGAAGGGGTCGATCGTGATCAACACCACGGAGCGGCGCCTCTATTACATCCTGGGGGGCGGCAAAGCGCTGCGATACGCGGTGGGGGTTGGCAAGGAGGGGCTGGAGTGGTCCGGTCGCGACACGATTTCGAAAAAGAAGGACTGGCCAGATTGGCGGCCACCGGCCGAAATGCGATCCAGAGAAGCATCAAAAGGCCGTATCTTGCCTGCGCACGTGGCCGGAGGCCCGAACAACCCTTTGGGCGCACGGGCATTGTATATCGGCAACACGCTCTATCGCGTCCACGGCACCAACCAGCCATGGACCGTCGGACAGGCCAACTCCTCCGGTTGCATTCGCATGACCAACGAAGATGTCATCGATCTTTACGACCGAGTGAAGATCGGTACCCAGATCATTGTACGGCATTGATGGTTCGACGCCCCCTCCCCGGAAAGCCGCAGATGAGCGATCGACCGTAATGATACCTTTCAACATCAAGCAGCTCGAAACCTTTCTCCTGGTGGCGACTCTCGGAAGCTTTCGAAAGGCGGCGGAACGCCTGAATACCACGCAGCCGGCGGTATCCACACGAATTGCCGGGTTGGAGGAAGCGCTGGGTGCCAAGCTGTTCGAGCGGCAGAGCAGCACAGTCAGGCTGACCGCCGAAGGACAACGGCTGCTACCACCTGCCCAACGGGTCCTGCGCGTAGCGGAGCGGCTGCAACTGATGGCCAGCTCTCTTTCAGAGACTTCAGAGACGACGAGGGTGCTGAGGCTTGGGGTTGCCGAAACGATCGTGCACACCTGGCTCCCGGATTTCCTCAAGGCACTGAAGGCAAACTATCCGCTTGTCGAGACGGATATCGTCGTCGATGCAACGACGACCCTTCGCAATGAACTCATGTCACACCGGCTCGATCTTGCGGTGCTGATGGGCCCTGTCCTGGAGTACAGCATCGAGAATATCGGGATGCCGTCCTTTCCGCTTGTTTGGGTCTGCTCGCCGCAATTGGAATTGCCCAATCGACGCAAGGTGACGCTGAACGACTTGATGCAGTTTCCGATCATCAGCTACGCGCGAACCACGCGCCCCTATAGCGAACTCTACCGCAAGCTCAGCGGTGAATTCGAAGAGACGCCGCGCATATTTCCGGCCAATTCGCTGGCCGCTTCCATCAAGATGACACTCAACGGAATCGGAATAGCTTCCCTGCCCGCGGGAGTCGTCCAAGACTATATCGCAAACGGTAAACTGCGCATCGTCGAATGCGAATGGCACCCGTCCGACTTGCAGTTTACCGCCTCCTATTCTTCCGAACCATCCAATCCGATAGCGGAGCGGGCGGCAAAGCTGGCCGCCTCCGTAGCAAACGCCTATGCCGCGAGAACCGGCAAGGCGCAGGAGCCAACGGACGACAGGCTTGGCCCCGCGGTTTCTCAGCCGGTCGAGGTGACCGGCAGATAGATACGGTCGCCTGAGAAGATCAGGTCCGGGCTCAGGATATGATCCATGTTGAGCACAACCGTGTCCGCCACATCCGCAGAATGGGTCTTGGCGATCAGGCGAATGCTGTCGCCGTCCTTGACCTCGACCCACTGATAGCCGTCTTTCTCCAGCGTTGGGTTCGTGCGGCCCTCAGGGTTGCTGCTGCCCTCGGCATGAGCCTCGACATAGTCGCCGGAAACCCAGCCGCTATGTATTTCGCCATCCGGTGCGAAACCTTCGACAGGTATCCAGGTCTCCCCTGACGCATCGGTCGATGGCTTCGCGGTCTGTTCGACGAATGTGCCGGGTTGCAGAACCGTTCCCACAGTCGAATCCCCGTCAGGTTGGGTCCGCAAATTCAGGCCGTCATCGGCGACCACGACAAGTTGCGGGAAATCCTCCCCCGGGATCTGCGGGCCACCTGGAACATCCGAAGGATCATCGGGTTGCTGGGACGAGGCATCGCCATCCGGTTTTTTCGGATCGGGTGGAGGGGGCGTCTTCGCGCCCTCCCAAGGCTCCGCGAGCAGGGCGTCCAGCGAGAAGAGAAGCATTCCAACGCCGAAGGTGATGCCCAGAGTCCACCGATCCCATGCAGCCCATCTCTTGTCGGACTTTTCCGCCGCCGCGATATCAGCATCGGTTCGCGGCACTGAACGGCGATTCATCCGGTCCGTCCTTATGGCCGACGCCCAGAATTCCGCGCAGCCGAAGGTGAACATGGTGCCGGCGACTGTGGCGATCGGCGCCGGCCAGGAGTGCACCGTGTAGACAGCGCAGCCAAGCACATAGCCGGGTCCAGCCAGATATTCGGCCAGGTTTCGGATCACCGGTCTGCCGGTGAACGACTGCAGCATCGACTTCGTGCCATAGACGATGTTGCCGAGCGTGAACGTGCTGTTGACGACAAGATCCTTACCCTGGATCATCCCGGTCGCGGCACCTGGTGCTGCGGCAATGAATGTGGCTCCGCCGAGCGCGTTGAGGAATCGCCCGAACGGCTTGTGACTTGCGGTTGCGTTGGGGAAGAGCGCCTGCGCGCCGAAAACCATGCCTCGCACGCCAGATGCCACCGATCCGGCGGTGGCGGTCCAGGTTGGCGGCAACGAACTCCACAACATGTAGGAGGTGGTCGACATGCCGCCAAAGGTGGCGAGCGCCTGAGCGTTTTCCCGCATCCTGGCATGGCTGAGGGCCAGATCGACGCTGGTGCCCTGATCCGGCGTCATCGCCTTTTTATGGGTCGCCCGATAGGTCGTTATCTGCAGCACGGAAAGCGCGTTTGTTTGCTCCGTCGACATCCAGGCAAACTGCTTGGGCGTGAACTTGCGCAACTGGCCGGGGCTTAGCTCGCCAAGCTGCTTCGGCGTCAGCGCCGCTATCTGTTGCTTCGTCAGCGCCTCGATCTGATGAATGGTCAGAGCGCCAAGCTGCTCCCGCATAAGCGCCGAGATGTGGTCCGGCGACAGCTTTGCCGTTGTCGCGGGATCGCGTGCTGCGACGAGATCAGGGTCCAACGCCGCGAACTGGGTCGCATCGAGATGGCCGAATTGGGCAGGTCTCATGGCGGCGACTTGTTCCGACGTAAGCGCATTGCGCTGCTCATCACTGAGCTTGGCGATCTGGTCGGGTGTCAGCTTGCGCACTTGCTCAATGGTCAAGGCAGCAAGCTGCTCGGGTGAAAAGGCAGCGACCTGATCCGGTCGCAAACCGCTGATACGGCCAGGGGCAACGGCCTGCAATCTGCTTGGCCTGATCGCCTGGAGCTGTTCGGCACTCAGCGCCCGCAACTGCTTCGGTCGAAGCGCCGCAAGTTGATCAAACGTCAGCTGCCCGATCTGCTCGGGGCTCAGTGCAGCAACCTGCTCGGGCGCCAGCTTGGCGATGTGCTCCGGCTTGATGGCGTGCAATTGCGTGCCGGTCAGTTCGGAAATCTGATCGGCTGAAAGCGCCCTGACCTCCGGCCCGGTCGGCGCCCGCACCGGTTCCGCATATCCTGGTTCCGCGGCGGAGCTCACCGGAAGCTCAAGGCTGACGATCTTTCCGCTGGCAGGGTCAAAACCCGCCCTGCCCCGGTCGGGCGCCGGCGGCCATGTAGCGGCTGTCGGCGTTTCGGCAGCAATATTCACCGCCTGCGGCGTTTCGCCAGTCACAGCCGGGGCTTCGTTGCTGACCACCTCGGCCACTGGGGGCGGCGGCGCTTCGGTCGGCGCTGGCGTATTGACATCCCAGAACTCGTCGGCCGGCCGCAAGATGACCTGCGGGCGTTTTTGTGTCGAGGTGCCGGGCGCGACGGCATCTTCATTGCGCGTGAACTCACCGACGAAATTCCCGTCCGGATCCATCGTCCGCCAGCCATAGACCTCGCTCCATGGTATGCTGCCGTCGATTGCGGTCTCGTCTACGCGGGCCATCCTGTCGCCGACGGGTCGGCCCATTGCCTCGAATTCAGTCGGGACGTGGAGGCGCGGTCTGCTCGGATTCAGCGTGTAGAGATAAGTGTAACCTTGCTGCCGCGCGGCTCGTGACTCTTCCGAAACGAAAGCCTTGGCTCCCGAGATCGACTGGCTCGTGGCGACGAAACGGCCATGGGTATTGCCCATGACATAGCTGCTCAGGGCGATGCCTTGCGGATTGTCCACCCAGATTCCTGTCGGGGGCGGTGGCGAGAAGCCTCCCGCGTCCCTAATCTCGGTTGGCGAGCGGGTATCGGCCCGGAACACAAACGGGCCGACATTGCCGCGCAAGGGTCTTGTAGGGTCGCCCGCGCCTTCGACAGGCTGATTGCCCTCATCGGGATGCCCAAGGCTCCCCGGCACATGGTCGTCGGAAGCACCACGTATCCATGGCAGAACATAGGGCTCTCCGGTTTCCGGATCCCGGAACAGGATATGCGATCTATGCACCAACTCCGGTTCGTCGCCATGCGCCCTGGACCCGTCGGCCGGCGGCACATAGATGTTCTCCACACTCTTCGGCAGCGGCCCGTAGCGGGTTGCCGTCACGGACTGCCCGTTCTCGTCCCTTATCTGGATAGGTCCGCTCCTACGGCTACCCACTTGCGAGGAGAGGAACGTCAGCACGCCATCGGCAACGTTCTGGCGCATGAAGCCGCCATCGACGATTGACGGGCCGAATTCCGTCCGGAATTGCTCTATCGCCGCGCGCTGGTCGGGTCTCGCCTTCTTTTCCAGTTGGCCGAGGAACTGCTCCAGGGAGGCCTTGCCACCCTTCGGAATGGCTGTCGCCGCGCCGTCACGCGAGGTTTCTAAGGCATGAGCAAGCCAGGCCGGGACCGTCAGCGTTTCATTCTGTCCATCGGCTCGATCGAAGGTCAGCGTCGCTGTTTCATCCTTGGCGATTGAAGGAGCGACCTTGGCAGCCTTGGACTTGTACTGGATTCTCACTTCAGCACTGAAAGCCACCGCCCCGGCAGGCAGAGGAGGTGTCGACAGTGAAAGCGTGTAGCGTGTCGCCGGCGTGCCGTGCGAACCGTACAGGTTCTGATAGATGTTGCCGGCGCTCGGCATATAACGGGGCTGCGGCGTCTCGTCGGGACTGAAGCGCGCCGGCAGCCATGACTGTACCGTCGATTTCACCTTATAGGCCGCGGAAGTTATCGTCCGGTCGGGATTGAAACCCAGCACACCGGGAAGCCTGTTGCGGTCGTTGAAGATGATGTCGACCAGCATCGCCTCGGGATTGACGACGCGTGCCTTCTCCCCGGTCAGCAAAACGATGTCTGCCGTGGGCGCCTTGCCCGGTACGGCCGAAAGCCGCAACCCGCTTAGCGTCGGTTCATCAACAAACGAAACTGTGTTCGACGGATCGATCTGACCAGATTTGACGAGGTCGCGGATCGACCGGATGCCATCACCCTGTCCGATCGCTGCGATGAGTTCGGACGCCTTCGCCGGATCCTCGACCGCGAACTGGATCTTCAGGCTTGTCGAGCCGAGAGCGGACTGGATCTGGTCGTAGGTCTGCTTCGACACGATGTCACCCGGCTGGAGCGTGTCCTTGACGGGCACTTCCGGGCGCTTCTCGAAGCCGACGCGTGGCATCTGGTCGACCGCCCCGACATGATTGGCCACGATCGGCAGCCGCAGTCCGACCTTTGTTTCGGTCATGACACGGTCGAACGGAAGCGCACCTTCCAGCTTGACGTGGCCAGCGCTGTTTTCCGCCGGCACGCCAAGGAAATCGTGCTGGCCGGGGGCGAGCGTGACCTCCTCGCCCTTGAGCGAAGGCTTATAGGTCATCTCGATCACGGTGCCTTCGCCGTCTGGCGTCATGCCGACGATGGCAGCATCCAGCGGCTTGGCGTTGTAGCCAGTCGCATCGCTGAATATCGCCTTGGTTGCCGCCGCCGAAAGATCGCTGCTGCGAACCGGGAAAGCCGTCTGATTGGACACCGGCCAGACACCGGCCTGAAGGCCGGTGATGTTCCTGTATTCCCGTGCCCGGTAGGATACGACGCCTTGAGTGCCGAGCGCATCCGTGAATGGTGTCAGGCTGCGCTGGCTGATGCTGTCGACGACCGACCACCCGATCATGCCGACATCGGTCTTTGTCCCAATACCGAAGCCCACGGCCGCGACCGTCGGCGAGCCGATGTCGAAGGCCTGGCCCGTATTCAAGCGCGTCCGGAATGTGACGCCGATGCGGAAGTCGGGCAGTATGTCGCGGAGCGGCGTGCGCGGTATCTGAACGCCATCCGGGCCGTAGCGCTCGGCCAACTCGCGGTTCGAATAATAGCTCTTTTCTGCCTCGTATCGCGCTACAAGCTGCTCGACGCTCAGCCCGTCAAGATAGGCTGAGGGAGTCTTGGCATCCTTGCCACTGGTGTAGATGTGCCCGCTTGTGTCGGGTTCCGGCATGCCGGTGAAGCTGCGCGTCTCCGGATCCCAGACGAGGCGCATCGTGTCGTCTTTTCCTGCCGGCTTGTTCGGCACAATGATGGGATCGCTATCAGCGGGAGGCGGTGAATTGCGCCCGGTCGATCCATGCGGATCGCGGCCCGGCAGCATCGTCGGACCGTCACCGCTGGCATCGCTGGTCTTGATCACTTCTCCCGGTATGACAGGATGGTTGGGATCCTGGAAGACCCGCTCCCCCGTCGGCCTGTAAACGCCGTCGGCGCCAATTTCATAGACATTCATCGGACGTCCGGAGGGGCCGGGTTCCAGCGCCGGAGGCGGCTGGCGTGGTCCTCTGCCGTCGGACCATGGCGGCGGCTGGTGCGGTCCGCCGCTGCCCGGTGGCTGGTTGGCGCCGGGACCATTGGCGCTTGCCTGCGTGCCCGTTCCAGGTCGCAGTGTCCGCAGACCGTGAATGCCGAGGCCCGTGCCGGCAATGCCGGTGCCAAGGCCCGTAAGCGCGTTGGCAAGCTGAAGACCGTTCATCTGGTCTCCGTTGACGGCGAGATCGTAGGCCGATGTCGCCAGCAAAGGTGCACCGACAATCACGGAGCCGACATCCGCTCCCCACGCCAGCTTGTTCAGGCCGGCGGTCGACTGCATGTAGGTTCGGGTTTCGAGCGCCAGGGGCGAGCTGGACCGTGTTGCGCCTATGCTGCCACGGAAGGCCTGCAGGGCCGTCATTTCCTTTCCCGCCAATCCGGCGGCCGTCATTTCCCTTCCTGCTAATCCAATGGTGCGCAGACCGCTGGAAGCCATCGGCAGAACCGTGGTTGCCACGCTGGCGACATTCATCAGCGACTCGGTATCGTCCCACTCGCCGCCATGTTCCAGATGGTTGACCTGATTTATGACCGCTCGGGTGCCGAGATAGGCAGCGCCCGTATAGGCCAAGGGTGCTGCAATCGGCGCGGCCGGCGTGAACGACAGAATGGTGGCTATACCCGTCCCGATGCCAACCAGCGGATCGACGACCTTGTCCCAAGCAGAAACATTGCGCGACTTGACGACTTCCAGTTCGATCCTGCCGTCATCGCCGGCCTTCATCTCCAGACCCTTGGGGACGACGAGCTTGCCATCTTCGCCGAACTGGTTGTTGTTGTCCTGGAAATCTCCGAGGTCGTCGAACTTTTTGCCGGTCACATCGACATAGCGAGTGTTGCCGTCTCCGTCACGCACAGCAAACAGCGCGACCTGCTGTGTCCCGACCTCATCGTCAACATAGAAAATCGGCACGCTGCGCACATAAGGATTGTCGCCGCCGATGTCGCGGATCTCTTCCGTCACATTCTCGATCGCCTCGCGACCTTCCTCGGTCGAACGATCTATGCCGAGCGTTCTGGCGACCGTCTCCTCAAGGACCGTGCCGCGCTGTTCACGGAACTCGTTGTCGTAGCCGCTGTCGAGCAGTTGCTGGAACTTCGGCTGATAGATGCCGTCAAGCGTCTGCTGCTCATGCTCGTCTAGATAGGTCTTATCCACCGTGCTGTTGCGGTCAACCAGCAACGAGGGATCGGTGGACCGAAGCTCATGATAGTCGCTGAAGCCTTGCACCAGCCCGCGCAGCTCCTCGGCCTGCGTTATCTGAAGCCTTGTCGCGTCCAGCTTGAGTTTGGCGACCGCTAGTTCGGGATCAACCCAGCGTCCACTGGCATCGTCATCTTTTGTATCCAGGTCGATCCAGACTGCCTTCCCGCTCTGGGTCAACGCATCGATCCCTATCTCGTTGTATGTCTGGGCAACCTCCGGCGCCACCTTGATTGTCTGTCCGCCGACGTTGATCTCGACAGGCTGCACGCCATTGGGCAGGGTGCCTTCAGGAGCATCGACTGTTCCTGGCCCGTGCTCCGTCAACGCATTGTTGAAGTTGGTCTGCAGCGTTGACAGCTCGGAGTTCAGGTCTTCAATGCTGTCGCCGAGCTGCCGATCCAGGACATCGTTGAGATTCTGCGCCGCCTGCGCCTCGCTGGCCCTCACCGCTTCCAGGCCATTTGCCGTGCACACCGGCCCGGTGGAACTGCTGCCGCCCAAAAGCTGCTGCCAGTCCTTGTTGAGTTGCCGATCGCGGTACTCATCCCTGATGTTCGTTTCGCTCAGATTGTAGGTGAGCTGCTGCTCGGTCGTGCCCTCTTCGAACTGGTTGACCACCCACAGCTGGCCGTCGCGGACCTCAAGTTTTTGCGATTGGAAGAGACCCAGATAATCGCCACTGACCCTTTGATGTTTCTTTCCCTGTTCGAACAGAAACTGGTGCTCGCTATTATATTCGGCGAGCAGTCTCTGCTCGAGGTCCGTCTGCTGCGCACCCACTTGCGTGGCATCGGCATGGGCGTTGAAGTAGCTTTGATAGGCTTCCGCCAATTCGAGCTGATTGCCTGCTGTCGTCTGCAGCGCCTTGAGGTCCTGATATTCCTTCGAGTCGGTCGGAATGCCGTCAAGCTCGGCTTGCCCCACCAGGAAGTCGATGGTGAGCTTGTCGCCCTTGCTCAGATGCAGGCCGACTTCGGAGAACAGCTGATCGACAGCCGCATGATCCGCGAGGCCTTGCGCGTACTGCGTTTGCCGATTGGGACCTGGCTGCCCTTGCGCGGATGCAACGTCTGCATTGAGATCAATCAGCGGGGCTAGTTCGCTCTGCTGGGTGATGGCGTCGGCGAGAATGCGCCCGGCAGTCTCATATTCGCCACGGGCATCCTGCGCGTTCTGCAGCAAGGTGTTGGCCTTGGTAAGCCGCTCCTGCGCATCGGCAAGCGTGCCTTCCGGTTTCTGCGGGGTCCATTGCAGACCATGGGGTGCCAACGCCTCGTTTATAACTGTCTGCGCCCCATCAACAGCATCCTTGTAGGCGGAGTCGAGCATATAGACGTTGAACTGTTCCTGCCGCTGACCGGCCAGAGCTCGCGTCTCTGTAATTTGGGACAGCGCGATGTTCTCAGCAATGATGGCCTGGGCCACCTCGGGATCGACCCAGGTCCAGACGCCATCGATCTTCATCGGCGTCCACTTTCCGCCGGAGGGTGCATTACCCTGCGGCGGATCGCCGAATGGATTGACAACCCTGTTCTCACCGTCCAGCTCGGGCGTGGCGACGGTACCTAGACCATATCTCTCGATCAGGTCCTGTTTGTTTTGTCCGGCTTCTTCTGCCGCGTCGATGAGACTGGGCAAGGCTTCACCCGCCAGCAGCCCTTCGACGAAGGTCTTTACGACCTCGCCCTCTTTTGCCTCCGTGGCATCACTGCTGTTGGGGTTCACCGCCAACAGCGTCCTGGCCAACGCCTCCTGCGTACTTCCTGCTTCGATCTTCAGGTCGGTCCCGGTGGTGTTGTTGTGCAGCGTCATGCTGCCATCAGGGCTCGTGGTCAGCGTATAACCGTTGAAGGTGACTTCCACGGTCGTGCGGGTACCGTTTTCGATGGTAACCTTTTCGCCCGGGTGAATGATGTCGGGGTCACGAGGGGAATTGAAGAGCTCGGGGTTCGTTCTCCTCAGATCGTCCAGCGACACGCCATATTGCTGCGCTATCAGGGTCAGGTTGTCGCCTGGCTTGACCTCGTACTCGACGGGCTCGCCGTCATTGATCTCCTCGGTAGTCGTTGTCGTCACCCGACCGTTCTTGTCGGTGACGATCGTGGTTTCAGTTCCGGCCTTCGGATCGACCATTGTGGTTGTGGTCTCGCCCGTTTCGGTGTTGCGAACACTGTTGCGCGTCCTGCCGTTCCCGTCCTCCGACACCGTCGTTTCCTTGCCGTCAGACGTCGTCACGACGGTGCGCTCATCATGCTGGTAGTCGTGATAGTAGACGGTCTTGTCGCCGGTGTGCGGATCGACGACTTCAACCGACTGCACGTCACCATTGTCGCTCGTCGGTTCGCGCGTCGTGACCTGATAGCCGGCGGCCTGCAGCTCGGCGATCACCTGCTCGTTGGTCAGACCCCTTTCCTGCGCGATTTGCTCGATGCTCTTGCCGTCCGCGAGATCATCCTTGATGCCCTGGGTGGGTGCCCCGCCCGGATCCTGAGATGCAGCGAGGACGGTCTTGCCACCATCTGGACCGTTGACGGTGGTGACCGGCAAGGCCGGCCCGTTCCCGGGTGTAACGGTTTCCACCGAAGCGCCGTTCGGCAAGGTGGTCCGCTCGGTGACGGTTCCGGTGCGCAGATCGTCTTCGTAACGCGTCGTGATGGCACCGGTGTCGGGATTATGGCTGCTGGTTTCCTTGCGCCCGAGCCCATCCCGGATCGGCGTAGTGGTTGCCGTGCCGTTGGGTTGCTCCACGCTCGTGTAGTAGCTGTCGTGCTGGTAGTCGTAATATTGCGTGATGGTGCGGCCGCTGGCATCCGTAATCTTCGTCGTCAGCACGTCGCCATTGCCGCTCGGGTCAGCGGTCGAAACGGTCATCCCGCCGGACCTGAGCGCGGCGATAACCTGTTCGCGCGTCACGCCCCGGGCAGATGCAATCTGGTCGATGCTTTTGCCGCCGGTAACGTCGCTGACAATGTTGCGCGCAGCCGTCGCTTCCGCGCCGTTGTCTTCGGGCGTGCTGCCATCCAGTTTCACCGGTGTCGCGGCCAGCGCGAGATCGGTCTGCGTGTAGAGAGCCGGCGTCACCGTCCTGCCATTGACGGATGTGCCGTTGCTGGCGTTGACGACGTTGACACTCGGCGCTGCCGAAGCCGCAACCGGCGGCGACTGAAGCGAATCCAGTTGCGTGCTCACATGGGCCAGTTCCTGGCGGGCCTGTGCCGCCCAATCACGCTCGCCCATCCTGTTGGCAAGCCTGATCTGCTCCCGCAGCTTGGCAGCCTGGGCCTCCAGCCGCGCTATCTGCGCGGCGTTTGCCTTGGCATTGACCTTTTGCGGCTGGACCGGCGGCTTGGTGGGCGTTAT
This sequence comes from Mesorhizobium sp. M0701, assembly GCF_040320365.1. Classification (NCBI taxonomy): domain Bacteria; kingdom Pseudomonadati; phylum Pseudomonadota; class Alphaproteobacteria; order Hyphomicrobiales; family Phyllobacteriaceae; genus Mesorhizobium; species Mesorhizobium sp. M0701. The sequence continues at coordinate 23,598 of NZ_JAMYPO010000032.1, forward strand.
CGGGCGAACCATGAGGAAGATCTCCGGAAATTAACGTTGCCGGCAGCCTGGCTGCCGTCACGCCCGCCCGATCGCAACCTTTCGGATGTTATCGAGGGGGCTTCCAATAAATGCCGAAAGCAGCAAGCTGCTCTTCCGACTGTTTTACCCGTTCTGCGGCGTTCGTTTCAGACTGCGCTGCCGCCAGCGCCGCCAGAATCTCGACGGCGGCGAACGCCGGCGCCATGCTTCGGAAGAACGACTGCGAATTTGACGTAACGATAATTGTTTCCCGCGCGATCTGTGTCAGCGGCGACACGCTGCTGTCGGTGATCGCCACCACGCCGATGCCCTGCCGAGCCGACTGGCGCGCAACGTCGATCGTCGTGCGCTCGTAGGGCGATAGGCCCACCGCAAGAAGTACCGCGCCGCGTCCCGCGTGCTGGAGGGCATCCAGGCCCGGTCCGGCCATCTCGCCGACAAGCGTCACCTTGCAGTCGGTGCCAGCCAGCAAGGACATGATGTGAACGAAGTGGCTCGCGACCGGATAGGCGGCGCGCGAGCCGACAGCGAACAGATCGCGTGACCGGGCGAGCAGACCGGCTGCCGCGATGAACTGCATGGCGTTGCCGTATTCGCCAAGGCTTGAGATCTGGGCGGCGAGCGTGTCGGCAACGACGCCGGCAGTCGAATATCCCGGATCGCCATGCTGTCCGATACCCTGTCGCGCCGGCTCGCCCGCGATGGTCTCGCGCAGCGCGCGCGCATAAAGGCTGCGCATATCTTCGTAGCCTTCAAGGCCAATCCATCGCGCCAGCCGCATCATCGTGCTGTGCGAAACGCCGGCCTGGTGCGCCTGCTCGCGCATCGACATCAGTGCGACATCCTTGGGATGATCCAGCACGAAACGTGCGGCGACCCGCAACTGCGGTGGCATAGTCTCGAACCGTTCGACCAAAAGCTCGGCCAAAGGACCTTTTTCCATTCTGAAACCCCATTCACCCACCTGCCAAGGTACTCCTTGAACACAGGCGACGCAACAGTTGGAACCGAAGTGTCTCAAATATTCCAACTGGACTTTCATTTTCGGCCATGCTGCCTTAAGCTGCCTTCGCAACCCTCCGGACTGCAGCGATGTGAGTCCGGAGTTTGCAACTTGGATAGTCCCTCAAGGAGACAATGATGGCTGCTACCCCTCCCATTACCTCCGGCTCAGCAGGGTCGCCGGAACAGAACCTGGACAAGATGATCAAGCACCAGGAGCGCATGTTTGGCCTGGAGATCACGAAAGAGATCGCGAAATCCCAGCATGACATGCTGATGAGCACCGCCAGGACGCTCGGCCAGTCGGCTGAAAAGGCCTAAGGCGGCGGATTCCCGAACCATGCGCCGCCGCAAGCACCCGGCGGCGTACTTTGCACGGCGCAATTTTTTCAGCGCCGTCATCAGGCCGCATTTGAAATGGTCATCGGCGGGAGATGAAGTGGCATGACCGCTCGTCCTATCACCAAACATCTGGAACCAGCAGCGCCGGCGCGCCGACTCGGATCGATCATCGCCCCCTCTCCGGAAACCGGACATTCCATTGCGCTGAGCGTGACCCACGGATTTCACGCCGGCGCCGAAGTCAGTCTGGTCGAGCCACAATATACGATCGGCTCCAGCACTGAGTCGGACATTGTCCTGCGCGATGCCGGCATCGCACCGATTCACGCAAGGCTGCGGCGCAAGGGCAGCCAAGTTGAAATCGAAGCCGTCGGCGGCGATGTCACGTTGGCCACGGGCGAGACCATCCATGAGGGACATGGCAGCCGCTGCAGGCTGCCGCTCACCATAAGTGTTGGCGAGGCGCGCATCAAGCTGGTCAGCCTGCAACGCGTACCCAATCGATGGTCCTTTGCCAATCGCCCGCTGCTGGTCGCGAGCAGCGTTCTCTGTGCGGTTCTCGCAATTTCCGTTGCCGCGAACGGGTTTTCTTTCGCCAAGCAAGAGATTGGCGCAAAGGCGTCCTCTCAAGACGGGCAACCAGTCAGAGTGGCTTTCGTCGGCCAGGCAGGGGAAAAAATCCTGGACGATTCATCGCCAGCGCAAATCCACACTGCCGCCGAAGCGGAAAGCCAGCTCAAGCTGCGCCTCGAGCAATCCGGCATAAGCACATTAACGGTTCTGCAATCGGAGGGACGCCTCGTGGTCTCGGGTATGATCCCGAATGACAAGAGTGATGTCTGGGCACAAACGCAATCCTGGTTCGATCAGTCGTTCGGCGCTTACCTTCCCCTCATCTCAAACGTCATGGTTGGCAATGCGCAGCAGGCCCCGCGCCTGAGGCTGCAGGCGATCTGGTATGGCGAGCGGCCCTACGTCATCGCAGCCGATGGGGCGCGCTATCACGAAGGTGCATTCACCGATGACGGCTGGGCCGTCAAACACATCGGCGAAACCGAACTTTTCCTGACCAAGGGCGGCGCCACGGTCGCGCTGAAATATCCGTGAACCGGCGGCTTGAAGCGGCACGATTCGACACGGCACGGGTTGACACGGCGGGCCGCGAGGGGCGGCAGGCGGAAGGTGTGCGGGGCCAGGCCATCAGCCGGCGGCGGATGAATGGGGTCGACAAAGCAGCAAACCGTGCTCAGGGGACGAAATCAGCCGCCGGTGCAGAAAGGCCGGAAACGGCGGAATTCCAGGCTTCTCAAGGTGCGGCCGGCGAGTCGCTCGACGAGATACTCGCCAATTTCGTCATGCCCAATATTCCCGAACCAGCCATCCTGCGTCGCTCCGTGCCTATTCTCCAGCATCTTGTAACGCACCTGGTCCCAAGCCTGGAGGGCGGGGAGCAACTCAAGACGCTCGCCAGAACGCTGATGGAGGATGAAATCGAGCGTCATCGCGATCTGCTTGGTCGCATGCAGGAAGGATAGAACTCTGACCGAGCCGCGTGACACCGTGCATCTTTTGCATGTCCTAGGCTATCTCTACGGGTGTCACGGGCAGGCAAAGCGGGGCGCGGCCTACCTGCTTATTGCTGCACAGCTCTCGCCGGGAAATGCCGGCGTCCTCAGAACGTTGGCGCACCTTCTCATACTCGATGGCGAGGCGGAAAAGGCGCTTGCCACGATTGCCAGGCTGGAGACCTTGGAAGGAATGGATCACCCGGTGCTTACATTGCTGAAGAGCCGCGCCTTGCTCGTGGCGGGGCGCAAGACGGAGGCGCGCAGTGCCTTGCTTAACTTCCTGTCGCAACGAGGCGTCGGATGACCGTCTCGGAACGACTGATGCAATTTCTTGCCAGGCTGTCACGCCGCAGCGATCTGGTCATTGCCATCCTGATGCTCGTCGCGGTGGTGATGATGCTCATTCCATTGCCGACGTTTCTCGTCGACATTCTCATCACCGCAAACATCGCCATCAGCGTGCTTATCCTGCTGGCCTCGTTCTACGTTTCTCATCCACTCCAGTTTTCGTCACTGCCGTCGGTCATCCTCATCGCCACTTTGTTCCGGCTGGCGATCACGATCACGACCACGCGACTCATCCTGCTCCAGGCCGACGCAGGCGAGATCATTGCCGCCTTCGGCACCTTCGTCGTCGGTGGCAGCATTGCGGTGGGCCTCGTCATCTTCCTGATCATCACTGTTGCGCAGTTCATCGTTGTTGCGCGGGGTGCCGAACGCGTCGCCGAGGTGGCCGCGCGCTTCACGCTCGATGCGCTGCCGGGCAAGCAGATGAGCATCGATGCCGAGTTGCGCAACGGCGACATCGATCAGGCGGAGGCACGCCAACTGCGCCAGCAGCTAGAGCGCGAGAGCCAGCTGTTTGGCGCAATGGATGGCGCCATGAAATTCGTCAAGGGGGACGTGATCGCAGGCATTGTGATCATTCTGGTCAACCTGATCGGTGGTTTCGCAGTCGGTACGCTGCAGCACGATATGTCGATCGGCGACGCGGCTGCGACCTACACGCTGCTCACCGTGGGCGACGGCCTGGTGGCGCAGATACCTGCACTGCTCGTCGCTGTGGCCGCCGGCACAATGGTGACGCGCGTCGGCAGCGCGGACGGAACGGGCGATCTTGGCCGGCAAATAACCAGCCAGCTGCTGCGCGACTCCCGCGCGCTCGCGCTCGCCGCGGTGATCATGGTCGGCCTTGCCATGGTGCCAGGCTTCCCCTCCATCGCCTTCCTAGTCCTTGGTGCCTGCTGCGGAGCCGGCGCCTATGCAATCAATCGCCGCACCGCCCAGGAATCCGAGCCTCAAGACATCGGCCATATCGCCGCGCCTGCACAGCGGGGGAATTCCGCGTCGCTTTCGGCAATCTCCACCGCAACACTGTCTCCGTCCTACCGCGTCGTCGTGCGCTTCGGAACCGAGCTCGGACGCTTGGTCCCGGAGCTCGAATTTGCCGCGCTCGCCGACGGCGTGCGCCGCGACCTCTTCGGTGATCTCGGTGTCGACGTTCCGGCCATCGGTATGCAGGTCGACGAGATGCTTTCGCCACGAAGCGTCCGTGTCGATCTGGAAGGTGCGCCCATCTTGGATGCCGAAATTCGTGCCAACCGTGTTCTTGTCGAAGCGGACACGACGCATCTCGATCTGCTCGAAATACCCTACGAAAAAGGTTCTCCGATTGCCGGTCAGCGCAAATTCGTGTGGGCCAATGACAGCCACCTGTCGGCATTGAAGGAGGCCGGCTTCGTCTTCTCAACGCCGGTGCAAACAGCGGCCAAATGGACCGGCAATGCACTTCGTCTATATGCCGGCCATTTTGTCGGGATTCAGGAGACACGCAGGCTGCTCTCGGACATGGAACCGGACTATGCCGATCTGGTCAGGCAGGCGCAGGAGATCGTGCCGCTCCAGAAGATCGCGGAAGTGCTTCGCCGGCTCGTCGGCGAAAACGTGCCGATCCGCAATCTGCGCCTTATCCTCGAGGCCCTGATCGAATGGGGCCAACGCGAACAGGACGTCGTCTTGCTGACGGAATATGTCCGCACATCCTTGAAGCGTCAGATCAGCTTCCGCTGCGCCGGCCGCAACAACATCATCGCCGCCTATGTGCTGCAGCGGTCGGCCGAGGATATCCTGCGAAACGCAGTGCAAAGCACATCGACCGGCACCTTCCTGAACCTTTCGGACGATGATGCGCAGGCTTTGATCACCGAAATCGAGCGAGCCCTGTCGCAGAACACCGCCGACGTCTCGCCGGTCGTCCTCGCCGCGATGGATGTGCGCCGTCACATGCGCAGCCTGCTCACACACAATGGCATCGAGCTTCCGGTCCTATCCTTCCAGGAACTCGCACACGAGTTCAATGTCCAGCCGCTGGCCACGATCGCCGGCCGCTCCGGCAAAGCCGGCGCGCGCGTCGTCTCCCATTCGCTCCCGTCGGCTCAGGCGAATGCCGCGCAGGAGGCGCCCTCCTGACGCCAGCCGGACGGACGACATTGGGGATTCAGGAGAGAAATGGCATGACCATCCACAACACCGCGGCAGGCGTAGGATCAGCCGCTTTCGCCCGGCGGGCAGATTTAGGCCGGCTCGCTATCGCGACGATTGGCGTCCTGCTGGCGTTGTTGCTCACACTGGCCGATGCGACGGCACAGAACATATCAGCGTTGCCGAGCAAACCAACGGTCGGCTTGCCGGTCGGGCAAGGACGCTTATTGCGGTTCAATGAACCGGTCGAATCCGTGCTGATTGCCGACACCACGATCGCGGACCTTCAGGTCGTGTCGCCGAGCATGGTCTATGTGTTCGGCCTCAAACCCGGCCTGACCAACCTCATTGCGATCACGGCCGATGAACGGATCGAGGCAACGGCCCAGTTCCGCGTCACCCCCGATGTCACGCCTGCTACCGAGGCCAAGCAAGCAATGCAGCCGAGCTCGGCGACAAATCTCCACATTTTCGGGACCCGTATCGTTGCAACAGGCGAGGCGCGAGGCGTCGATGAGGCAACGGATCTGGACAATGTCGCCCGGACCTTCTCGCCACCGGAACAGCCGCCGCTGAACAACATGACCGTGCAGGGCTCACAGCAAGTCAACATTCGGGTTCGCTTCGCCGAGGTCTCGCGCACGGAACTGCAGTCCTACGGCGTCGACTGGTCCGTCGGCTACAGGAGCGGCGGCTTCGAATTCAACATGTTCCAGGACAACGGTGTGCCCTCGGGCAACGGGAATTTCGGTTTGAACATGGACCAGGCGCATGGCCTGAACTTCGACATTCTGATCGAAGCCCTGCAACGCAACGGCATCGTCAAGATACTGGCCGAACCGAACCTGACGGCCATGACCGGTCAGACGGCAAGCTTTCTCGCCGGTGGCGAAATTCCGGTTCCGATCCCGCAAGGAACCGACGTCGTCACCGTCCAATACAAGCCCTTCGGCGTGTCCCTCGGCTTCACCCCGACGCTGATCGGCCGCAATCGCATCGCGCTCCATGTCCAGCCGGAAGTCAGTTCTCTATCTGAGACCGGATCCGTAAGCGCCAACGGTTTCGCCATGCCGAGTTTCGTCGTGCGCAAGGCCGACACCACGGTCGAAGTGGCGAGCGGTCAGACATTTGCGATCGCCGGCCTTTTCCAGCAGCGGACTTCGCGCAATCTGGAAAAGTTTCCGGTGCTGGGCGATGTACCGGTGCTTGGCCCGCTTTTTCAATCACAGCGTTTCCAGCACGAAGAGACCGAACTGGTCATTTTGATTACGCCCTATCTGGTGGAACCGGTGCGCGACAGCCTCGCCACGCCGCTTGATCGTCCGGCAGCCAAGCACCGCAGCCGCAAGCACGCCAATGACGCATCGGCGACGGGTCTGATCATCAAGTAACGAGGACCGGATATGACATCCCCCATCGCATTTTTCTGCGTTGTTCCAGCGCTGGTTCTGGCCGGCTGCGCGAGTAGCCCGCAACAGCGGCAGGATTATTCGCCTGGCTACAACTATGTTTCGACGGATGCAGGCGGCTCCGAGAAAGGTGTCGGCGGCTCAGTTCTTGCTCCCGATGCCTGTCTGGCCGAGCCAGCCGACGACGACAACTCTGCTGCCAAGACGAATCTGACGATCGTCTCCGGCGTCGGCTCCCATCTGCCGCCCGGTTGCGCCAATGCCTTCAATCTTCAGCGGATGTCCGAAAGCCAGCGTGACCTCGTAGAAGGCCGCCGCATGGGCCCGGCGGCGGCGGCACCGACCGCGCGCGCGGCCCGTCGCTACCTCGATGGCGAGGAGGCTCCGATAGGCGGCGCCAACAGCGCGCCGTCGGTGCCGCAAACAACGCTCCCAGTCGAGTGAGCCGGCGCGGTATTCGCCCGCGTAGTGTCACCCTACGCGTCGCGCTTGGCGGAAGATCGCTTCAGGCCCTCCGGCCCGATTCGCTAGCCGAGGATGGAGCCGAGCGCCTTCGCTTTGGCCTGAGTGCTGCCCTTCAGCCGAATGGTTCTTGCGCGGGCAAGCAGGGTGGCCACCTCCTTGGTCGTCAGCCCGATTGGCGGCGAGGCCTTGACCTGGTCGGCCTGGCCAAGAAGCCCGTACACCACCACAATGTTGCGCTTGTGGTGCAATTGCGCATTGGGAGCGGCGGCAATTTTCTGCACCAGCGGCAGCGCCGCAGCGGAATTGTCTTCGAGGGCTGCCGCCAATGCCATGTTGGTCTCGACGTCAAGATCGCCCGGCGCAAGTCTCAACGCCTGGGCGAAAGTCTCCTGCGCCTGCCCTGTCTGCCCGGCGAAAGTCTGCGCAACGCCCAATCGGTTGTAGGCGCCACTGGTGTTGACCAGCGGCGCTGCCTGCGCAAGCGCGCGCATGCCTGCATCGATATCGCCTACCTCCATCATCGCCGAGCCAAGCCCAAGCATTGCTCCCCCGTCATTGGGAGCTTTGGCCAGCGCGGCCCGATAAGCTTTGGCGGCATCGGCAGGATAGCCTGCCCGCATGTAAGCGTCGCCTGTCTTGACGAACGCGCTCGCCTTGGCGCCCGGCATTGCTGCGGCGCGCTGGTAGAGCGCGATGGCGGTATCACTTTCTCCGCGCGCATCAATATCGTCGGCAAGCTTGATCAGGCGCTCGGATTGAGACGATGGGCCCTGCGCCTTGGCCTGCACGGAGCCGGTTTGGGTCGTCTGGCAACCGCTCAGCGCCAGCGCGACGACGACTGGCATGAATACGACACGCAACCGCAAATCCACCTCTCCGTATTCAAGCCTGTCCCACCTTACACAGGGCATCGGCCGACTGGAACCACGATAGTGCGGTAAGATTGCAACATGGCCGAAGAAGCTGAGGAAAAGAAATTACCGGCGTCCGACAAGAAGCTTCGTGACGCCCGCCGCAAGGGCCAGGTTTCGCAAAGCCGCGACCTGGTATCCGGCTTCACTCTTTTCGCAGCGCTTGGCTATCTCTATTTTTGCTGGCCGCTGCTCTTCAAATATCTTTCGGAACTCGTGCAGACTGTGACGGTGCCCGGCGGCTCTTTCGAGGAGGTCAGCCTGCGTGCCATCCACCACTTGTTCTCATTGCTGATGCTTGCCACATTGCCGCTAGTCGGCATCGTTGTGGTTCTCACCGTAGCCTTCGGCATGCTGGCCACGTTCGGGCCGGTCTTCTCGTTCGAGCCGCTCAAGCCGCAGTTCGATCGCATAAACCCGGCGAAGGGCCTTCAGAAGATCCTGTCGCTCCGCAATGTCATCGAGTTCGCCAAGGGCCTCGTCAAGGTGGTGTTCCTGGCAAGCCTTTTCGTATTCATCCTGATCGCCTGGCTACAGCCTCTCTTCGATGCGCCAGGCTGTGGTCAGACATGCCTGGAGCCGACCATCAAGGCGGTGATGACACCTCTCGGGACTGCCGCCGCCCTGGCCTTTATCGTCATCGGCTTGATCGATGTTCCTATTCAGCGCTGGCTGTTCCTACGGGACATGCGCATGACAACAACCGAATACAAGCGCGAACACAAAGATCTCGAAGGCGATCCATTGATCCGCCGTGAACAGCAGCGACAGCGGCGCGAAGCAGTGATGCAGCCTGCGAAGCTAGGTGTGAAAAACGCGGTCATCGTCTTGGTGTCAGGCGACCGCGCCGTGGCCTTGCGCTACGTCAAGGGCGAAACGCCTGTGCCGACAATTGTCGGCAAGGGTCAGGGCCGTGCGGCCGAAGATATGATGGCTCAGGCGCGCGAGGCAGGTATCCCCATAGTCGAGGATGCCGTTACCGCCCAAGCGATCTTCGAAAATGCGAACATCGGGTCTTATATCGGCCAGCAGATGTTTTCCCCGGTCGTTCGCCACCTCGTCCGGCACGGGCTCACTTGAGCCAAAATCCTGCGATTGTCGTTCTATGCCAGTTTAGCCCTGTCGGCTGGTGGAAGCGAAGCGGAAGTCCGCTGGTCGCGCATCCGTCAGTGTCAAGGCGGCACGGCGGAAGACCGACCAGGGCGATTCAATGAGGGCGTTTCGGAGGACCTGTCATGCCGCCCGATCCGCAGCTTGCGTTCATTCGCGTTGAATAACAATGCGTCCTCAGCCCCGGCTGGCCAGCAGCCTTGTCAGCCAATCCGGATCCATTTCCGGCACGGAGGATAAAAGCCGTTCGGTATAGGGGGCATGCGGCGGCGTGAGAATTTCGCTCTTTAATCCCTGCTCAACGACTTTCCCCTGGTGCATGACCACAATCTCGTCGGCGATCGCCCGCACGGTGGCAATGTCATGGGTGATGAAAATGTAGCTCATGCCGAGCTCGCGCTGAAGCCGCATTAACAGCTTGAGGATTTCCTCCTGCACAATCTGGTCGAGCGCAGACGTGATTTCGTCGCAGATGATCAGTTCCGGATCGGCGGCCAACGCTCGGGCGATGCAAACGCGCTGCTTCTGGCCCCCCGACAGTTCGGCCGGCACACGATCCAAGTAAGTTTCGCTCATCTCGACCATGTGCATGAGTTCGCCGATCCGCCGATCCCGCTGCGCTCCCTTGAGGCCAAGATAGAATTCAAGCGGCCGAGCTATGACTTCTTCGACCGTCTGGCGCGGATTTAGCGCGTTGTCGGGCATTTGATAAATCATCTGTATGCGACGCAGAATCTCTTTTGGGCGGGTCTCCAGGGTCTTGGAAAGGGCCTGGCCGGCAAAGGAAATCGACCCCGAAAGCCGCGGCAACAGGCCGGTAACGACGCGAGCGAGCGTCGATTTCCCGGAACCGGATTCGCCGACCACAGCCACTGTTCGTCCACGTGGAACTTTGATGGAGACATCCTGGAGCACCTTGACCCTCCGCGCGTAAGCCGCGGTGACGTTGTCTATCGTAAGCAGATATTCATCGGCCGGAACTTCGGGCTTGGCGAGCTTGCGCACGGCCCAGAGCGTTTTGGTATATTCCTGGCTGGGCGAGGCGAGCATCTGGCGTGTTTCAGCCTCCTCCACGGTAAGTCCATCGCGCAAAACCATGATGCGGTCCGCCATTTGCGCCACCACCGCCAGATCATGCGTCACATAAATTGCAGCCGTGTTGAATTCCTCCACGACATTGCGAATGGAGGCGAGAACTTCGACCTGCGTCGTCACATCGAGCGCCGTCGTTGGCTCGTCGAAGACGATGAGGTCCGGACGACAGGCCATCGCCATCGCGGTCATTGCCCGTTGCAACTGTCCGCCGGAAACCTGATGAGGATAGCGAAAGCCGATGGTCTCCGGGTCTGGAAGCTGAAGACGCCGATAAAGATCGACGGCACTCCGGTTCGCTTTCTCTCGGCTGGCAATCCCATGCGCCACCACAGTTTCGACAGTCTGGTCGAGGAGCCGGTGGGCCGGATTGAAAGAGGCCGCGGCGCTTTGTGCGACATAGGCGATACGGGAGCCTCTGAGGCGACGCCGCCCTGTTTCGCTGAGTGCCAGAAGATCGAGCCCGTCGAACAGGATCGAGCCCTGTGTGATACGGCAGCCCGGCTTGGCGTAACCCATCGCGGCGAGGCCAATGGTGGATTTGCCGGCGCCTGACTCGCCGATCAGGCCAAGAACCTCCCCCCGCTTCAGCGCCAGATCGACCCCGCGGACAATGGGATGCCATCGCTCGTCCGAGAAGCCCTCCACATGGAGATTGCGGATCTGAAGTAGATCCTTACCTTTTTCGCGCGAGGCCGGACCGCTACCTTTCATCCCGCAACCCGCTTGTTGCGTGCAGAAACCAGTCGACGACGAAATTCACGGATACCGTGAGGAGGGCAATCGCGCCGGCCGGCAGCAGCGGCGTGACATCGCCGTAGGTGATCAGGGTTGCATTCTCGCGCACCATCGATCCCCAATCGGCGGTCGGCGGCTGAATGCCGACGCCCAGGAAGGACAGTGCCGCGATCGTGAGGAATACGAAGCAAAATCGCAAGCCGAACTCCGCGACCAGCGGCGGCATGACATTGGGAAGGATTTCCTTGGCGATGATCCATTTCGGGCCTTCGCCGCGCAATCGCGCCACCTCGACATATTCCATCACTGCTACGTTAAGCCCGACGGCGCGTGCGAGCCGAAAGACGCGGGTGGAATCGAGCAGCGCAATGATGATTATCAGGCTGGTGATCGACGACCCGAAGATCGAAAGCAGCACCAGGGCGAAGATCAGGCTTGGGATCGACATCAACACGTCCACCGCACGCGACAGTATCTGGTCGAGCCATCCCCTGTACAATGCGGCAAGAAGGCCGAGCGAGACGCCGACGGCGAAGGACAGCAGTGTGGTCGCGACGGCGATACCGATGGTGTTGCGCGCACCGTAAATCAAGCGTGTGAGCATATCGCGGCCGAGCTGGTCGGTTCCCAGTTTGAACTGCTGGCTCCACGGTGCGAAGGCTTCGCTGAAGACCTGCGTTTCGCCGTATGGGGCGATCCAGTGCGCGAACACCGCAACGATGACATAGCCGATGATGACGAGGATGCCGAACCAGGCACTGAAGGGTGCCTTCTTCAGCGCCGTTTTGGCCCGGGTGGCGCGCGAGCGCCTCAGCCTGTGAACCTGAGCGATGGGTTCGTAGCTGGTCATCGTGGATGCAAGAGCCTTGGATTGGTGGCGATCGAAATGATGTCGGCAGTCAGATTGAGCAGGATGTAGGTCGCCGCGAAAATCAGGGCGCAGGCCTGGACAACCGGAACATCCCTGGATTTGACCGCATCAACCATCAGCTGACCGATGCCGGGATAGACGAACACCACTTCGACAACGACCACTCCGACGACCAGATAAGCAAGATTGAACGCCACCACCGTGACGATCGGAGCCCATGCGTTGGGCAAGGCATGCCTGAGTACGATGGCCATGGGCGACATTCCCTTCAGCCGCGCCATGTCGATATAGGGGCTTGCCAGCATGTTGATGATCGCCGCTCGTGTCATGCGCATCATGTGGGCGACGATGACGAGCGTAAGCGTGGTTGCCGGCAAAGCTACTCTCCAGACGTGATTCCAGAATGGCGTCTGGTCGTTCACGTTGGACAAGGTCGGGAACTTGGGAACTGCGTTGAGTATCCAGTTCAGTGACACTGCGAGCCAGTGCGGCAGGGATTGTGCGAACTCGGATCCGATGAACGTGTCGCGCGAGATGACCAGGTAGGCAAGCATATAGGCGACGAAAAACTCCGGGAACGAAATGGTTGTCAGCGTCACTGCGTTCACCAGCCGGTCGAACCAGCCATTGCGGTAGAGCGCAGCGAGGATGCCAAGTCCCAGGGCCAGCGGAACTGCGATCAGCGCGGTCATCGACGCGAGGAACATCGTATTGTAGAGGCGCGGCGCGATGATCTCGGCCACGGTGCGCCGATACCCGGTGCGGCTCGCGAACGAAGAGCCGAAATCCCCGTGGAGCATCTGCCCGACCCAGACGAAGTAGCGCTCGACAGGCGGACGGTCGATGCCAATTTCTCGCTGGAAGGCGGCGACCGTTTCGGGTGTCGCGGATTGCCCGAGCGTCGCCTTGGCGAAGTCGCCCGGCAGCATTGCGATCGCCGAGAAGATAATGATGGACACGATGAACAGCGTGACCAGGCCGAGGCCAAGGCGCTGCAGAACCGTTCTTGCGACGGGGTTCATGGGTACGCATTTCCCGTTGCGGCCGCTGCCCTCCCACATCCGGCAGGGCACACCGGGGCCAACCGGACCCTCGCAACCATCGCGGGTCCGGCCCGCACTCTCACGCAGTGGCGATCCACCAGCGTTCGGCCATCTTCAGTCCATCGTTCTCCCAGTTCGGCGCCACTTCGCCATGTGCGAGCTTATTGGATTTGGCGCTGACGAAATTGTTGAAGACCAGTACGATGCTGCCGCCATCATCATGGGTCAGTTGCTGCATCTCAGCATACATTGCCGCCCGCTTGGCCTCGTCGGTCTCGGCGCGCGCCTGGACAAGCAACTCGTTGAAGCGGGGATTTTTCCAGAACGACTCGTTCCAGCTGGAGTCCGCGGCGAAGGCTTGCGTGAACATCCAGTCGGCCGTCGCGCGACCGCTCCAATAAGAAGCGCACCAAGGTTTCTTGAGCCAGACATTGTCCCAATAGGCGTCCTCGGCCTCGCGCACCACGTTTACGTCGATGCCGCACTGGGCGGCCGTTTCGCGGATGAGCGCAGCCGCGTCCACAGCGCCTGCAAAAGCGGCATCGGCGACCGAGAGGTCCACCTTCAGTTTTTCCATTCCGGCCTTTTTCAGATAATGCTTGGCTTTCTCCGGATCGAAACTGTGTTGCGGCTGCGGATTCGTGGCGAATTTGATTGCCGGCGCGATCGGGTTGTCGTTGGCCACGGTGGCGTGGCCGAGAAAAATCTTGTCGACGATCTCCTGACGGTTGATCGCCCATTTCAAGGCCATTCGGACGTCCGGATTGTCGAACGGCGCCATCGTGACATTCATCGGCAACGTATAATGGCCATAGCCGGTGACCTCGACGATCTCCACCTTGGGGTTGCGTTTCAACATGCCTAGGGTCTTGAGGTCGGCGCGGCCAATATAGTCCACCTCCCCTGTCGATAACGCGGCCATGCGAGCGGCGAGATCGGTGATGGCGATGAACTCCACCTCGTCGAGATAGGGCTTGCCGTTCTTGAAGTAGTTCGGATTGCGCTTGAGCTTGGCCGAAACTCCGGGCTGGAAGTTCTCAAGCACGAAAGCACCGGTGCGAACGCCTGATCCCCAATCCGCCTTGCCGTCCTTGGCCGGCATGATGACCAGATGGTAGTCACTCATGATGTAGGGGAAGTCGGCGTTGCCGCTCTTGAGCGTGAAGACAACCGTCTCCGGGCCGTCCGCCTTGATGCTGGCTACGGGCTCAAGCAGCGGCTTCGCCGCCGATTTGGTTTCGTCGCCCATATGATAGCGCAGCGAAGCCACGACGTCGTCCGCCGTGACATTCTTGCCGTTGTGGAAGGTTGCGCCCTTGCGCAGCTTGAAGACCCAGGTTTTGGCCCCGTCCGATGATTCAAAGCTCTCGGCAAGGTCCGGCTGGACGTTGCCTTTCGCGTCGACCTCGGTGAGGCTGTTGGACATCGAGCCCGAGAACGCGGTTTGTGTGAATGTGTCCGGATAGCCGGCCGGATCGATCGAATCCGTCGTCGCGCCATGTGCCATGCCGAGCTTGGCGAAGCCGCCCTGCAGCGGTTCGGCCCGGGCCGTGCTGACGAAGAGCTTGTCCGCAGCGGTGACCGTCAGCCCAGCGGCCAGCCCAAGATGAATGAAGTCGCGACGGGAAATCTTGCCGCGACCAATCAGGCTTTGAGCGATACCAAGCTTGTATTCAGATTCTGACATTTGACTCTCCCGTTGCGGATTTTCCGCGTTATTGTTCGTCAAGCACCTGTGAAGAAATCTGCTCGTCAGCCGCGATCACCCTTTCTTCTGACCGCTCAAAATCCGCACCTCGATCAGGCTGTCACATAGATGCTGCCCGCCTCGACGGTGACTGGAAATGTGCGCGCGCGAACGGACGGATCGACCAGGGCCGCGCCTGATTTGATGTCGAATTCCCAGCCATGCCAGGCGCAGCGCACGATCTCGTTTTCGCGGTGATAGATGAATTGCGCCCCTTCGACCGGTGCAGTTGTTCCGCATTGCGGCCCCTCGCAAAGCGGAGCGCCGCGGTGCGGACAAACATTCAGCAGGGCGTGGAATGAATCTCCGATGCGGAAAACGCCGACCGAAAGGCTGCGGATCTTAGCGATGAAGGGAGATCCGGTTTCGATCTCGTCGACGCGGCAGATGTATGTCTTCTCGGGCATCGTCTGCTTCCTCAGGCGGCATTCGCCGCTTGCGCGCGGGGAATGCGTTTGTAGACCTCCAACGCATTCAGCCCCATGATCTTGCTCTTCCAGGCGGGAGGGATTTGCAGCGTGTTGGCGTCGTCGTAATCCCAATGCGGATAATCGGAGGCAAACATCAGCGTATTTTCGCCGTCCATCGCCTCGAGAGTGGACCAGAGATGCTGAATATTTGCGGGCTGCTCCAGCGGCTGCGTGGAAAAGCGGATGTTGCGCCGGCAATATTCGGACGGCAGCATTTTCAGCCATGGCGTCTCTTTGCGTAGGGCTTTGTAGTCGGCGTCCAGGCGCCACAATACAGATGGCACCCAGGCGACGCCGCATTCGATGACGACGAAGTAGAGGTCCGGCCATTTTTCGAAGACGCCATGCGCAATCATGCTTGCGACATGCGAAATGGCCGACATGTGCAGGATGGCATGGGTCTCCCAGAAGAATGTCGTCGGGGCCGGAGCAATCGCGGTCGAGTTCACGCCGCCATGGCCGCCCAGATGAATGGCAAAGGGCAGCCCGACCTCGGCGCAAGCCTCATAAATTGGATGGTAAAACGGATCGCCATAGGGCTTGACGGAGCCTTGCGAGGCAAGAACCTGAACCATCCGCGGATGATTGCCCAAGCGGCGTATCTCGGTGGCCGCGAGCTTCGGATCCTGTGGCGCAATGATGATCGAGCCCACGAAGCGATCGTCCTTCGGCAGCCAGTGGTCGATCTGGTAGTCATTGTAGGCGCTGACGAGAGCGCTGGCATAATAGGGGTTGGCGAGGGTAGACGCCTCGATCGGCTCATCGCCGGTCAGGATCGCCACGTCGACCTTGTACTTGTCGAGGTGTTTTTCCTTCATGATGAGATAGTTGTCGGCTTCAGTTTTCGGACGGACGTCCTTGCGGGAGAAGTCCTGCGGATGAAACCAGGGACGGTGGCCATGCGGGAAGGCGCCAACGGGACCTGTTTTCTCGCCTTCGACGAACATGTCCTTCCACAGGCCGGAAAGGTAGGGCTCCAGTACAGTGGCGCTTGACCAGTAATTGTGACAATCGCAGTCGACTATGAACACGTTGCTCAGCTCCGTAGCTTCAGCCTGGTCGATCTGCCGGCCGATTTCACCGCGTGAAGCTTCCGCCTTGAGTATTGTTTGATCAAGCTTATGATCCAGCGCAATATGATCGACTTTTTCGATTGGAGGTAACGTGCAGCTAGATCACATCGAAACCTTTCTCGACATCATCGAGTCGCGAAACTTCAATCGCACCGCCGATCGGCTGGGATTGACCCAGTCGACGATCAGCACCCGGATCAAGAATCTGGAGAGCGCGATCGGGTCCGAGCTCTTCCAGCGCGGGCGCGCCGGTGCTGAGCCCACAGCCGCCGGACGGCGGTTCGAAGCTTACGCCAGGTCCCTGCTGTCGACCTGGTCGCAAGCTCGACACGACGTGCGAGCGTTCAACCGGTTCGAGGGCACCTTGCGCATCGCCGCACAGGTAGGCATGACCCGCTCGGTTCTGCCGGGATGGGTCGAGACACTGTGCCAGGCCCTTCCAAAATCCTCGATCCATGTCGAGTCGGATTATTCGAACCAGATGGTCAGCGACCTAAGCATGGGAAATCTCGATATCGCCGTGCTTTATGCACCTCGTTACCTGCCTGAGATCGCCTACGAACATCTGATGGTCGAGGAATATGTAATGGTTTCGACGGCTGCCAGAACGCTGCCCGACGTCGACCCTGAAACCTACATTCGCCCAGGCTACACCGCCGTGCTGGAAAAGACGCACGCAGAGCTGCTGGCCGAGTTGGCGATCTGTCGGCTTTCGACGGGATCGGAAACTCTGGCGGAGATCATGCTGCGGCGAACGGGCGGCACCTGCTATATGCGTAGCGACGATGCGCGCAGGTTCACTGCCGAGCTCCCATCGTTTCTCGTCGAGGGAGCGCCGACGCTGCACCAGCCAGTCCACACCGCGATACTCGCGCGCCGCAAACATGAACCAATTATTCGCAAAGGCATCCGAGCTCTCCAGGTTGCTGTGATGTCACTGGAAGTCTAATCGAAATTACCGATCATAAAGGCAGGATTGCGCGGCTGTTCAGCGGGGTTTGAAGTGGCATCTTGGCTCGACTTCAAACCCGAGTTGACTGATGAATGCATACGCGGCCTTTGCAGCCTCCGGCTTCGTCCCAACAAAGCGTCACCGGCATTGGGCACAGACCACACCGCAGCTTGTGCTCTGCCGGCGCGTGATCGACGAAACGCACGATGTGAAAACATTCGTTCTCACACCCACTTCAGATCGGATGTTCTGCTTCAGCGCTGGCCAGTATGTTCTGGTGCACCTTAGGATCAACGGTGCCGCGGTGACGCGCTCCTACTCCGTTTCGTCACCGCCGACGCGACCGCTCGACCTACAGATCACCGTGAAACGGACGCCGGGCGGGCTCGTTTCGAATTGGCTCCATGACAACTTGAAGCCGGGCGACGGGATCGAGATCGAAGGGCCGCTCGGCTCGTTCAATCTCGACGATCTGCCGCATGCAAAGTCCCTCTTCCTCTCAGGTGGCAGCGGGATAACTCCCGTCATGTCAATGCTGCGCGCATTTACCGACCGCGCAGCCGACCAGGATATCCACTTCATTCATAGTGCGAGAACGCCGGACGACATCATTTTTCGGCTCGAACTGGACGCACATGCCGCTCGCTTTCCCAATGTTCATGTGACGTGCATTTGCAGTCACGGAGACCCGGCCTGGACGGGTCCAACCGGGCGAATTAACAGTGAGATGCTCCTGACCTTGGTTCCCGATCTCCACAGCCGCACGATTTTTGCCTGTGGGCCGGAATCCTACATGAAGGCTGCACGCGGCTGCCTCGATGCAATCGGGCTCGCCCCTTCACAGTATCATGAGGAGAGCTTCGGGGGCGGCAACATTTCGCGTTCGCTATCGGATTCAAAGGTTTCGTCTTCGGTCCGCTTCGCCCGCTCCGGCCTTGCATATCACTGCGCGCCCGGAGAGACCCTGCTGGAAGCGGCGCGCCAATGTGGCGTCTATGTCCCAACCGCTTGCCAGCAGGGAGTTTGCGGTACGTGCCGGATCGCCAAGCTGTCCGGCGAAGTCGTCATGGATGACCTAGGCGGACTGACCTTGGAGGACAAATCGGCAGGCTATATCCTGGCGTGCTGCAGCCGCCCACAAGGCGACATTTTGCTTGATCTCTAATTCTAGCCATCGCGGAACGAAATCGGGCAGCCTATGCGTTCAACGACCGAGCCATACTACTGCGACCGCAAGTGATTAGGTTTCGGAACCCGGATGGGCTCGCCCGATTTCTGGCGCAGCTCACGCTGGGCATCGCAAGCGACAAAAGTCCTACCCAGCAATACGCTTGAGCTATCATTCAGCCGTTGCATGGGATCGACCTCGGCACAAAGAGGCGCGGCAATTCGGCTCCAGCTACACCGTCGCGGCCGGATCAGGGGCGTTGCGGTTGAGATGAACCGCAATCGAATTACGGTTCACCAGGCGACCCGCGAGGACACGGTGTTCAAACGGTGCGGTGTCGCCAGCCAGCCTCTTCAAGAGAAGCTCGGCTGCCGTCGCCCCGATCAGATGCGCCGGCTGCGCGATGGCTGTGATACCTTGGGCCACGAACTGCATCCAGTCGAGATCGTCGAAGCAAAGCAGCGAAACCTCTCCCGGAATCGCAAGCTTCAGTGCGGATGTCGCCTCCAGAACGCCTGTCGACATCACACCGTCCGCGGTAAACAGGGCGGACGGCGCATTGCGCATTGTCAGTAGATCGAGTGCCTCCTTTCGTGCTGCCTCGCTGGAATAGACCGCCACGCGGCGGATCAACTGCGGATCCGGCGAAATGCCCGCAGCGCGATGGGCTTCGAGATAACCCAACAATCGTTGCCAGCTTGGATGATGGTAGCGAACGTCGGAGCTGGAGAGATCAGCGTTCGTCACAAAGGAGCCAACATCATCGCGTTGGTCCGGCCCGAGTTCCGCCAATATTCCGATGCGGCTGTGTCCGGCGGCGATGATCGCCGCTATGCTGCTACGCGTTACAGAAACGTTATCGACCACGACCGAATCGGTTTCCATGCCCGCCACGATGCGATCGAACTGCACGACGGGACAGCCGGCCGCGACTGCGTCACGAAGATGATCCGGCTTGTCCAAGAAGGTCGATGAGACGACTAAACCATCGACCTGCTTTTCCAACAGCAGCTGCACCGCCTCTCGCTCGAGTTCGGCATTTTCGTCACTATTCGTAACGATAACCCCGAAGCCGCCACGGCGCGCGACGTCCCCTATTCCGCGCAGCACGCTTGCATAGAATGGGCTTTCGATGTCGCCCACGACAACGCCGATAGTCTGGGTCTTACCGGTGATCAGACCTTTGGCCAGGCGATTGGGTCGATAACCCAGCGCAGATGCTGCGGCGCGCACCTTCTCCTGAACCTCGGGGCTGCTGTAGCCGTAGTCACCAAGCACGCGCCCAGCCGTGGCAGAGCTCACTCCAGCCCGGCGAGCGACTTCGATGATAGTTGCGTTTTTGGATCTTTGAGTCACCCAGCAAGTCCCGCCGACCATGCAACGTCGTGGCGACGAACTAGCGGCAGTTAGGCACGCCCCGCAAGGCCGAACACCGTAGAACCCGCCGCTGCGCACACCATTTGAATCACAGCACCTCCGACAGAAAGCGTCGAAGACGAGGGCTCTGCGGATTGTCGAATAGGTCTTCTGGTCGGCCTGCCTCGACGATCCGGCCCTCGTCCATGAACACGACCTGGTTCGCGACCTTGCGAGCGAAATTCATCTCGTGTGTAACGACCACCATCGTCATCCCGCCCCGCCCGAGGTCGGCCATCAAGTTCAGGACACCTTTGACCAATTCTGGATCGAGGGCGCTGGTGACTTCGTCGAACAGCATAATTTCGGGTTCGAGGGCGAGCGCACGCGCGATGGCCACCCGCTGCTGTTGCCCGCCCGAGAGATTGGCCGGCCGATGGTCCTTACGCTCCAGCAGTCCGACTTCATTTAGCCTCGCCAAGGCCGCGTCATTAGCCTCCTCGCGCGACATGCGTTTAACTTTGCGCAGCGCCAAGGTGATGTTGGCGAGCGCGCTACGGTCGGGGAATAGATTGAACTGCTGGAAAACCATGCCCACGCGCCGCCGGAGTTGGTCAGGGGTCTGCTTGTAGATGCTTTCGCCATCGAGCAGAATGTCACCGGCTCGACACTCTACGAGACGGTTGAGGCAGCGCAGCAAGGTCGACTTGCCCGATCCGGACGGACCGATGAGGCAGGTGACGGTCCCGGGCTCCACTTTCAGACTGACGTCATGCAGCACCTGGACGGCGCCGTAGGCCATGTCGATATTCTTGACCTCGATGCCGCCACCCTTGAAGCGTGTGGGCGCTGCTGCAGGCAACGTCGCTGCTCCCGGCACGACGGCTTCGGCAAGCTCGGCGACCTCCTTGAGGCCACTCTGCACGGCGGTTATTCGTTTGCCGACGCGCATGCGCGCGTCGATGTAGTTGACGAGATGGGTCAGCGGCACCGTGATCACGAGATAAAACACGCCGGCCAGCAACAGCGGCGACAAGTTGCCGGTCAGCACAGCCTGGTCCTGGCCGACGCGGAACAGTTCGCGTTCGGAGGCGAGCAGACCAAGGAAATAGACCAGGCTGGAGTCTTTGACATTGCCGATGAACTGGTTGACCAGTGCAGGTAGGACGCGACGGATGCCTTGCGGGATCACCACCAGGCGCATGCCTTGGCCATACGTCATACCGAGAGTGCGCGTGGCGTCGATCTGACCCCGCTCGACGCTCTGAATGCCGGCGCGGAAAATCTCCCCGATGTAGGCGCCGGCGATCAGGCTGAGCGCCAGAATGCCCAGCGGATAAGGCGATGGACCGAACAGATCTCGGCCCAACCGCGCGAAGCCTTGGCCAATGATCAGGATTGTGACAATGGCGGGAAGCCCACGGAAGATATCGGTGTAGACTCGGGCCAGGAGTTTCAGCGGCCGGTTCTCGGAAATCCCCATGACTGCGAGGACGATACCGATCAGCGTCCCGAAAAACGTCGAGGCAAGGGCCAGGATCAAAGTGTTCTTGAGGCCGACCATCACCATGTTTGGCAGAACTTCTGCCATCGCCTGGAAATCAAGGAAGCTGCGGGCGAAGGTATCGAACCAGCTCATATCAAGGCCATCTATAACTCGGCCGGGCACCGTTGCTGACGGGCCCGGCCGGAAACGAAAATGAATACGCGCGAATTTACTTCTTGGGCAGATATTGATCCGGCATCGGAGTGCCCGGGAACCATTTCTCATGCAGCCGTTTCCAGGTGCCATCGTCCATGGCCTCGCGCAGCGCCTTGTTGAGCGCCTCGCGGAAGGCATCGTTGCCTTTCTTGACCACGAACCCGGCCGGCGCATCGAAGGACGGCACGTTCATTGTTATCTTCAGGTTCTTATAGCGCTCGACATACTGCTTGGCGGACTCATAGTCAGTGAAATGGCCATCAATCGTGCCGTTATTCAGCGCCGCCACCGCCGTGTTGTTGTCGGGAAATTTGACAATGTCGCCCTTGAGGTTCTTCTCGGCATAGATTTCCTGCAGCGTTCCCTGGATCACGCCGATGCGCTTTCCGGCGGTGCTCTCATTGCTCGTCAGTGCCGGATCCGCCGAAATGATCGACAGGTAGCCGGCGAGATAGCCGTCGCCAAAATCCACGGTCTTCTTGCGCTGCGCCGTTGTGCCGATGGCGGCGACAGCGACGTCGAAGCGGCCGTTGGCAACGGACGGCAGCAGCGCCGAGAATTCCTGGCCGGTGAAAACGACCTGCTCCTCCTTGAACCCGAGCCGGCGCGCCACATCACGGAAGAGTTCGGCGTCGAAGCCGGTGAAGTTACCGTTGGCGTCGGTGAAGACATAGGGTTTCGCATCGCCCATGGTTCCGACGCTGATCACCGTCGGGTCGATGAGGTTGTAGGGGTTGTCCGCCGCGTTTGCCTGAGTTGACGAGGCCAACGTGCCAAGTCCTGTCAACAGCGCGATAGTCAGCGCCAAACCGGATTTCAAAAGTAGGCGCCTGCTCGAATTCGTGTGCATGTCTTCTCCTCTTACGATTGGCCGAACTCGGCCTTGCGATCCCACTCGACGACTCATCCATCAAAACGCTCTTTCATGGCGTTGGTTGGATGAATGAGAACGTTATCACTTGAACTAGCATTGTCCATTTCTCGCGTCAATTGCTCAGTTGAATTTCGCAGCTAGACGGTTCTCTCGTCTTGAATGCGCCGAGCTCCGCGGAGGACCTCCGGCGTGATCTTTCCTAAATCGATTGCTGCCGCATAGCCGATGGCCCCGTAGTACCGGCAGGTAGCGGCCGCCGCGTCCGCGGCATGACCAAGGATGTCTTGAGGCGCCTCTTTCTTAAGCAGGCCGAATAGCGTTCTGGCGATGAAGGTGTCGCCCGCGCCCAGGGTGTCGACGGGTTTGACCAACCGCGCCGGGGTTCGGTAAGAGACGGTGTCGCCGTGAAGCACCGCGCCGGCTCGACCACGAGTCACAAGAACCCACTTTGAACCACATGCAAGCAATTCGGCCGCGATTGCGGCCAATTCCTTGTCGTCGAGACCGTCACCCGAGACACAAGCCAGATAGCAATGGGGTCCAATCTCGCGTCGATGTCCCGGTTCCCGTCGCGTGGAAAAATCATAAGACAACAGTGACTTACTTGATACAGTGGCAACCCACGGGTCCAAACCGCTGGACTGGCCGATGTGGACGGCCTGAAAGCCCGAGAGAAAATCCAGATCTTCTTGCGTCGGCGTAAACACCGAAACTCCGAGATCGAAGTCCAGGAAAATCCGATCGGCGTTGCGGTGACCTATGAGGCAGTAAGCGGTCGGTCCCTCGAGGCGCCGTAATCGGGTGATGTCCACGCGCTCCGACGCCAGTGCAGTGCAGATAAGGTCCCCCGCCCGGTCTTTGCCGATCGCTCCGACATAGGCCGATCGCCCGCCGAAGCGGCTGACATAGACCGAGACATTGAGGCAATTTCCACCAGGATACATCTCGCCGCGAGCAAGATAACAATCGACCACGTTATCGCCTATCGCGGCAATCTTGACCATTGCAGGACTTTCAGTTTAAAGGGTGTGATAACGTTCGCACAATGGCTGCCCACCTGTCAATGTGGGCCGGCCAACGAGACGAGGAAGCTCATGATTTCCGCCCTGCCCGCCGACCTGGAACGCGCCTTGACCGCTACGGCGGGCAGGCAGTTTTCGCACCTATTCCTCGTGGCATGCGGCGGTTCGCTCTCGATCATGATGGCAGGCAAATACTTCGTCGACCGTCACAGCGGCACATTCGCCTGCGACATCTACAACGCGGATGAGTTCGTCTGCCGAGCTCCGCGACGGTTGGGACCTGACGCGCTCGTTGTCCTTTGCTCGCAGACCGGCACCACCCGCGAAACTGTGCGAGCGGCCAATTATGCAAAGGATCGAGGCGCAACGACAATCGCCATGACACTCGACCAGATATCGCCCCTCGCGCTGGCGGTCGACCACGCAGTCGCCTACCAGGCCTCCTACACGACGGGCAAAGCAATCGATTCAGCCTGCAGCAACTACGGCGTGCTCTACATGTTGCTCGCCGGCCTGATCGATGCTCGGGAGGATGCCGGGCTAACTGCCGATCTGCTGAGGAGCCTGAGCCATCTTCAGCCGGCGATCGAGCGTGCGCACCGGACCTATGCCGACCGGTTTCAGGCCTTCGCCCCCCGTTTCGCGCCGCGCAATGCGATCTACACTCTGGCCAGCGGTGCCAGCTATGGTGCGGCCTATTCGTACGCCATCTGCGTGTTGATGGAGATGCAGTGGTACGACTCGCAGGCCATACACGCCAACGAGTTCTTTCACGGCCCATTTGAGGTGGTCGACCGGGACGCTTGCTTCGTGGTCTTAGTGGGTTTGGACGAAACGCGGAGCCTTTCCGAACGGGCCCGCGATTTCCTTTTCAAGTACGGCAGCCGGGAAAACATCCTGGTGCTCGATGGAGCGGAACTCGACCTCAGCGGTATGTCCGAACACATCAAACCTTATCTCGTGCCCTTGGTCTTCTTCGACACGCTTTGGCGTTTTGCCTACGAGCTGGCCGCCCTGCGCGGCCGGCCAATGCTTGATGGCCGGCGCTACATGAAGAAGCTCACCGACTATTAGTTCCGCCGCGCTCTGCAGCCATCCAACAACTCCCAGCCCGGCTTCTGCGAAGAAGGATTTCCCTATGACTGCATCTGCAAAACCGCGCCAGGTCGTCGTTGTCGGCGCAGGCATCTTCGGCACCTCTTCCGCGCTGCACCTCGCTCGTCTTGGCTTTGATGTAACCATTGTCAATGACGGCGCGCCGGCCAACGGTGCATCCGGCCGTTCACTTTCCTGGCTGAACTCAGCGCGACGTGCCGACACTGCCTATCACCGCTTGAGGCTTGCAGGCATCGACCGTTATCGGACCCTGGCGGCCACAAGACCGGAAACCGCGTCGTGGCTTCGCTTTGACGGCGGCCTCACCTGGGATGCGGATGATGAGGCGAACCAGATCGCGTCCATCTGCCAGCTGGAGCAGGAAATTGGTTATGACGCGCTTCTGCTCGGCCCTGCCGAAGTTGGTGCAATGACGCCCGGCGTCAATGCCAATGCAATCACCCCGCAGGGCGCAATCTTCAATCCTGGCGAAGGATGGGTCGACCTGCCCTCCCTGATCGATCTACTACTCAATGAATTCCGCTCCCGCGGCGGCAAGCTTATCCAGGACGCTGGACGCGTGCGGATAGATGCCACAGGTGGTCGCGCGCGTGGCGTCATCACTGCCGATGGTGCGCCGATAAAGGCGGATGCAATGGTCCTTGCCGTTGGGCCAGCGACGCCTGTCATGCTTGCGGAGATCGGCGTCCGTGTCCCCGACGCCACGCCGATTTCACTTCTTTTGAAGACCAAGCCGACCAAGACCGAGCTCCGTGCCGTGCTGAATACGCCGCGCGTGGCAGTGCGGCCGACGCCGGATGGCGCATTTGTTTTGGATTCGGCATGGTCGGAGGAAGAAGTCGTGGTCAACCCGGACGGCACCTACACCGTGCACGACAAGACCATCAAAGGACTACTCGACGAGGCCAGTGCCGTGCTCGACGGCAATCCGCGGCTCCAACGCGCTACCTATGCTGTCGGCCCGAAGCCTATCCCCGGCGACGGCGAGCCGGTGCTTGGCTCAGTCGAGACCGTCGCCGGTCTTCACGTCGCCTTTAGCCACAGCGGCGCCACGCTTGGACTGATCGTCGGCGAATTGCTTGCCAAAGAAATCGCCTCCGGCAATCCGCACCCGATGCTTGCAACCTTCCGCGCCAACCGTTTCAGCTGACAGGGCATCGCGGCCGAGGTCGAACTGGCCAGATGGGCCGCGGGCCTGGGGAATCCTGGCAAGGTCGCTAAACAGCGAATTTCTGCCTCTTGCAGCTTCAACGTTGGACCGAGGGTGGTCAAGGCCAAGAAGCTGAGGTGCCCGGAGGAGCATCTCCAACCCGAATCCGAGCGTGAACTCGGCCGCGCCAGCCATCGAGATGAACACGTCCCGCGGCATGCCGAACGTCAGAAACGGCTTATCTTACCAGCGGGTAGAACCACTCCGGATAGGCTCGATGTCGCGAGGTCCTGGAGGTTGTAAGGTGGGACACGAACGTGCGGCGCGTCTGTCTGGCGCCAGTCTCGAAAGTATTGGCGACTACACCGCCAGCGCCCCTGAGCACCGATGTCTTGCAATGGATCACCCAGCAAACATTCGTCGCCAAGAAACAACAGCTTCGCTTCGTAAGCCGACGCATTGTACCAGTCGCAGGCAGCCGCGCAACCGTTCAAGCCCGACCTTGACTGGAAGCTGGAGAACGAACCATCCAAGAGGGGCGGCATGTTGAGACAGTCGTGGCCTTGGACGAACGGTAGCGCATTGCGCCTGAGCGCACCGGCCTGATGGTGCTGCGCGGCTACGCCTATCTCAACCTGCGCGGTTCGGCCATGCAGAACAGACAAAAGGAGCCCGGCGGTCTACCTTGTGGGAATCAGGTGCAGTGCAGACCTCCCGCCCTTCACGGCCGCGACTGACAGCTTGCGGTCAAAACTCGCAAGTTGGCCGCCACGCGCCTTGGCGAGCGCGAGAAGATACGTATCCGTGACCTGTGCCGAGGTCAGGATTTTCGCTGCATCGATGTCGCCCGAGCCAACCAGGCTCACATCGTCGGGCCAGAAGCTGTGCCCGTGCAGAGCCCGCAACTTGGTAACGATTTGCGCAACGATGGCGGGCGAGCCGGGAGAATTGGGATATCTTTGGTTGCCGACGATGCGCAGGACGCCGTTTTCGGTGATGGGACACGTAGCCCATGCGGCGTTGCCGGTCTGTTCGAACCAGCCATGCGCGTCGTCATGGGCGACGTGGCCAGGATCGATCAGTGCGATCAGCACATTGACATCGAGCAGGAACGTCAAGGCAGTTCGTCTCGCAGGGCATTGACCGTCTCAAGCGTGACAGGAGGTGCATCCGGCCGAGGCGACAGTAGAGGAATCCCGTTGCGCTCGCCGCCGGCTTGAGGCCGGCGCAGCGAGCGCCGGGCGAGATCGGTGATGACCTCGCCGAGGCTGCGATCCTGCTGCCGGGCGATGGCCTTGGCCGCGACCAGGACGTCGTCATCGATCGCCAGTGTGGTTCTCATGTCGCCCTCCTGGTGCGCATCAATCATCACGCATCATATAGAGCAGCAACGTCGGGTACTCAAGCGGTGCGACTTCCGACAGCGGTGCGACTTCGTAGCGTCGTAAGCAGATGAGTTGTCCGGATTAGGTAGCACACGAGTTGTCCGATCACTCGTAAGCGAGTTTGGTTTCCCTCACCCTTTGACTACCGACAAAGTTGCGCAGGGCCGAGGGGACCGTTATGGCCGCGCTACCTAAGGGACGTGCCTTCCGGAAGCTTATCAGCTCGGGAGACTATCGGCAGAAGCTACGGAGGCTGCAGCAAGGACCGACGCACCCTTTTGGATGCGTCGGAGCAAAGGTCTACGCGTGGCGGATCTCCGTTCCGAGCACCTTCAGGCATTCGCGGATGAACGCTGCAAGCGCCGTCCAGCCTTTTGCCGAAACCATCGTGCCATCCACATATGCCTCCGTTGGAGACAGGTCGATATAGGTGCCGCCCGCAAGCGTCACTTCGGGCTCGCACGCCGCCAGCGCGCCGACCTTCTTGCCACGCACGACGCCGTCTACCGCAATCAGGATCTGCACACCGTGGCAGATCGTGAAAATCGGCTTCTTGGTTTCGTGGAAGTGGCGCACCATCGCCTGCACGCGCTTGTCGGTGCGGATGTATTCGGGGCCACGACCGCCCGCGCAGTAAACGGCGTGGTATTGCTCCATCTGCTTCTCAGCGTCGGAGAAGGTCTTGTTGATCAGCGCATAGTGGCCGAGCTTTTCGGTGTAGGTCTGATCGCCCTCGAAATCGTGCAGCGATGTTTTGATCAGGTCTCCGGCGCTTTTGTCTGGGCACACGACGTGCACGGTGTGGCCCACCGCTTCCATCGCCTGCTGGTAGACGAAGATTTCGTATTCCTCGGTGAATTCACCGGTCAGCATCAGGATCTTTTTGCCTGGCATGGTACTTCCTTTCCTGTGACAACGGCCGGGCGAGACCTGTACTCGCCTGGTAGGTTTGAGTTTCTAGAAGGGTGAATCGGGGAAGTAGTCTTCGTTGGCACTGGCCTGCGTGATGACCGTCAACGGCGGGTAGGGCGACATCGGGACAGTCTCAGTCGAACGCCAGCAACAAACGGTCGCGGGAATGCTCGATATGGCGACGCATCGCCTGCTCGGCAGCGGCAGGATCGGCCGCAGCGAAAGCGGCCAGGATGGCCTCATGCTCGTCAAGCGCCTCCTCGGTGACGCGCGAATGGAACATCAGGCGGAATATGTGGAAGTGGGTATGCTGGTGCGCCAGTGTCTCGCGCACGAGTTCGTTGTTGGCGAATTCCATGACCTTGTCATGGAAAATGGCATCCTGGCGGGCGAAGTTGGAATACCGCAGGCGCTCGTCCTTGCCCTCACGGCGCGCCATGACGCCGGCCGATGTCTGAAGCTGTGCGAGCTTTACCTCGTCCATGAGCACCGCTGCCTTGGCTGCACCATGAGGCTCGAGCAGCAGGCGAAGCTCGTAAAGTTCATCGAACCGCCGTTTCGTGATCTGCGGCGCAGCGCGGTAACCGATCAGATGCGTCTTCAGCACCAGGCCTTCGCCTTCGAGCCGGCCG
This sequence comes from Mesorhizobium sp. M0701, assembly GCF_040320365.1. Taxonomy (NCBI): domain Bacteria; kingdom Pseudomonadati; phylum Pseudomonadota; class Alphaproteobacteria; order Hyphomicrobiales; family Phyllobacteriaceae; genus Mesorhizobium; species Mesorhizobium sp. M0701. The sequence continues at coordinate 52,210 of NZ_JAMYPO010000032.1, forward strand.
AGCGCCTCGCGGATCGGCGTGTGGGATACGTTGAATTCCTTGACCAGGCTGTCGACGGTGATGCGCGAGCCCGGCGCAATCTTCAGCGACATGAGTTGCGCAAAGACCGCTTCGTAGACGTCCTCAACCAAGCTGCTGGAGCGCTGGATACGTCCGCCGGCGGGGTTCGCTTCCTCTACACTGGGTAAGTTCATGGGCTGCATTTTTTGCCTCTTGACACATCAAGTTGCTAACACGATGCTCCGGCCAATGCAATCCAATATCCTATACGATTTTATAGAGGATATTATTTGAGGCCGTTTCAAGACAAAGCCATGGCGCTTGCGGTGATCCTGCTGGAACAGCGTGCCGCCCTGGCAGCCCGTGCTTCCTCACCTGCTGAACGGACAGCCAGCGTTGCGGGCGATGGTTCGGCACGTCGATACGCAACCGCGTTGCGAGACGCGTTTTACATAGAACCCGGCCTTTGGGCCGAGTTGAACGCCATCTCGCATTCCAATCCAGTCATCATCACAGGATGCAGGTCATGAGCCTTTTCGCTGCCCTAAGGCTGCCGCGCGAAATCCTATTCGGGAACGGCCAACGCCACGTCATTCCGGTTGTCGCGGCCAGGCTCGGGCGTCGCGCACTCGTCTGCACCGATGAACGTTTTGCCGCAACGGGCCCGTTCGCAGAGATTGTCACGGGGCTGCGAGCCGCCTCGATAGACGTACTGGTGCATGATCGTGTGCTGCCCGACGTTCCTCGGGACACCGTTGCCGTCTGCGTCGAGGAAGCACGGAAGTTCGCGCCCGACGTGGTGATCGGCATTGGCGGCGGCAGTTGTCTCGACATGGCGAAATGCGCCGCGTTGCTCATCACTCACGGCGGTCAGCTCCAGGATTACTACGGCGAGTTCAAGGTGCCCGGCCCGACGCTGCCGCTGATCGCGGTGCCGACGACAGCCGGCACGGGCTCTGAAGTGACCCCGGTCGCCGTAATCTCCGATCCGGATCGCACGCTGAAGGTCGGCATCTCCAGCCCGTATCTGATCGCGGCCGCGGCCATCTGCGATCCTGAACTGACGATGACATGCCCGCCGGCATTAACCGCGATCGCAGGCGCCGATGCGCTGACGCATGCAATCGAAGCCTTCACCGCCGCCAGGCGCGGAACCGATCCCGGCCTTCCGCAGAAACATGTCTTTGTCGGCAAAACCGCTTTGACCGATCACTTCGCCCTGCTGGCGATCAAGCTGCTTGGCCGAAGCCTTGAAACGGCATACCGCCGGCCGTCCGACGAGGACGCCCGGGCCGACGTCATGATGGGTGCACTTGCAGCCGGCTGCGCGTTCGGAACGGCCGGCACAGCGGCAGCGCACGCCGTACAATACCCGGTCGGCGCGATAACCCACACCGCTCACGGATTGGGTGTCGCCACCATCCTGCCATTCGTCATGAAGTACAACAGAACAGCCGCAGCGGCCGAGATGGCCGAGATCGCCAACGCGCTCTGCCTCGATGGAAAAGGCCGGACGCCCGAAGAGTTGGCCGACGCGACCATTGGCGAGGTCAGTCGGCTGTTTGGGGCAATCGGGATCACCCCCACGTTGGCCGAGCTGGGGCTGCCTGCCGACAAGCTCGATTGGACGGCGGAACAGGCGATCGGTATCGAGCGCCTCATCAAGAACAATCCGCGGCCATTCGATTTGAGGTCCATGCGACGTCTGGTCCAGGCCGCCTTTGATGGCGACCTCGCCAGCTGCGTCATGTAAACAATCGAGATGAACACGTTTTCACAGGTTCTGTCGGATGATCAGGGCGTCAGCGACTTTCACACAATTTCGCACCGGCTGTATATTGGCGGCCAATGGCGGCAGTCCGCGGATGGCAGGGTAATTCCGGTCATTGATCCGTCGACGGAAGCCATCATCGCGGCCGTACCCGATGCGACCTTGGAGGACGCGGCCGCCGCCGTTGACGCCGCTGCCAAAGCAGCCCATGGCTGGCGGACAACGTCGCCGCGAAAGCGCTCCGAGATCCTCAGACGCTGCTTTGAGCTGATGACGGAACGATCGGAGGCACTGGCTACTCTCATCGCACTGGAAAACGGCAAGGCCCTGCGGGATGCCCGAGGCGAGATCGCTTATGCCGCGGAATTTTTCCGTTGGAATGCCGAGGAGGCCGTTCGCATTACCGGTGAATTCGGTACTGCGCCTTCCGGCACCAATCGCATTGTGGTCGACTACGAACCGATCGGCATCTGCATCCTGATCACGCCCTGGAATTTTCCTGCCGCGATGGCGACGCGCAAGATCGCGCCGGCACTTGCCGCGGGATGCACGGTGATCCTGAAACCGGCCAGTGAGACACCCCTCACCGCCTATGCGCTCGCCGCGCTCTACCAGGACGCGGGCGTTCCACCGGGGGTGGTCAACGTCCTGACAACCTCCAGTCCCGGGCCTTTGACAGCCGCCATGCTGGCCGATCCGCGGGTGCGCAAACTCTCCTTCACCGGTTCGACGAGGTGGGCCGCGCTCTGCTGGCAGAGGCTGCCAGGCATGTGATCTCGTGTTCCATGGAACTCGGCGGCAACGCACCGTTCATTGTGTTCGACGACGCCGATCTCGAAGCGGCGCTCGATGGCGCAATGGTGGCCAAGATGCGCAACGCCGGCGAGGCCTGCACGGCCGCAAACCGCCTCTACGTCCAATCTGGCATCTACGAAGCCTTCTGCGAGGGCCTCGAGAAGCGGATGTCGTCGCTCAAGGTCGGCGCCGGCACCGACCCGGACACGGAATGCGGGCCTATGATCACGAAAAAGGCGATCGAGAAGATAGACCGCCTTGTCGTCGACGCGGTCACACGCGGCGCGCGGGTCTTGTGCGGCGGCTCAGTCCTGTCCGGACGTGGTTTCTTCTACCCTCCGACAGTGCTTCGCGACGTGCCGGGCGACGCAAAGATGGCGCATGAGGAGATATTCGGGCCGGTGGCGCCAATCTCCAGCTTCGAAACAGAGGCCGAGGTCATCGCGCGCGCCAATGACACCGAATATGGGCTTGCTGCCTACATCTACACGCGCGATCTGGCGCGCGGCATGCGGGTGGCCTCCCGGATCGAGGCCGGGATGATTGCTCTCAACCGCGGGCTGATGTCCGATCCGGCAGCCCCTTTCGGCGGCGTCAAGCAGAGCGGGCTTGGCCGCGAGGGAGGGCAGCATCACGGCATTGCCGAGTTCATGGAGGCGAAATACCTCGCCATCAGCATGTGAGCAGAAGAATGCAAGGCGATCCCTTTCGCATCCGCGACCACGTCGCGGATTTTGACGAAATCGTGCAGGACTTCGTTGATCGCAGCGAGGTCGCCCGCGCCACCATTGCGATGACCGCTGACGTGGCCTACGGACCGGATCCGACCGAGACCATGGACCTGTTCTTTCCCGCGGGCAAAAGAACGGCGCTTCCGGTGCACATCTTTGTCCATGGCGGCTACTGGAGAATGTTCTCCAAGCGCGACTATTCATATATGGCGACGACGATTACCCAGGCCGGGGCCATTGCCGTCATCCTTGATTATGCTCTGATGCCCAAGGTCCGAATGGCGAGGATCGTCGACCAGGTGCGCCGGGCCAAGCAGTGGGTGCTCGCCAACATCGCCGATCATGGCGGAAACCCGGCGGCCCTGACCGTCAGTGGTCATTCGGCAGGAGCCCATCTTGCAACGTTCCTGTTCGATGGGGCGCACACCCCCTCGAATGTAAGGGCAGCCCTTCTGTTGAGCGGGCTCTACGATTTGGAGCCGCTCCAGGATTCCTTTCTCGCCAACGAGATTGGAATAACCGACGAGGAAGTCGCCATGTTCACGCCGCTCGCCTGTCGGCATGATCCTCAAACCAAGGCGGTGGTTCTGGTCGGAGCCAATGAGACGCCACTCTTCCACCAGCAAGCCGATCGATTCAAAGCAAGCTTGCTGCGGCAGGGATCGTTGGTAACGTCGCATGTGCTCCCGAACCGCAACCACATGGACAGTGTCAGAGATCTCGGCGTGCCGGGGACCGGGGCTGCCGATTGCCTGGCAAAACTGATCGCCAAGGCCTGCTGACTAACTCGGGTTCTCGGGGCGGTTTGTTTTGCGCCACTCCTCGTACTCCCCGCGGGCATCGTCATGCAGCGGATAGTAACGTTGCAACGGGCCGCCCTCCATGAGCTTCACTCGTGAGAATTCCTCCCAATCATGATGCTTTTGTGATTCTTCGATCACCTTCGGGGCCATCACGACGGGAAGCACCACCACCCCGTCGTCGTCGGCGACGATGATATCGCCGGGGATCACCGTGACACCGCCGCAGGCAATCGGAACGTTGACGGCATTGGGATAGATGCTGATCTGCACATGATAGTTTGGCGTCCAGCCGCGCAGCCATAGGGGCAGGTCGAGCTTTTCGACATTGGGCCGGTCGCGCATGCACCCATCGATGACGATACCGGCCCCGCCCCTGCCCTTGAAATACGTCGACATCATATCGCCGAAGACGCCCGAGCTCATGTCGCCGCGCGCGTCGACCACGACCACATCGCCCTCCTGCGCGTGATAGAGCACGTGCCGGTGCAGCTGTGTCTCCGGATCGGCATATTCTCCTTCGGTGAAGAGGTCCGGCCGCTGCGGCAGGAACTGCAGCGTCAGCGCCGGCCCGACGATCGACTTCCCGTGGTTTTGCGCCACCGGACCGACCATGTGCGGATTGCGGAAACCCATGTGGCCAAGCGTGCCGGCAACCGTCGCGGCGCCGATCTCCCTTAGCGCGTCGATCAGGTCTTTAGGCGGTCGCATGATGTCGGAAGTATGCGTCATTGTGGACTCCGATTGAATGGAACTACCAGTTCGTAACAGAACCGTCGCGGCGCTTAAGGTGAGGCGCTTCCCAGAAACGCAAACTCTGCGCCTGGACCGCAACTTCGTTGACCTCGACGCCGAGCCCCGGCAGATCGCCGACCGGGTAATCGGTCCCGTCGAGCCGTGGTTGCACGGGGAAGAAGTCGGAATTGTCGAAGCCCAGCTTTGTTTCGGGTGCCCTGGTCTCGAGCCACGCGAAGTTGGGTACCGCGGCAGCGAGATGCACAGTCGTGGCCGTGCACACTGGACCAAGGGGATTGTGCGGCATCAGGTCCACATAATGCGCCTCGCTCCAGCCAGCGATTTTCATCGCCTCGGTGAGCCCGCCGACATTGCAAACATCGATCCGGTTGAACTGATGGATGCCGCGCTCGATGTAGGGCAGGAACTGCCACTTGCTGGCAAATTCCTCGCCTATGGCAAAGGGGATTTCGGTCATCGTGCGCAGCGATTCATAGGCCTCCGGCGTTTCGGCCCGTATCGGCTCCTCGAGGAAATCAAGCACGCCGCGACCGAGCTTGTTGCAGAAGCTCGCCGCCTCTGCCACCGACAGCCGATGATGATAGTCGAGGCCGAGGACCACGTCGTCGCCCAGCGCCTCGCGCGCCTTGTTCAGCATACCCGCGGTAGCGCCGATGGACTCGCGCGGCTCGAAGATGTCCTTGCTGTTTTGCCCGAAGGGGAAGAAGCGGATCGCCTGCCACCCCTGCGCGCGAAGTTCGCGGGCCCGTTCGATGGCAACGTCGCCCTCGGCCTCGTCGCCGGTCGAGGCAAAGGTGGGAATGCGGTCGCGCTGCTTGCCGCCCAGCAGCTCGTAGACCGGCACGCCCAGCGCCTTGCCCTTGATGTCGTGAAGGGCGATGTCGATGGCGGAAATCGCCGCCTGAAGGACTCGCCCGCCTTCGAAGTACTGGCTGCGGTAAATCTCCTGCCAGATCCGCCCGATCTGCATCGGGTCGCGGCCGATGAGAAACTCGCGATAGTGCTCGACCGCGCCTGCCACGGCCCTCTCGCGACCGCTCAAGCCGCTCTCGCCCCAGCCGAAGATGCCCTGGTCGGTCTCGACCTTGACGAGCATCTGGTTGCGCGTTCCTACCCACACCGGATAGGGCTTGATCGCGGTGATCTTAAGCTTCTCAGTCATCCACGCCCACGTTTCACGCGCATTCGCCCTATCTCAGTTGGCCTTGAGGGCCATTTCAGTTTCGCCATCGAACAGATGCATCCGCTCCTGGTCGAACTCGAGCCAGATCTGCTCGTCGGGCGCGACGGCAATGTTCGGCGGCACGCTGACGTTGACGATGGCGCCGGACAGGAACGCCTGAACGAAGGTGACGTCGCCGGTCGGCTCCACCGTGTAGGTCTTGGCCGGAATGGAACCAGGGACCGCACTCTTGTGGAGCTTGATCGTCGAGTGACGTGCGCCGAGCACGACTTTCCGGGTCGTCGCTTTCGCCACCTTCTGGGCATTGCGCGGTGAGAGCTCAAGGCGCCAGCCCTCGGCGCCGGTCAACACCGTGTTGCCGTTTGCCATCGATGCCTCTAACGGAATAAGGCTCATCGCCGGGCTGCCGATGAAGCTGGCCACGAACATGTTCACCGGATGGGCAAAGACCTGCGCCGGTGAATCGTATTGCTGCAGGTAGCCGCCATTCATCACCGCCATCTTGTCAGCCATGGTCACGGCTTCGAGCTGGTCGTGCGTCACATAGATGATCGTCGCCTTGAGGTCCTGGTGGAAACGCTTGATCTCCGACCGCATCTGCACGCGCAGTTTGGCATCGAGGTTGGACAGTGGCTCGTCCATGAGGAACACGGCGGGGTCGCGAACGAGGGCACGGCCAAGGGCCACACGCTGCTGCTGCCCGCCCGAAAGTTCGCGCGGCTTGCGCTCGAGCAGATGCGTCATGTCGAGCACTCGCGCCGCTTCCTTGACCTTCTTGTCGATCTCGTCCCTGGGGAGTTTGCGCATCTGAAGCGGGAACGCCAGGTTCTTGTAGACCGATTTCTGCGGGTAGAGCGCGTAGTTCTGGAACACCATTGCGATGTCCCGGTCCTTGGGGTCGAGGTCGTTGACCACCCGCTCGCCGATGATGATGTCGCCCGCTGTGATCGGGGTCAGCCCCGCGACGAGATTGAGCGTGGTTGTCTTGCCGCAGCCTGAAGGCCCGACGAGCGCAACGAACTCGCCGTCATTGACCGTCAGCGAGACGTGGTTGACAGCTTTGAAGCTGCCATAGCTCTTGACGAGATCTTGGAGGACCACGTGGGCCATCGGCAACTCCCTAGTGCTTGACCGCGCCCTCCGTAAGGGCGCGTACAAAGTATCGTTGCAGGACCAGGAACAGCACCACCACGGGCACGCTCATCATAAAGCTGGCCGCCATCAGGCCCGGAAAGTCCGTCGTATTTTCCGAGAAGAAGCGTTGGATGCCGACCGGCAGGGTCAACTGCTCGTTCTTGGAGAGGAAGGTGTAGGCGTAGATGTACTCGTTCCACGCGCCGATGAAGGAATAGATTGCGGTGGCGATGATCCCCGGCGTCGAGAGCGGCATCACGATCATGATGAAGGCCTGGAACCGTGTTGCGCCATCGATGCGCGCCGCCTGCTCAAGCTGCACCGGGATATTGTCGTAAAAGCCCTTGAGCAGCCAGATCGCCAGCGGCAGGCCAAAGGTGAGATAGGTGAGTATCAGTGAGCCATGCGTGTTTATCAGACCGATCGCGCGCATCAGGATGAAGAGTGGCACGAGAAAGATCACCGCCGGGAACATATTGCGCAGCAGCACGGCAAAGAACAGGAAATTCCGGCCGGGGAAACTGAAGCGCGAAAACGCGTAGGCCGCTGGGACAGCCACGATCACCGAAAGGATTGTCGTGACGGTCGACACGAAAAGGCTGTTCCAGAAGAAGCGGAGGAAGTCCTGGCCGACGCTGTTCTGCGGATCGAGCAGTTTCTGATAGCTGGCGAGGGTAGGTTCGTCCGGCCACCATTGCGGCGGGAATTGCGTCGCCGCGAATCCGGACTTGATCGAGGTGATCAGCATCCAGATCATCGGCAACGCGGTATAAAGCAGCATGAACACGAGGAATATGCGCCCGGCCCACCGCCATCCGTCGACGCGCATGCGGCGACGGGTCTGGGCTCGAGGCGCTGTCTCGGCAATCGTGCTCATGCGCTCCCCTCTTTCCGCTCGTTGCCGCTTAACGCACGGACGTAGAAGTAGCCCAGCGTCATCAGCGTGAGGAACAGGAGCACCGAATAGGCCGATGCCACGCCCCAGCGCTGCCTTCCGAAGGCGAGCTCATAAATGTGGGTTATCCAGATATGCGATGCGTTCGACGGCCCGCCGCCCGTCATGATCCAGGGGATGATGAAGGAATTGAAGTTGGCCACCGCGAGCAGCAGCATCGTCACCACCGAGACGTTGCGCAAGTGCGGGAAGGTGACGTGCCAAAAGCGCTGCCATGCATTGGCACCATCGACTTTTGCGGCACGCAGCAATTGGTCGGGGACTGTCTGCAGGCCGGCCATCATCATGATCATGGCAAACGGAAACTCGCGCCAGATATTGACGACGATCAGGGAGGGCAGCACCGTGCTGACATTGTCGATGAAATTCGGCGGCTGGGCGGCCAATCCGAGGCCGACCAGCACCGCGCCGATGATCCCGAAATCCGAATGGTAGATCCACTTCCAGATGTAGGAGGCGGCGACGGCGCTGATGACCCAAGGGATGATCAGGACGGCGCGCAGGACACCACGGCCGATGAAGTCGCGGTGGAGCGCCAGCGCTGTGGCAAACCCCAGGACAAAGGAGATGAAAGTTGACCCCAGAGTCCAGATCAGTGTGTTCCAGGTGACTTTCCAGAACACCTGACTGGTGAGGATGGTCGTGTAGTTGTCGAAGCCGATGAAGGTCTTGTCGCGGAGTTGCAGGCCAGGCGGTGTCTTAAAGAACGACAGCTCGACCGTGTAGTAGATCGGATAGGCGATGACGATGAGCATCACGGCGATCGCTGGGAGCACGTACGCGTAGTCCGCGCGATGTTCCCAGATCTTCCGCAGCGCGCCGGACCAACCGGGTTGCAATCTTCGGCGAGCCTCGGCCTTGCCGGTCACGATCGTCACTTGTGGCGTGCCCTTTTTCTTCGGAACGAGGCGGCTGCGCCAGCGGCGCAGCCGGTCTAGGTCGTAGGTGTGGCCTGGACTAGAGTCCGCCCATCAGGTCTTTTACCTTCTTGGCCGCGTCGTCCGCTGCCTCGTCGACGGTCATCGCTCCGGTCAGGGCATTCTGCAGCATGTCCGGGATGATGATGTTCATGATCTCGGGGGCCTGCGGCAGAGCTGGGAACGGGATGCCGTATGGCAGCATCGAGGTGGTGACGTCGAGGAACTTGATGTTGTCCAGACGTTCCTTCATCCACTTGGTCTTGAAGCCGTTGAGGTTGCCCGGGTTTGATCCGGCGTAGGCCATCTTCAGCGACCATTCAGGGCTCGTCCACATGCAGATGATAGCTTTCGCAGCCGGCTCGTCTACCTTGCCGCCCTCGACATATTCGGGCTTCAGGATGTGAATGTTCGAGCCGCCGAACACGACGGCGCGCTTGCCGTCGGGGCCAGTTGGAATCAGGCCGTAGCGCATGTTGTCGATGACCGTCTGCGCCTTGTCCTTGTCGGTGCCCGTCGCCTTTTTCTGCAGGTCGAGCATGACGTTGTAATCGGACGGGTGCGAGATCATCATGCCGAGCTGGCCGGCGACGAACAGGGGCTGGTTATCGGCCTGCTGGTTGGTGAGCGCCGAAACCGGAACCGACTTGTCGCGAACATACATGTCGTAGGAGGCTTGCAGCGCCGCCTTGCTCTGCGGGCTATCGAGCTGGACCTGCTCATAGGTCGGGTTTGCCGTCGCTTCGTCGAAGACGCCGCCGCCATAGGCCCATAGCTGTGGCATGAAGCGGTACGGCGTATTGCCGGCATTCTTGCGCGCCACGAGGCCGTAGCCGGCAATGCCGAGCTTGTCGTGGATCTGCTTGGAATATTTGACGACGTCGTCCCAGGTTGCCGGAGCCTTGTCTGGATCGAGGCCCGCACGCTTGAAGATGTCGGCGTTCCAGATGAACGCCATCGTCTCGTTGTTGGTCGGAATGCCGTAGGTCACGCCCTCCCAGGTCACTGCCTTCATGGCGCCGGGCCAGAAATCCTCGGTCGAATACCCCACATCCTCTGGCTTGAGCGGCTGCAGATAGCCCTTTGAGGCGAACTCGGTACCGCCCAGGATCTGCAGGCGGACCGCCATAGGCGCGGCATTGCCCAGGAGCGCCGTGCGGAACTTGTCGAGAAGGTCGTTATAGGTGAGGGCTTGTTCCTCGAGTTGGATGTTCGGATAGGTTTTGCGGAAGGTCTCGAAGAAATCCTTGTAGTACTGGCGCAGGAGGTCGGGGTCGCCCTCGAACACGCCCTGATACCAGAAAGTCAGTCGCCCCTTGTAGTCGAGCGGGGTAACCTTGGCGCAATCGGCAGCCGTGTCAAAGTCCTGTGTGCCGGCGATGGAGCGCACATATTCCGGCGACCACTTGCTCAGATCGACCGGTGGCGCACCCAGCGCCGATGTAGACGTCAGGGATGCCATCAAAGCAGTGGCGACAGTGCCGCGCAGGACGGCACTGCCGAGCGCAATTCTCGTCATAGGTATCCTCCCTGGTTCTCCCATGCCGCCCTAGAGCGGTCCTTGCTCGTTTCGATCGCGAGGATGCTTCTGTCAGCTCAGTGTATCCTCTCGATCACTTGGTACGTTTTCAGATCATGGATTGCCTGTCAACGCGCAGAATCGTACATTGTTTGCGAAAGCCGTGTGTGATATCGGGCAAGGTATGTATTAAATTGGGGAGCCCGGCCTTGGCCGAAATAAGCGATTTCAAAGCGATGCCGCCGGTGGGGACCGATCCCATCGGGGCCTCCAGCGAGGGCACCTCGCTTTATGAATTGATCAGGGAAGATATCATCGAGGGACGGCTCGCTGCCAACGAACGGCTTGTCGTCACCGATCTCGCCCGGCGTCACGGCACTTCGACCAATCCTGTGCGCGAGGCCCTGCAGTTGTTGCGCGGCGAAGGGTTTGTCACCTTTGTCGCCAACCGCGGGGCGCGCGTGCGACCCATTGATCAGGATTTTGTCCGGGATATCTACGAGATCGGTGTTCTGATCGAGCCAGCCCTGACACGATGGTTTGTGAATATGGCTACCGGCGAGGACATCGCCGAACTCGAACGTCTCCAAGGCCTGATCGAAGAGAACAATTTCGCCGACACATTCAGGCATAGTGAGCTGGATACCGCTTTCCACACCGTGATGTACCAGCGGCACTACAACCGCCACGCCGCCGAGCTTTGGTGGAAGCATCGCGAAGTGCTGCGAGCCGTGAGCCGTCGTTTCAATTTCACGCTGGCGCGACGTGCCGCGATCATGCGCGAGCACCGCGAACTCATCGCGCTTGTGAAGGCGGGAGAGGCCGACAAGGCGGCCGAACTCGTTTCCCGCCATGTCGAGGGTTCGGGCCGGCATATTCTCGAACAGATGCGAGCGCGCAACGCCGCTCGGGCCGGATAGAATGTCCAGTCCAGAACATCGTTAGCTGACCATTTTCAGGCAAAGGCAGTTGAGATGAAAATCACGAGCATTCGGCCGTGGCTGATCAAGTCCGATGCTTCTTACTGGGGAGAGTTCCTGTTCGTCGAAGTGACGACCGACGAGGGAGTGAGTGGCTGGGGAGAGATCACCACCACGACAAGGCTCGCCAACCGCGCTCTCTGCACGATCCTGCGGCAGATCGGCGTCGCCGTGACAGGCGAGGATCCGGCGCGTATCGAGCATCTCTGGCACAAGATCTTCCGCAGCTTCACCTACATGGGAAGCCGCGGCGCCGCCGTCGAATGCGTGAGCGCCATCGATATTGCCCTCTGGGACATCCGGGGCAAAGTCCTCGGCAAGCCGATTTACGAGCTGCTTGGCGGGCCGGTACGCGATGAAATCGCGCTCTACACCCATCCCAACCAGGCCAAATTCACCAGCAAGGAGGCTGTGGTCCGCGAAATTCTAGACATTGTCGAGTCCGGACACACTGCGCTCAAGTTCGATCCCTACCCGCACCAGGGCCGCAGCGCCGATGGCCTGCCCCGCGAACAGCGAGACGGCTACCTCGATGGCAGCATGACCCGCAAGGACGAGCGCGAAGCCGCCGAACTCACGGCTCTGATCCGCGAAACGGCAGGACCCGATGTCGACATTCTCATCGATGCGCACGGCCGCTTCGACGTCCCCACCGCCATTCGCCTCTGTCGAAGCCTCGAGGAGGCCGGCCAGATCGACTGGTTTGAGGAGCCCTGCCCGCCCGAGAGCCTTAACGCCCTCAAGCAGGTGCGTGAGAAGGTCAATACCGCCATCTCGTGGGGCGAGCGCGGCCACACGAAGTGGGATTTCGTGCCGGTACTCGAGAACAGGCTCGCCGACTACATCATGCCCGACGTTACCTGGACCGGCGGCATTACCGAACTCAAGAAGATTTCCGCGCTGTGCGAAGCCTACTACGTGCCGATCTCGCCACATGACGCCGCGGGACCGATCAACGTGGTTGCGGGAGCGCAGGTGATGATGACCGTTCCCAACTTCTACAAACTCGAAACATCGGAGTGGAACCTTGGCAAATACGATCACCTGATCGACAGACCACTCGACATTTCGAACGGCAGCCTCAAGCTGACGTCGAAGCCTGGTCTCGGTATTGAGATGGACCGCGACTACTTGCAGGCCCACGAGATTGAGCTGGGCTAGCAACACTCTATGCCGGCCCAGGGTGCGGGACGACAAGCCGAAAACGAGGATAAGTCATGGCAAAGACAGGTGGCGCCGACGAAGCGCTCAATCGGGTAAACGCGAACTCCAAGCCATCCCAGCTTCGCATCACCGACATGCGGGTAGCCGAAATCGTCGGCGCGCCGTTCACCTCAACCCTGCTTAAGATTTACACCAACCAGGGCATCGTCGGGCTTGGCGAGGTGCGCGACGGCGCCAGTGCCACCTACGCGCTGATGCTGAAGAGCCGGCTACTTGGCGAGAACCCTTGCGACATCGACCGCCTGTTTCGCCGGATCAAGCAGTTCGGTGGCCATGGCCGGCAAGGCGGTGGCGTCTCGGCGGTCGAGATCGCGTTGTGGGATCTCGCCGGCAAGGCCTATGGCGTTCCCATCTACCAGATGCTCGGCGGCCGGTTTCGGGAGAAGGTGCGCGTCTATTGCGACACCGACGCTACCGTGCCGAGCGGCACCGAGACCGGCAAGCGCCTCAAGCAGCGCATGGCGCTCGGCTTCACCTTCCTCAAGATGGATCTGGGGCTGATGCAGATCGCGGATGTACCCGGTGCGGTCGTCTCCCCTGCCGGTTCACTTGAAGGGTACCGCATCCATCCAGGCCGCGGCCCGGTCAAGACCATGGAGGAGCGGCGCGCCCGCAATGCCGCTTACGATTTGCATAACGTCCCCCATCCGTTTACCGGCCTCCACTTTTCCGACAAGGGCCTCGACCTGCTTGAACAGTACATTGCCGAGGTTCGCGATGTTATCGGCACGGATATTCCGCTCGCCATTGACCATGTCGGCCACATCTCGCTGCAGAACGGCATTCGGCTCGCCAGGCGGATTGAAAAATACGTGCCGGCCTGGCTCGAGGATGTGATCCCGTGGCAGTACACCGAGCAGTTCCGGCAACTGCAGGCCGCCACCACGGTGCCGATCTGCACCGGCGAGGACATCTACCTTAAGGAAGGCTTCGAGCCTCTGCTCAAGAGCGGCGGCCTCTCCATTATCCACCCGGACCTGCTCACCAGCGGGGGCATCCTCGAGACCAAGAAGATCGGCGACATGGCCCAGGACCACGGCGTCGCAATGGCCATCCATATGGCCGAAAGTCCGATCGCCGCAATGGCCGCGGCACATGTCGCGACCGCGACCGAAAACTTCATGGCGCTCGAATACCACTCTGCCGATGTCGACTGGTGGGACGATATCGTCACCGGCGTTCCCAAGCCGCTCGTGAAGGACGGCTTTATCACTGTTCCGGACAAACCTGGCCTGGGGATTGACGACGTCGTCGACGAGGTGATCTCGCAGCATCTGCAGCCGGGTGTCACCGGCATCTGGCAGCCCACGGATCACTGGGACAATGAGTATTCCTGGGACCGTATCTGGAGCTGAGGCGAAAAGAACCGAAGATGAAGATTACCGATCTCCGCTGCGCCGTCATCGGCAAACATCCCATCGTCCGCATCGTTACCGACGAGGGCCTCTATGGCCTTGGCGAAGTCGAGTTCACCAAGACCTATCTCAAGCCTTGGGTGCTGCATTTCCGTAAGGCGCTGATCGGCGAGGACCCTACCGACGTCGAGCGGGTGATGCTGAAGATCCGCCAACGCGGCTCTTTCAAGCCCTATGGCGCGGCGGTAAGCGCTATCGAGCATGCGCTGTGGGACATAGCCGGCAAGGCCGCAGGCGTGCCGGCCTACAAACTGCTCGGCGGCAAGGTGCGCGACAAGGTGCGCGTCTATAACGGCTCGATCCGCCAGAAACGAACGGGGGACCGGCCGGAGGATTACGCCGCTGACGTGAAATGGATGATGGAGCAGCCGCAGAATTTCTTCATGATCAAGCAAGGGATCTCGTTCCACTCCAACATGAAGGACACCATCGAGGGCTTCCATTACGGCGTGACGCAGAAGAAGGCTGGCTATCACGGTGCCATGGATCAGGGCGTGATCAGCGAGCGCGGTTTCAACCACATGCTCGACTGCGTGATCGCGATGAAGGAAGTGCTGGGCGACAAGGTCAGCCTGGCGCTCGACTGCGGCCCGGGCTGGATGCTGCCCGATGCAATCAAGTTCGCTCGCGCGGTCGAGAAGTACAATTTGATGTGGCTCGAGGACATGCTGACCGGCGACTATGTGCCGTGGGTCAATCCGCAGGCCTATCGGGAACTGACCACCTCAACCTCGACGCCAATTCATACCGGCGAGCAGATATACCTGCGGCACAATTTCAAGGAGCTGATCGAAACGCAAGCGGTGCGCGTCATCGGCCCCGATCCGGCCGATATTGGCGGCATTGCCGAGCTCAAATGGGTCGCCGAGCACGCCTGTATGCACTCGATCCTGATGGCACCGCACGGCACCGCGAACGGCCTTCTCGGCCTCGGCGCGCTGATCAATGTCTGCGCCACCCTGCCCGCCAACTTCATTGCCTTCGAATACCCGAGCGCCTCCGACCCCTGGTGGGAGGACCTCGTAATCGGCCTGCCGTCGCAGATCGTGAAGGACAGCATGGTGGACCTGCTGGAAGCGCCGGGGCTGGGCCTCGATATCGACGCCGAAGCAGCCAGGAAGTATCTCCGGGAAGAGGATGCAGGCTTCTTCGACTGAACCATGCTTGCGCCACCCTGCACCATGCGGGACCGCTTCACGCAAATTGGCATCCAGAATGACCGTTTCGGGGCTGGACGCGGACTGGCAGCTTTTCAGCAGCGGAGGTCCAAAGCTGACATTCAAAGCGGTGCATCCTGAAAGCAACTAACGACGCGGGGAAGGATACTGCTCGCCTGTACTCCGGCTTCCAACCGAACTACTTCGTTGGCAGTCCCGCAGCGACGAGGTCGGCTACCTGTCGATCAATCACTGCAGAATTGATATGGAACGTCATATCGCGCCACCGCGTGGCCTTAAGCCACGGCTGCATGGCAAGCGCCTTGAGGACTTCACTGCGTGCATCGTCAGTTTTTCCAAGATGGACATCGTTGATGGCACGTAGCAGCGGAACGGTGATCAGGAAGTCTGACGCCTTCGTGATCAGTGCAGCAGATTCGGCGTACTTTTCGATATCCGTCAGGGCATTTGCCTTCATCACGAGATAGTAATCGGCGAAGTTTGGATCGTTCCTGAGCCCGTATTCTGCTCGCTCAATGGCCTTGTCTGTCAGGCCGCTGAAGCGGGCTGCTGATGAAAGGTCGCCGATGAGAAACGCGTCTCCGGGCGAAAGCGCAATCACCTCGTCGGCCCTGCGCAGAGACAGATCGAAGTTGCCCTCATGAGCGCTGACGTAGACGTTTGACCACAAACAGCTTTTTCTTGCGTCGGGTCCGAGGTTGGCCCGCGGAAGAACCTTTGCTTCCAGTTCGGACGCCATGCGCCAATGTTCGTCAGGCTTTTCGTCAAAGCCGAGGTTGGCCGCCAAGACGTGATCCCAAGCCAGTCCGCACGATAACAGCGACGAGTCGGGAAATTTGGCCAGGCCCTCAAGAATTATGTCCGTCGCCTTTACCAGGCTCTCGGGCGTAAACTGCCCAAAGAAGAAATTGGATCGAAGGAAGAAGTCGTACTCTTCGAGATCCGGTGTGTCCTTTTCCCAGACCTTCTTGTATTCGATATCGTACATTTTTCCGCGCTGGCCACCGAGCGTACCAATGATGCGTTCGATCGCCTCATCCTGAATCACAAGGGGATCGCTTCCCGAGCGATCGAACTTTTCCGCCCAGAGATTTTCGCCTGTGCGCGCGTCGATCAGCTGCGCGGTGATCCGCACCCGCTCCGTTTCCTTCCAGATGCCGCCCTCGATCACGTAGGCCGCGTTCAACTGTTGGCCGATCTGGCGGACATCGGTTGGCTTGTCCTTGTAGACAAAGGTAGAGCTACGCGAGAGCACCTTAAGTTCGGTGACGCCTGCCAGCATCGAGATCAAATTGTCTGTCATGCCGTCGCTGAAATACTCCAGCTTCGGATCGCCGCTCATGTTCTTGAACGGCAGAACCGCAACGGTCGGGATACCACCCCGGTCTATCTCGCGCTTTGTTCCATAGAACTGCCACCACGCCAGGACCGCTGTGACTGCTAAGACCAGCACCAGGAAGCTCGCCACGGCTGGCAGCCGCGAGCGGTTGCGGCTCGCGCGCCTGGGCCTAGCCTTGCCGCCGATCGTGACACGATAGGCCTCCACCGGCTCCGAGATGTTCTTGACCTTCTGCGGGCCCATCGACTGAAAGCCGAAAGCCAGCTTCTTCTCAACCTCGCGCGCGACCTTTGCAGACACCCAGATGCCGCCAGGCTCGGCAAGTTGTTCTAGTCGCGCCGCGATATTTACGCCCTCGCCAAACCGATCGTCACCCTCGACAATCACCTCGCCAAGATTGACGCCGATGCGCACTTCCACGCGCTTGTCTTTCGGCAACGAGGCGTTTCGCTCGGCCAGCCCACGTTGCAGCCAAACCGCGCATTCCATCGCCTCGACGACAGAAGAAAACTCCGCCAGCAGGCCGTCGCCCATCAGCTTGAAGATAGTGCCATGATGACGCGCTACTGTCGGTTCGAAAAGTTCCTTATGATCGGCGCGCACCCGTTCATGCGTACCCGCCTCGTCGCGCTCCATCATGGCAGAGTATCCGACAACGTCAGCAGCAAGGATGGCGGCGAGCTTGCGGTCCATTTCGGAGCACTCTGTCGGCGGCCAACCTCGGAGGCGAGGTGGCAAACCCTCCCGGTTCCAATCAGTTTCGCCTATCAGGACCTTACCCGCAAGCGGCTGCCGGTTACGAAACGACTTGATTGGGGCCGGACGCGGACTGTCGGCTATGGGAGAATCCGCCCGACTCCTTCCGATAGGCGAAAGTCGCTCTGGAAAAGCACCGCGGGGTCTTGAAATGGCACGACCGAGCCGGCGGGCGCATCGGCTCGGACTATTCCGCGTGGGAGCGCTCTAAGTCTCGATCGGGCGGAAAGTGGTCGCACACGGGAGCGGCCTAAGTAGGCTCATCTGCGCCAACAGGCGACTTGTGGATCAAGCTTGGAAGGCGGCTCCACCGACGCTTCGACACTAGGCCCAAATTAGCCCTCGCCGATGCTCCGGCTGCGCCAAAGGCTTGTTTGGATGCTTCAGCTTGGACCTGGTGGCTTGGCAACCGGGGGCAGTTCTAAACCGGTCGGGCGCGGCCAGACTTTCGAGTTTCAAGGTAAGCCGCCATGGATTTGCAATGATCTCCACGACGAAGCCATAGCGCTGGTTGCTCGCGCAACGCTAAGGGCGTCCTGGTGGCTGCTCCTGCGGAAACTTGTCTTCATGGACGATTGCCCCGGCCCGCTCAAGATTGCCTCTCACCTCGAAACCGATCCAGTGTCCGTCCATCAGGTGCGTTTGTCTCGGACAGGCGAGGAAATAGTTCCCCGCCTGCTGGGCAACAAAGTTGAGTTGTCTCCTCTCATTAATTTTGATCCCCTCTAGCGGCGCGGTGTACGCCCCCCAAATCGCATCCTCAGCCTCCAACTTCACTGGCATCTCTGACGGAGCATAAACCCTGGTCACCATCAGACCGTGCCTGAAATTCGAGGAGCCATTGATGAACTCGATCTGGACCGACCATTCTTCTGGCACGATGATCGTGAGATTGCCGCCCCAGTAGCCGTTGAAGTCGATAATGTCGGTCCGGTTGTTGTCCCTGCGGTACCGCTCGACTTGGTTCCAATCGGCGACAATCTCGATAGCCACCGTCTTCGCTGCCGGATCGTTTTTGATCCAGCTCGGGACGAAAGGCTTCCCAGCCAGCGCAATTCCAGGCAACAATCCAAAGGCGAGAAGGGCAAGGTGGGCAAAGCGCGCCATCGCAATCAGAGGCTCCTCCCGAGCGGAGCGGCCGAGCTAAAGCGACCGCAATCGAAGTCGACTAGGCCCATCCTTCAACGACGAGAATACCCCCAAAACAAGATCCACACCAGCAAACCCCCTTTGGCGGAACGGAACAAAACTCGCCGTCGCCGGAGTCGCCTCCAAGTGAACGCCCCACCTCGCGCAGGCCGATGTCTGCCGCCGAAAAGCGAAGGAGGGGTAAGGTTATCGCGCCAAGCTGATCGCCGCTCGGCAAAGGTCTGTTTCGCGGCCTGGAGCCGTCGGTCTGCTTCGGATCAGCGGCTGGCCAAAGCCGACGGAGCTTGTCGGAAGCTCCCGAGCAAATGCCGGCTTCCTGATTTCCATGCCCGGAAGCGAACCGTCACAAATCCGCCATCTCAGGCATCACCTTGCAGACGGCCGGTTCGCCTTTTCGACTGCATGGGGTGTATGAAGCACCCGACGCCCCCACCCCTACCTCTGAAAATGCCCCAACCCGTTCTCATTGAGATAGTCCACCGTCATCACCCGCGCGTGAAGGCCGCCGGAGGAACCGACGAACTTCACCGATGACAGCGAGCCGATTGGCGCGTTCTCTCCGCGGGGCGTGAGGGCGTAGGTGTCGCCGTCCCAGTGCTCGAGCGTGAACTGCATGGGCTTCGGGCCGAGTTCGAGTATCAGCTTGTCGCCATCGGCCCGCACGGTGGCGGTGTCGAAATAGTTGCTCGTATATTGGCCCTCGTAGAAGGATGGACTGCGCGCCTTGGCGGGGTTCGTCGGCCTGTCCTCGCCGGCGAGGTCGCCCACCGGCTTGTAGTAGGCCATGAACCGCGGCTTGATGTAGGGATACCAGTCGCGAGTGACATGGCCATATTGCACGATGTCCATGAAGCTGGCGGCGACCGCCTCGGCGGCGCCGACGGGGGAGCCGTTGGTGAGCACGACGATGCCGACATCGGCCGAGGGCAAGATCTGGAAGGTGGTGCCGGCGCCGAGCAGGAAGGCGCCGGAATGGCCCATGGTGGTGCGCCCATTGGCGTTCACCCCCACATTGAAGCCATAGCCATAGGAGCTGGCCCGCGTATCGGGCGTCTCGCCGCGGTAGGTCACGCTCTGCGGTGTGATGGCGGGCTGCAGGATCTTCGGGTCGATCATGGGCTGGCCGTTATAGGTGCCGTCGCCAAGCAGCAGGATCATCCACTTGGCAAGATCCTGGGCGCTGGAGGAGACGCCGCCCGCCGGCGCCTGCTGGTCGGGATCGCGGTCATAGAGCGGCTCGAACACATTCTCCGCCACGCGCGCATGCAGCAGGGCGCGGTTCTTGCCGGCGGCAATGAAGTCCTCGTGCCGATAGCTGCTCGAGCGCATGCCGAGCGGATCGAACAACAGGCTCTTGGCCAGAGGCTCCCAGGGCTGTTTCTCGGCGTGGGCCACCGCCTCGGCGCCGACCGTCGTGCCGAAATTGGCGTAGTGATAGGAGATGCGGAAGGGATCGAGCGGCACCATCCACAGGCTCCCGACGATCTGCTTGCGCTGGAAGCCGAGATCCTCGAGTTCGTCGCCCGCCGCCATCGGCAGGCCCGAGCGATGGGCGAAGAAATCGCCGATGGTGGCGTTGCCCGAGACATAGTCGAGATTGAGGCGAAAGCCGTCCCAGACCTTGCCGACCGGGGTATCCCAGTCGAAGCTGTGGTCCTTCGTCATGGCGATCGCGGCCACCGTGGCCGAGATCGACTTCGACACCGAGGCGACCTGGAAAATGGTGGTGCTGCTGACCTTAGAAGTGTCGTCCCGGTTGTCGCGAAGGCCATAGCCCTCGTCAAAGATCATCTTGCCGCCATGCACCACCGCCACGGCGAAGCCGGGAACGTCGGATGCTTCCTTGACTTTCTTGACGATGTCCGGCAGCGCGGCCAGCGCCTTCTCGACACCGCCGGGATACAGCTGCACAGCATCCTGCGGCGGCGATGGCCCAAGCTCCGGCACGTAGGACTGCGCGGCTGCCACGGCGGGCAGCATGGTAACGAGGGAAAGTACCAGGAGAGCTGCGACCTTCTTCATTGCATGTCCTCAAACTTGCACCGGCAGATGATCGGACCATACGCGGCAAGATGAAAGATGGTTACAGCTATTTTCTACTGATATGTTTAAGTTCAAAGATCAGACAGAGACGGCGGCTGCGTGTCATGTGATTTCGGAGTGGTGAAGTATCCGTGTTACCTACGCGCCCGGCAATGGGATGGGATTGGGCGGGAGAACGTCAACTTTCCAAGCCCGAGCGGCAAATGGCATCCGATCACGAGTTGTTCGCCAACGGGCTGGCGGCCAACCAGAAAGTCATCGAAGCCAATATATGGCCCATCGCGGGGCCCTATGGCCTGCTGCACGGGGTCCGATGGCCGAGGGGCCGGGACGCTTCGTCTTCACCGATCTTGCCTGCGGCACGGGGCCGTTTGCTGTCCGTCCGGTTATTGCCGCGGGACCAGTTAAAGCCGCCGTTCGGCTCACGTGAAGAGTTTCGGGCGCCGGCAGGCGTACGAAAGTCCCCGAGGAAGGAACCCGCGGGCCGCAGACGATGGCTATGGGGATTTCGGATTTCGGCAGACGTCGGCGATGGCGTGACCGCCGTCGGGAAGCGCTGGGGTGAATGCGGACAGACCGCTTCGTTGCGCCCCCGCGCGGTGTTGTCGGCTTGGTCGGCAGCTGGACGCGACCTCTTCAGCATCGAGGATCATCATGGACGTGCGTCGATCCGTTGCCGGAGGCTGAGTGCCTGCAGCTGAAGGCTGAACCATCCCATGCCGGGTCATGGCGTGCTGCTCCCGGTCGACCGGGAGCCGTGTGGTGGTCTGCGCGGTTACCTCCACCGTTCAAACAGCTCGATGACGATCATGCGGCCGCCGCAGCACGGGCACGGCGGGCGGAAGTCGTCCGGTTCGTCGGGGTCGCCGTCGTCGGGCGGCGCGGCAGGGGCAGTCGAGGATCGCCCTCACTGACCCTCCTGGGTAAGTTGGAAGATACTGGCCGTCCGAGCAGGACCAACGTTAGTTAGCTCACAGTACGTGAAAGAAGCAAAAGAACCCGGTTGCGGCGGAAGAAATTCCCCCTGGTGCTTCCATGCGAGGCAGGTTTTGATCGTGTCGAAAGATTTTTGTTCTCGGCGTTCATCGATGCGGCCATCGATAAATACAAGAGAAATTACATGCGCGGTTGCATTTAGAGATTGAGGATCTGCTTTCGCAGCCGTTGGCACTGCCAAGAGAAGAGCCAGAGCGATGATGAGCTTGGTGCGATTCATGTCGTCCTCCGTTTCATCCGGTGCTGCTGGGGTCGCTTGGAGGCGAAGGCCGAATGGGCTAGACTAGGAAGCGCGCCAGGAAGGTGAAATGTCCCGAACGGCCCCTGAAATTGACCTGAAATCTGCTGAAACGATCACGTTCCGCGGTTTTGTCTTCCTGACCAAAAGCAAAGAACTCCGAACCGTCGAAGGCAAAGCGGTCAATCTTCGCAGCCAGTCCGCCGAGGTGCTCTCGGTGCTCGCGGCGCGACCCGGCGAAATCGTCTCCAAGGATGCGCTGATGCAGGCGGTTTGGCCCGAGACCTTCGTGACCGACGACAGCCTCACTCAATGCATTGCCGATATCCGCCGCGCGTTGGGGGACGACGCGCGTGATGGTGGAAACCGTCCCAAAGAGAGGCTACCGACTGAACGCCGATCTATCGGACGCGGCGGACCCAAACGCCGCAACCGACACGGAACGTGCCAGGACACGATTATCGCAGCGCGGCTTCATTCTTGCTGCACTCGCTCTCCTTGCGGCAGCGATCGGCGCATACTACGGCGCGGAAGCATGGCGAGCCGCTCCCGTTCGTTCGAGCGGCATGCCCAGGATTGCGATCCTTCCCTTCGACGACATGAGTGCCGGTGCGGACAAGGGATATCTCAGCGATGCCGTTGCCGAGGGGATCATCACCGAGCTGGCGCGGAGCAAGACTTATGCCGTCATCGCCCGGAACTCGAGCTTCAGGTACCGCGGTAAGCTGATCGACGCCAGACAGATTGGAGATGAACTCGGCGTCGACTACCTGCTCGAAGGCAGCCAGCAGAAGATCGGAGACCGGCTGAAAGTGTCCGCCCAGTTGCTGAATGCGCATGACGGATCACATGTCTGGGCCAACTCCTACAACCGGGAGATTGGCCATCTTTTCGTCGTCCAGGAGGAAATCATCCGCACGCTTGCGGATCGGGTCGGAGTAAGGATCGAGCGACCCTTGCCACAGAGCGATGCGGCTCAGGTCAGCGCGCTCCGCTATTACCTGATGGGGAGGGCCAAGATCGGAGAGGATATCTCAGCCGAGGGGAACGAGCTGTTAAGGCAGTTCAGCCTCAATGCGATCGAAGCGGATCCGAACTCCCAGTTCGGCCATATCGGGCTGGCCTGGTACTATCGCAATGACGCGGTATTCGGGTGGCACTCACAGGAACACAATCGGAACGAGGCGTTGAAACTCGCTGCCGAATACGCCGACAAGGCCATCCTGCTCGCTCCTGATGACGCTGAAGCGCATGAGGTCCGCGCCAGCACCCACACCGAAGGCGGAGAGGTGGAGCAGGCCCTTGCCCAGTACGATCAGGCGATCGCCTTGAACCCGAGCAACTCGCATATCCTCGTCATGAGTACGAACGTGCTGCTGTATGTTGGCCGCGCCGACGAAGCGATCGATCGGATCGAGCAGGCCAAAGGCATCGATCCCTTCCACCCTGACTGGTTTCACTGGCAGATGGGCTGGGCGCTCTGGGAAAAGAACGATTGTGGGGCGGCGCTGGCTGCGATGCGGAAAATGTCCAGGATCCCGAGCGGCGCACAGCGCATGCTTGCGGGGATCCACGCTTGTCTAGGAAACAAGCGAGAGGCAAAGGAAGCGCTTGCGGTTTTCCTCCAGAACACTCCCAGTGAATCCATCAGTAAAGAACGCAGGGAGTGGGACAAGATTTGGACCGCACCCGGAAGCCTCGACCGCTGGATCAAGCAGATGCGGTTCGCGGGGTTGCCGGAGTGACGGCCGACCGTATGCGGCCCAGCAGAAATCATGGGCTGCAAACGACCCTTGAAGTGGGCCACGAGCGCTGGTGGCCCTCACGCTCAGGGCGCCGATGCGTACCAAACACCTTCATTTCCTCAGTTTTATGTTGCGACTTGCCAGGCTGGCCGATGGCCAGCCTGATGCGGCCGCGGAGACGATCGCGGTAATGCGCCAGGCCCATCCGCGCTTCACACTCAAGGTCTTTCGTCGCTAGGAACCCTACAGGGAGGCGGAGGTGCTCGATAAGATTGTCACGCTCCTGCGCCGTGCCGGTATTCCGGACTGACCTTGGTCGTCTACTTGCCGCCTCGCCTGAACCAGTGACAGCTGCGTCCGCAATTACTATCCTGGCGACGCATGCTGCTGCGTCCGCTTTGGGGAATCAAAGAACGCGAGCCCGATGACCGACATCGGCGCATTGCCGATCGCGGCTCCACCAGTCGAGCGGAGCCGCTTGTGGTCAGGCCTCCGTCGCCTCGGATAATGCGAGCGCATCTTCTACATCCACACCGAGATACCGTACCGTGTTCTCGATCTTGGTGTGGCCGAGCAGGATCTGCACCGCACGGAGATTGCCTGTCGCCTTGTAGATGATGGAGGCTTTGGTGCGGCGAAGCGAGTGCGTGCCATACTCTTCTCGGCGCAGACCGATCGCCGACACCCATTCATCCACCAGTCGTGCATATTGGCTCGTGCTCGAATGCGCGGCGGCATCAACACGACTGGGAAACGCGAAGTCGTCCACTGTTCCGCTACGTCTCTCAAGCCATGCCAACAGACTTGCTCGCGCATCTGACGTGATACTCGAACTGAACCGGTCGCCGGTCTTCTGCTGAACCACCATTGAAGCGGGCCCGGATTTCCGGACCCGCCACAAGCATACCGATCTTGATCTTCACTAGGTCGCAACCCCGCAGCTTGCTGTCGATCGCGAGGTCAAGCAGGCATGATCCCTCATTCGTCCTTCGCGATTGAGGAAGAAGCGGATTGCCCATATCTGCCGCGGCTTCGGGGCTCGCTTGGCTCCGACCTGCCGACCAGCGTTCCATACCGGCCGCCCCTTGGCTGCCGGATCGTATTGTGAAATGCCCATCGTCATTCTCCTTCGGCCAATATTGGCCATTGGAGAAACGATCCGAGGGTCTCGGGCGCGGCGTGGCCGACAGCGGAATTGCGGCTTTTGGCGTCCCGCCAGCACCTCGCTGTCAGTGGGAGACCGTTTGCGCGGTTGCGAATGGCCACTTCGAGTTTACTGCGGCCGGCCCCACCCGCTGAACGTCCGCTATCGTTCTTCGGACGCGGATTGGCGTAGTAAGTTTTGCGCTCGCAACCTACGCAAATTGGGCGTATCGTCGGTATATCGTCGATTGCTAATACATGGGCCGGCGACTGAGAGCGCAAGACTCCCGCATCGGACTAGGCGCGCTAGGTTCCACAACCACTCGTCGCGCTCTGCCTCTGCCGAACCTCTTTTGCTCGGTTCCGGCCAGTATTGCCTTTTGCCAATCGGAAGAGGAGCGTTCTGATGCAGATCATCCAAACCCGCCGCCGATTCCTGGCCGGCGCTGCAACGGCAGGCGCTGCCGGTATCGTCGGACTTCCAGAGTCACTCCACGCGGAACCGCCGTTGGAAACGACCACGGTTCGTCTGCCGCGGTGGGTTGGTGGTTCCTACTGCTGGGCAGGCGCGTTCATCGCCGGAGAACTGATGCGCGCAGATGGCTTCACCGACGTTCGGTACGTAGAAGCCGACAGAAGCGTCGACCAATCGGAATGGATCGCACGCGGTGAGACCGATTTCTCTGTGAACTTTCCGCCGAATC